>CAJUDN010000009.1:3470-22248 GCA_910585355.1 uncultured Lachnospiraceae bacterium
ACAGCGAAGACAGCCGCATGGAAGAAAATTTAAGGCAAATTGCTGATGACGGGTTCAACAGCATTATTCTGGCGGTGCCCTGGCGGGAGTTTCAGCCGATGGGGGAAAAACAGTATTATAATGAATTGGCTTTTGAACGGCTGGAACAAATCATGGAATGCGCCGAGAGCTGCGGGCTCTGGGTTGTTCTGCGGGTGGGTTACACCTGGGATTATTATGGGGCGGCAGAAATTCCGGCTAGGTATGATAATGTGACGCAAAAGGGAAGCGAGGACTGGTACGGATGGCTTAAATTTGCCGGACGGCTTTACGAAACGGCATCGGCCCATCCCAATTTCCACAGTGGTTTTATTACCTGGGAAGATTTCTGGAATTATATCTGGTATATGGACCGGGATTTTTCCATGAGTTTAAGAAACCGCCTGGCAAAGCAAAGCGGATTTACGGTCTATCTTAGGGAGCGGTATTCCCTGGAAGAGGTGAGCAGCTGGTACGGCGAATCGTTTAAGTCCTTTGACGAGGTATATCTGCCCTATGGAAGCCACCCGTCCGCAAGGCTCTTTTACGAATATTACGACCAGTATCTGATTGGATTTCTGAAGGAAACTCAGATGGTGTTTCCGGGACTTTCCATGGAGATACGAGCCGACGGGGACCGGGTATATATGGGAGAAGACACCTTCACCTACTATTCCCACAGTGCCACATACTCGTGCGAGGGTGCTCCTTATTCGGCTCTCATGTACAGTGTGTCCATGGGACAGAAAAATGAAAATGATCGAATTACAGCTGATACAGCCCTAAAGGCCATGCAGAATAATCTGAGAAATCTTTACGAGGCCGGAGGCAAACGGCTTTATGTGGAACAACTTCTCTACATGGATTCCACGGAAGCTTATTCCTCGAACACCCAGATCCGGGAGGACCAGGTGGATACGTTTGTCCGCAGCCTGACTCCGGTTCTTCTGGAAACCACAAGCGGTTACGGGCTCTGGGTGTACAGGAATTATGTAAATAATTGTGTGTATAACAGCCAGTTTGGCCTGGGAAAAGAGGGATGGAATTTTTCCGGAAGCAGTACAGTGGAAGAACGGAAGGGAACAAAGATGGCGGTGGTGGGCAGTAACGGCGGTATCTCCCAGAATATCACAGGCCGCCTTCCGGAAAGCGGCAGGCTCCATGTGGATTTTTATGCGGAATCGGACCAGGCGGGCGCGGATGTGAAAATTCAGGTGGGAAATCTGTCAAAAAAGGTACATCTGACAGGAGCAGGCACGTATACTCTGGAATTTCCGTGGCAGGACCAGTATAACATTTCCATCACCGGGGACAAGAAAATTTATCTGGATGATATTCGGGTTTATACGTATGAACAGAACGGCCGGATTTATGAGAGAAACGGCGCCGAGGGGGACCTGGCCGGAAGCTTCCGCGCCCTGAACAGAACACTGAATTAACGCTTGCAATATAGAAAAATTATGTTATACTGAAAGGGTAGAGAAATCCAGATAATTTCATATTTACAAAGAGGGAGCTTGCCGCGGCAGGCTGAGAGGGAATGCAGGAACGATTCCGACCTATTGAACCTGATACGGATAATGCCGGCGTAGGAAGTATTGCGAGAATGAGTGGGACATATCCAAAAAGGATATGTCCTTTTTAAATGCTTTTTTGCAACGAAAGGAGAATCAGATGAACAACTATACCACACAGATGGACGCCGCCAGACAGGGGATTATTACCAAAGAGATGGAAGCGGTGGCGAAGAAGGAGAAGATGGCGGCGGAAGAAATCCGTGTTCTGGTTTCCAGAGGGCAGGTTGTCATTCCCTGCAACAAGGTACATACATCCATTGACCCCAACGGAATTGGCTCCATGCTGAAAACAAAAATCAATGTGAACCTGGGAACTTCCAGAGACTGCAAGGATTTGGATTTGGAGGTGGAAAAAGTAAACCGCGCCGTGAAGCTTGGGGCGGAGTCCATCATGGATTTAAGCTCTTTTGGAGATACCAGAATATTCCGCAGGCGGCTTACAAAAGAATGTCCGGCAATGATCGGTACGGTTCCAATTTACGACGCGGTGGTCTATTACCGCAAGGCCTTAAAGGACATCACTACGGAGGAGTGGCTGGATATTGTGAGGATGCATGCAAAGGACGGCGTGGACTTTATGACTATCCACTGTGGAATCAACAAGTCCACAGCGAAACGGTTTAAGGAAAACAAACGCCTCACAAACATTGTATCCAGGGGAGGTTCCATAATTTTTGCCTGGATGGAAATGACGGGAAAGGAAAATCCCTTCTACGAGCACTACGATGATATCCTGGAAATCTGCCGTCAGTATGATGTGACTTTAAGTCTTGGCGACGCCTGCCGCCCCGGATGTATTAAGGACGCCAGTGATATTTCCCAGATCGAAGAGCTGGTAACGCTTGGCGAACTCACCAGAAGAGCCTGGGAAAAAGATGTGCAGGTGATCATTGAAGGACCCGGACACATGCCTTTAAATCAGATCGAGGCTAATATGAAAATTCAGAAGGAGATCTGTAAAGGCGCGCCCTTTTATGTGCTGGGCCCGCTGGTGACCGATGTGGCTCCGGGGTACGACCATATTACGGCAGCCATCGGAGGCGCCCTTGCGGCGGCAAACGGGGCTTCCTTCCTCTGCTATGTGACCCCCGCCGAGCACTTGAGGCTTCCAAATCTGGACGATGTAAAGGAGGGGATCGTCGCCTCCCGAATCGCTGCCCATGCGGCTGATATCGCAAAAGGGGTCCGCGGCGCGGCTGACTGGGACAATGAAATGAGCCTGGCCAGGAAAAATCTGGACTGGGATAAGATGTTTTCTCTGGCTATTGACCCGGAAAAGGCAAGACGCTATCGTGCGGAAGCCAGGCCGGAGAAGGAGGACACCTGCTCCATGTGCGGAAATTTCTGCGCCGTTAAAAATATGAATCGGATTCTCGACGGAGAGATTGTAAGTATTTTTGACGAATAAGGAGAGATGAATCATGAAAATTACTGTAAAGAAGACTGTAACAGCTGCCATGCTGGTGGCCCTGACTGTAGCCATGTCCAGCTTTTCCATCCCCATCGGCGCATCCAAATGTTACCCAATCCAGCATCTGGTAAATGTTATCTGCGCTGTATTCCTAGGGCCTGCTTATGGAGTGATGGCGGCATTCTGCACTTCTCTCATCAGAAACCTCATGGGAACCGGAAGTCTTCTGGCCTTCCCGGGCAGCATGGTGGGCGCTTTTATCTGCGGAGTGGTTTATGAAAAGACCCAAAAGCTGCTTCCAACTTATATGGGCGAGGTTGTGGGAACCGGACTGATTGGAGGAATGCTCTGTTTTCCGGTGGCAGTCCTTGTAATGGGAAAGGAGGCGGCGTTATTTACCTATGTGATGCCGTTTTGCATGAGTACGGCCTGTGGGACGATTATGGCGGCCATTTTGGTGGGCGCGCTGTCTAAAAGCCATGCTTTGGAATACCTTCGAGGTATGCTGGAACAGTCATGAGGACAGTTCTTACCATTGCCGGCTCCGACTGCTCCGGAGGGGCCGGCATACAGGCTGATTTAAAAACCATAACGGCCTTTGGAATGTACGGTATGAGTGTAATCACAGCCCTGACAGTTCAGAACACCCGGGGTGTTTTTTCTGTTTCAGAGACCGGAGAGTCTATTCTAAAGGGCCAGTTGGACGCGGTCCTTTCGGACATCACGCCGGATGCGGTAAAAATCGGAATGCTGCCGTCTGAGCAAGCGGTTTTACTGGTGGCGGAAGCTCTGAAAAAATACAGACATGGCCAGGTAGTACTAGATCCGGTCATGGTTTCCACCAGTGGGCGGAGACTGATGGATAAATCGGCCATGGAGGCGGCTTTTTGGGAACTGTATCCGCTGGTTTCTGTGATAACGCCCAACGTGCCGGAGGCGGAGGCAATAGGGGACAGACGTATTTTAACGCCGGAAGATATGGAGCAGGCGGCTTTAGGGATTTCTGAACGGTTTCATGGGGCTGTTCTGGTCAAAGGAGGCCATATGCCAGGGAATGCCAGTGACTGCCTCGCTTTTTCGGGTACTGCAAAGTGGATTTTTGGAAAACGGCTGAATGCAAAAAACTCCCATGGAACAGGCTGTACCCTTTCCACTGCCATTGCCTGCGGGCTGGCTGCGGGATGGGAACTGGAGATGGCGGTGAGAAAGGCAAAACAATATCTGACAGGAACCCTTAAAAATGAACCGGGACTGGGCCATGGAAATGGCCCTCTGAATCATTGTTACCGGATTCCGGAGCCATTTTTGGAGGAGGATGACTATGAATAAAGAGCGGATCGTGGAGGAAATGCTTTCCTGCCTTTTGACTGTGCAGAGGATGCGCCCGCTAGTTCATATGATACCAAACTCTGTCACAGCGGCCCTCTGTGCCGATGGAATTTCTGCCATAGGGGGCAGGCCGCTTATGGCGCAGGCAGCAGAGGAGATGGAGGAAATTACAGGCTCTGCCTGTGGGCTGGCGGTCAATCTGGGCCAGCCCTCCAATGAAAAATATAAAGCCTGTGAAAGGGCTCTTGAGACTGCGGAGGGAAAGGGGATTCCAGCGGTTCTGGATCCGGTGGGAGCCGGGGCCTCCGGATACCGGAGGGATGCGGCCGCAAGGCTTTTTTCTATTCCGTGGTCAGGAGCGCTTAAGGGAAACAGTTCGGAGATTCACACCGTGCTGACGGGAAGCCTTACCCATACGGGAGTGGACAGCGTGGGAGAATTTTCCCATGAAGCAGAGGAGGAAATTTTATTATCACAAATGGAAAGACAGAACCGCAGAATGGTGATTGCTGAGACGGGTTCTGTGGATAAGATTCTCTGGAGAGACGAAAACAGTAGAAAAGAAAAGTGTCTGCTCCTGCGTCACAGGGTGGAACGGCCGGTGATCCTGGTGGGAAGCGGGTGTCTGACAGGGGCCGTCATGGGCGCCATGCTGGCGGCTGCGTGGAAAAAGAAGAAGAGACCTTTAAAGGAAACGGAGATGGCTCTTTCAGCGGCGGCGGCTGTTTCGATAATTTCTTTCTGTGGTGAATATAAATATACAGGCGGCATGGGGGAGGCGTGCCGAGAAGGGTATGGAACTTATAAAACGACTCTTTTGGATGCCCTGAGCAGATTCCAGAAGGAAGCATACAGGGCTTATCTGATGGAAAATCTGGAAATGCAGAGGATGTAGAGCCTATTATAAAACGGCTTCAAATGGCCGCATGCCATGATACGGCCATAAAATCCGCAAAGTTTTTGATTATATATGATAAAAATCTATATTTGTTACAATGGTTTCACGATTGATAAGGGGGAGGCATGAAGAAACAGGGAATTTTATATGGAATCGCGGACAGGAATCTGGGAGATGAAAAGATTCTGGAGGCGCTTTCTTCCGGTCTTGACATGATTCAGCTTCGGGAAAAGAATCTGACCTCCGCAGAGTATTTAAGGGATGCCATGTGGCTACGGGAACAGACAAGAAAAAGCGGTGCGCTGTTTCTTGTCAATGACCGTCTGGATATTGCTCTGGCCTGTGGGGCTGACGGGGTCCATCTGGGGCAGAGCGATATTCCGGTGGCCGCGGCCAGGGAAATCACAGAGAGGATGGGGCTTAAAAATTTTATCATCGGAGCCACGGCAAAGACAGCAAATCAGGCGCGCCGCGCTTATGAAGAGGGCGCGGATTACCTGGGAAGCGGCGCCTGGTACGCCACCTCCACAAAGCCGGATGCCACGCCCATTGCAGACGGGACCTATCTGGAAATTTTAGGGGCGGCGCCGATTCCCAACGTGGCAATCGGAGGACTGACTGTGGGAAACTGCCGCCGTCCGCTACAGATGGGAGCCAGCGGAATTGCTGTGGCCGGGGGAATTTTCCAGGCAGCGTCGGTATCGAAGGCTGTGAAAGCATTTAGAGAGATTCTGGAACAGGCAAATGGTAACGGCTCCAGGGGTATCTGAAACTGCTGTTGCAAAATGGAAAAGTTCATTAAAATATAGTATACTGTTCTCAAGCAGAAGACGGTATTTTGCATGAAAAACTTACTTTGCGACAGCCCCTGGATAAGGAAGGAGGAATATGATATGGAGGAGCGTGACCGTCTGGAAAGGATGATGGAGAAGCTCATCGAAACAGAGGAGGAAAGAAAGAAATACGCCAGAAAACAGTTTTATATGTTGACAGTTATGGCTGCGTGTACGGCGGCTGTACTTCTTCTGGCTTTTTTTGCCTATGTTTCCCTGGTTCCAAAGTTTAAAAGCTCGGCGGCGGAAATCGAAACGGCGGCAAAGGAGCTGCACGTGATTTCCAAGCAGCTTTCTGAGGCGGATCTGGCAGGCCTGGTAAAGCATGTGGACCGGATGGCAGTTACGAGCGAGGAGGGCGTTAAAGAAGCTCTGGAAAAAATTGAGTCCATCGATATTGATGAACTCAACCATGCCATAAAATCTTTATCGGATGTGGTTTCCCCTCTGGCAAAGCTCATGGGACGTTTCAATTAAAGGGAGTCGTCAGATGAGAAGATTCTAGGAACAGAAACATCAGGCTGACAGCCAGAAGATCCGCACATCCACCGGGACTTAAGTTCCGCTTGATGAAGCCTTCATCCAGGGCTGTCAGTTTTTCTCTGAAGGAATCGGCCGCAATATCTGAAAGGATATCCGCGGCTTCTTTTTTGCATTCCAGGGCCATGGCGCGGCCGCCGCGGTGAATCATGTTGGTATCGTCCACCTTCGTCAATATGGTAAGAAGGGCCAGTACAGAGGAGTCATTGAGGGAAAAGCCCTCATGGAGCCAGTGCTTTAAGGCGGGCAGCCCAAGAGTCAGGGCTGAGGGGAATCCGGCCGCCGCTTCCCCCCTTGCCCCGGTGATGCCGTAGGCGGCATGGCATTGCTCTCCGGCGGTCTTAGCAGAGGAGGATGCTGAAAAGTCAGGGAGAGAATATGCCCCGAGCTGTTGGCACAGGGAAATGACGTCTCTGGAATTTAAGGGACTGCACATTCCGGCGTGGACTTTTCCCAGGGCGCCGCACAAGATGGCAAAGGAAAAAACAAGCCCTTTGTGGGTGTTAATTCCTCCTGTAGCGGAAAACATACTCTTTTCTGCTTGCTGCCCTGCGAAGCGCAGCCTGTCAAAAAGCTTGTCCGCTGTTTCCTGACAGCAATCCCATCCGATACAGAAGAAATCACGAAACCATGGAATCAGGGCGGCGCTGCTGTCTAAAAAGGTGAAAAAATCCATGTCTCTGTGGGAACCGGAGTTATTCCGGTCTACGAGACCCGGCTTTGGAGTTGCAGAGACCTCATAGAGCAGGGAACGGACCGCGCAGGCGGCGGCCAGATCGGCAGCCTGGTTCCGGAAATAGTCGTTAAGTATCCGGGCAATGCGCCATAAAATAAGCTCCATGGAATGGCGTCTGCTTCTGGCGCATATTTTTGCATTCTCCCCGCAGACCAGGCAGGTACGCGGGGGAAGCCCCAAAGTGGAACGGGACAGGGAAACTCCGGAGGTATCTAAAACATCCATATCAAACAGCCGCCCTAACGTGTGGCTTTCCTCGATGGAGGCTGTGATCCGCTTCACAAAGGCGGCTTCGGAGGAAAGGAGGAAGAGGGCTTCCGGGCCAGTGGCTTCTCTGGATTCTTCATAATGCCTGATATCATTGTGAGGAATCCGTTCCCGGATTGCCTTAAGTCCTTCCTCAAAAGCAGAAAGAAGCAGAGGAAACCGTTTGATTTCCCCTGGCATATTCATGGAAAAGCTGATTAAGGAATGAGCGCCGGGGCGGCATAAAAGCTCTTTCTGGCGTCTGGCTCTCCGGCTTCTGGCATTGAGAAGTTCGGAAAGCGTTACCGGAGTGCCTGTAATGATGGCTTCTGGTTTCATGACATTCCCTCGAATTCCTGTTTCAGATATCTGGCTGTACATGGAGGAACCAAGGCGAGTACCTCATCTGTCACTCCGCTTTCAGAAAGAAGCTTTCGGACTCTGGAAGCGCTTATGGCTTCGGGCTTTCCACCCGGTCCGGAGGAAGTAATCCGGTCGATTTTAAGAAAGGAAACGCTGTACTGCGGAAGAATCCGAATCATGGCTTCATTATATTTTCTGGTTATGGGATCGAAGGGCTCTTCCCCGGCGAAGCGCTTGGTGATGTGAAAAATTGGCGCAATTCGGGAAGCGAACAGCATAATGTCCAGCTCACTCTGGATTCTGGCGGCGTCTTTCCCTTCTTTTAAAAAATAGGTTGGGAAGGTGGCGGACGATATCATATAAGGGCCGGACGGGTGAACCTTCACATTGGGCAGATGAGCGGTCCCCTCCTGTACCAGCTTAAAGCGCACCTCGAAGGGAAAGGCGGATCTGTTTTCTTCCACCACAAAAATGTGGAGCAGACTGCAGCGTGAGGCGGCGAAGGTAATCAGCCCGAGATGGCCCTTTGTAAAAGGGCTGCAGTTCATAACGATGCATCCCACGCCCTCTTTTAAGGAGTGGCTTGGCCGCGGGGGATCTTCGGAGGAGAACCTTGAATAAAATCGGTCCGGTCCGTTTTTCCTATTTTCCAGCATCAGAACATCCGCAGTTTCTGCCAGAGCGTAGAATCCGCAGGAGGAAAATAAAGACCTGTTTTTGGGACGGGTAATGACGAAAAGGTCGTAATGACCCGCCGCAAAACGATTTTCCACCAGCCGGGAAATCAGGCTTCCCAGGACATTCTGCCCCCGTAACGCCTCGTCTACGGCAAAGCATTTCAAAAGGCTGCCGGCGCAGCAGCCGCAGCCAAGCAGGGATTCCTTCTCATCAAATACCCCATAGGCGGCTTCGATATCATCTTCAAAGCGAAGATGGTGTCCGGAGAGAAAATCCGCCAGCATGGATTTGTCTTGGGAAAATCCCAGAGAGATTTCGCGTACACGATATTCATCTGTCATAGGCGTTCCTCCTGTCTCCTATTCGATAATTAAGTCCTTGTCCAGTTTTTCAATGACTTCTCCGATAATGGCCCCTGTAAGGGAGGCGCCGGCAAGTTTGTCACAGAGGGCAAGAGCCTGGTCTTTGGGAAGGGAAACCAAAAGTCCCCCGGAAGTCTGCGGGTCCGCAATCAGATCTACGAGGGGCTCCGCGGCAGATTCCATAATCTGGAGATGGGGTTTTACATAGTCCATATTCCGGTAGGCTCCGGCGGGGATGATTCCCATTTCCGCCAGTTCTTTCGCTCCATGCAGCAGCGGAATCTTTTGGCAAAAGAGCTTTAAAGTGGCGTTGCTTCCTTCGGCCATCTCGAAGGAATGGCCAAGAAGTCCGAAACCGGTAACGTCGGTACATGCATGGATATCGGGGAAGGTCTGGATTAAAGCTCCGGCCCTGGCATTCAAAGCGGCCATAGATGCAACCATGGCATGATAGTCGGAATCGGATACCATGCCTGCCTTGGCTCCGGTCGTGAGAACGCCTGTTCCTAAGGGCTTTGTGAGTACCAGATAATCGCCGGGTTTTGCGCCTACATTCTTAAGAATTTTATTCGGATGCACATATCCTGTGACGCAGAGACCGTATTTAGGTTCCTGATCCTGGATCGTATGCCCGCCTGCGATAGTACAGCCTGCCTCTACAGCCTTGTCATGTCCGCCCATGAGAATCTGGCGTATGGTTTCTTTGGAAAGGCAGTTTGGAACGCAAAGCAGGTTCATGGCCACTTTGGGCTGTCCGCCCATGGCATACACATCGCTTAAGGCATTGGCAGCGGCGATCTGTCCGAACTGATAGGGGTCGTCCACGATGGGAGTGAAAAAATCCACGGTGTGGATGGCGGCAATATCGTTCGTAATCTGATAGACGCACGCGTCGTCACTGGTATCAAAACCAACCAGGAGGCTGGGGTTATAAACATTTGGAAGATTTTCAAGAATTTCCGTAAGGACACCCGGTCCCAGTTTAGCCGCTCAGCCGGCAGCTGACGTCATCTGCGTAAGGGGCAGTTCTTTAGACATACGTAAAACCTCCTATTCATTTACAGTTACCATAAAAGTCCGCCATGGAAAATCCGCCTTGCTGATGGACGAATATGCCCGATAAAGCGGGTGATACTGATATCTTCTATGTCAGTATCATAACACCGGAAATTTTAAAAAGCAACTGTATAGAAATTTTGAATTTGACTATTATGCCGGTGGTCAGGTAAAATATAGTTTAAGTAATTGGGAAAAATTACAAAAATTTAAGGAGGAATTCATTATGGAAAAAGTAGTTGTAAATGCAGTGGGGGATCAGTGCCCGGTTCCGGTTGTGAAGGCAACCAAAGCATTAAAGGCGTTAAAGGGCGCAGGAGTTGTGGAAGTTCACGTGGACAATGAGATTCCGGTACAGAATTTAACGCGCCTGGCCTCCAGTAAGGGCTTAAAATCTTTTGCAGAGAAAAAGGACGAGAAATTATTTATTGTGACGATTACAGCTGACGCTCCCCTTGCCGAAGACGGCGAGGACGGCTCCGCAGCATGCCAGATGGATAAACGCGGCAATGTGGTTGTGGCAGTTGCTTCCGATCATATGGGTCATGGAAATGAAGAACTCGGCAAAGTTCTTATGAAAGGTTTTATCTATGCCCTTTCCCAGCTTGACGAGCTTCCCAAAACCATCCTCTTCTATAACGGCGGTGCAACTCTTACCACCGAGGGCTCTGAGTCCCTTGAGGATTTAAAGAGCATGGAAGCTCAGGGCGTGGAGATCTTAACCTGCGGCACCTGCCTGGACTATTATAACTTAAAGGACAAGCTGGTAGTCGGCGGCGTAACCAATATGTATACAATTGTTGAAAAGCTTGCCAAGGCTGACAGGATCATTAAACAGTAACAGAGGATAACAGGAGAACATATGTATCAGGTAGGAATTGACATCGGCTCCAGTGCGGCAAAAGCGGCGGTTCTAAAGGATGGAGCAGTATTCAGGACGCTTCTTTTAAACACCGGCTTCAACAGCAGGAAGACAGCCGATGAGATTTATGATATGCTGGCAGCCGATGGAATCACAAAGGAGAACGCGGATTATGTGGCCACAGGATACGGCCGTGTGTCAGTTCCCTACGCAGACCGCAGTGTGACAGAAATCACCTGCCATGGAAAAGGCGCCTGGTTCTTATTTGGAAAAAACGGTTCTGTCATTGACATCGGAGGTCAGGACACAAAAGGAATCGCGCTGAAAAACGGCCGGGTCATGAAGTTTATTATGAACGATAAATGCTCGGCCGGAACAGGAAAATTTCTGGAGGTCATGACCAATCGGCTGGGCCTTACCATGGAAGAGCTCTCGCTCCTTGCAAAGAAGGGAAATCCCATTACCATAAGCTCCATGTGTACGGTATTTGCAGAGTCAGAGGTGATAAGCCTGATCGGGAAGGGGACGCCCAGGGAAGACATTGCCTATGGCGTTATTGAATCAGTGGTGACAAAGGTGGTGCAGCTTATTGCCCAGGTGCCTGGAGAACAGTATTTTCTTACTGGCGGGCTCTGTGAAGATTCTTATATCCTGGGACGGCTTTCCCATGCTTTAAAAGCGCCTGTGGAGAGTACGTCCCTTGCAAGGTACGCAGGGGCCATCGGAGCGGCGCTTATGGCCTCAGAACAGAAAGGATAGCAACAATGGCCAATTACGATTTACCAAAATTATTCGACGAATTTGTGGATGCCAGAAAAAACGGATTTCTGGCGGCGAAGGAGTTTAAGGAGAACGGGGGCAGACTGGCAGGCTGCCTCTGCTCCTACACGCCTCAGGAGGTTCTGGACGCGGGAGGAATTGCCGCGGTGAGCCTTTGCGGGACCAGCAATGAAACCATTCCCGACGCGGAAAAGGTGCTTCCCAAGAACCTCTGTCCGCTGATTAAAGGAACCTACGGCTTTGCCTTTACGGAAAAATGTCCCTACACTTATTTTTCCGATATTATCATCGGTGAAACCACCTGTGACGGAAAGAAAAAGATGTATGAGCTTTTGAATGAACTTAAAGAGACGTATGTGATGCATCTTCCGCAGAGTCAGGACCGCCCCTATGCAGGCGATATCTGGTATGAGGAAGTGCGCCTGTTAAAAGAAAAGCTGGAGAAGAAGTTTGATATTACAATCACAGACGAGGATCTGCGTAGGGCCGTACATACCAGAAACCGCTTAAGAAGGGCTCTTTGTGACATGTACCGGCTTCAGGAAACCTGTCCTCCGGCAATGCATGGCACGGAGATGATGCTGGCGCTTCAGAAGGGCGGATTTACCTTTGACGTGGAAAAGCAGATTGAGCATGTGGAGACTCTGGTGGCTGAGAGAAAGGCTGCCTATGAGGCCGGGGAGCGTCCCGTACCTGCATCGGCCAAAAGAATCCTTCTCACCGGATGTCCTTCCGGCGGCGTAATTCAGAAGGTCGGCATGGTGGTCGAAAATAACGGCGGCGTGCTGGTATGCCTTGACGACTGCGGCGGCGAGCGTACCAGAAGCAGAATGATAGATGAAAATGCAGAGGACATTTTAAGGGCAATCTCCGACAGTTATCTGGGAATCCACTGCTCTGTCATGACACCAAATGACGGACGTCTGGAGAATACAAAGAAGATGATTGAGAAATACAAGGCGGACGGTGTGATCGAAGTGGTATTACAGGCCTGCCATACGTTCAATGTGGAGGCCTATAAAACAAGGGAAATCGTTGAGGATATGGGGGTTCCTTATCTCAAGCTGGAAACCGATTATTCCACTACAGACAGCGGGCAGATTGAGACCAGAATCGCTGCGTTTATTGAACTTTTATAAAGTCTTATATAAATCTTGTACGCCGGGTTTCGAAAGAAATCCGGCGTTACTGTTTACTGGCCCGGTCAATCATTCCGCTGATTGACCAGGGCCAGTATCATAATGGGGTCAAAGCATATGCCCCATTGCCGCAGGCAACTTTAAATAGGCATATGCGGTTACGTTTACGCAGGCAATCTTAAATAGGCATATGCGGTTACGTTCACAGGGTACCTGTGAACAGTAACAATCTGGTATCTTTTCGTTTATGGGGCATGAGGACAATTGAAATGCCGTCCGAAATGTGGTAGAATGAAGAAAATTTTGGAAAATGTGGTATGCAGCAGGAGGAAGAACAATGAAGAATACGTCCCTTGTTATTATGGCGGCCGGAATTGGAAGCCGGTTTGGCGGCGGGATTAAGCAGCTGGAGCCGGTTGGCCCCGGCGGAGAAATCATTATGGATTATTCCATTCACGATGCTTTGGAGGCGGGGTTTAACAGGATTATTTTTATCATAAGAAAGGATCTGGAAAAGGACTTTAAGGAAATTATCGGAAACCGGATTGAGAAGATCGCTCCCGTGGAGTATGCCTTTCAGGAAATGAATGATCTTCCGGAGGGATTTTCGGCTCCTGAGGGGAGAAAGAAGCCCTGGGGGACCGGTCAGGCTGTGCTGGCTGCCAGGCACGTCATTCATGAACCGTTTTTAGTGATCAATGCCGATGATTATTATGGAAAAGAGGGATTTAAGAAAATCCACGAGTATATGGTAAATGAAATGGATGAAGACGGCGATGGATACGACATGTGCATGGCCGGGTTTATTCTGTCCAACACCCTCAGCGAAAACGGTGGAGTGACCCGCGGCGTGTGCACGGTCAACGAGAGCGGATACCTTGAAAAGGTAACAGAAACCTATGACATTTACCAGGACGGCAATGGGATGCATGCAAAGGACAACGAGGGAAATCCGGTCCAGGTGGAGGCGGAGCAGCACGTTTCCATGAACATGTTCGGACTTCCAGCCGGATTTATAAAGGAACTGGAAAAGGGCTTCCCAGAGTTTCTGGCGGGGGTTAAGGAGGGCGATTTGAAGGCGGAATATCTGTTGCCATCCATTATTGATCGGTGTATCCGTGAGAAAAAGGGAACCGTCCGGGTGCTGGAAACAAAAGATAAATGGTTTGGGGTTACCTATAAAGAAGATAAGCCGGCTGTGGTGGCTTCTGTCCGCCGACTGGTGGATCAGGGTATTTATCCGGAAAAACTGTTTTAAGGAGTATCAGTATACTAGGCTGTTACAAGACAGGCAGCTTCCCGCCCTTTCCTGCATATCATAACCCTGAAAGGGATTGACAGGAAAAGGAAGGGAAGCTTTTTATGGAAACGATTTACCATGGGTATCCGCAGACGCTGGAATTAAAGCCATATATGGTTTACAGAAAAGAGGAGAAGGGCCCCCAGCCGGAGGGATATGACAGGGTGAGGCGGCAGGCGGAATCAGAGTATTTTAAAGGGCTGTATCCTCTGGCGGTAAGACGGCGCCAAAGACTGGTGGAAACCTGCTGTGACCGCATGGATTATCCGGGGAGCCCTATTTATGACGAATATCCCGACAGGGAGGTTCTTTGCCGGCTGTGTGATGAGATTCTGAAAAATGCCAAAGAACAGGGAATGGAAGAAAACAGGGATCTGACCCAGCTTCTGTTACTTTATGAAATAAGCAGACGCCGGGAACAGAAGAGAGAATGAAATGCCATATCAACGGCAATGATATACAGAGGAAACAGGAAAGAGGACAGAATGAAAACCGGAAAGAGAATTGCAGTTTTGCTGCTGGTATTTATTGCCGCGGCAGTGGTTTACTTTATCTGGCCCTTGGGGCATAAAGAGGAAAACGGAGTCGGCGCCACATATACAGCCATGGGGGAGGCCATTCTTCCTGTGGTTTATCCAACGGCGTTGGGATATGAGCTGTCGCCCCTGTTTGGACAGCGGGAGGAGAAGGCTGTCACAGCGGCGCGCGACAGTCTTCTTGTGCTGCCGGAGGACAGGAGACTGGCCGTCCGTATTGAGGAGGGAAGCAGAATAAAGGGACTGCGGTATGAAATCCGGAGCCTGGATATGGAACATCTGGTGGAGCGCACAGAGCTTACAGGCTGGACATTGGAAAACGGACAGATTCAAACAGAGCTTCCCATCCAGAATCTTCTGGAAAAAGAGACAGAATACCAGCTTGGGCTTTGTGCAGAGCTTTCTGATGGCACCGGGGTATGGTATTACGCCAGGATCATGGAAACGGATAATTCCCATGTGGGGGACATGCTGGCTCTGGCCCGGGAGTTTTCAGAGAAAACCTTTCATTATGGCTCTGCCCAGGATTTGACCATGTATATGGAGTCCTCTCCCAACGCAGATAATTCAAGCCTTGGGACGGTGACACTGAAAAACAGCTTTACCCAGATAACCTGGGGGAGTCTGGGAGTTGTGAGAAATGAACCGGTATACATGACTATAAAGGAGCTTTCCGGAGACCTGGCCAATATTCAGCTGGACTATTTTGTAAGTGAAAAAGAACAGGACAGTAAGGAAACTTATGGGGTGACGGAAAATTTTACAATGAAATGGGCCGTACAGCGTATTTACATGATGGACTATGAGCGCAGGATGAACCAGATTTTTGATGGAGGCCAGGAAGCCTTCTCCGGAAAAAGAATTCTTCTGGGAATCTCTGACAGTGAAGGAATTGCTTCCGTAAACAGTCCCAAAAACAGATATACGGCTTACGTGATAAATCGTGAGCTTTGGATGTACGACATTGCAGAAGGAAAAAATATCCGGGTGTTTGCTTTTGGCGGCGCAGGCGCCAGTGATCTGCGGGCCAACGTGAGGCGCCACGGAGTGGAGATTTTGGAGCTGGATGACGAGGGAAACCTGGATTTTCTTGTTTATGGCTATATGAACCGGGGAAACCATGAAGGGCATACGGGGATTACCTATAACCACTACAGTGAAAAAGACAATACTCTGGAGGAGCAGTTTTTCATTCCGGTTTCAGAGCCCTATGAGGAGCTGGCCGCAGACGTGGGGAAACTGGCCCATAAAGGGGAGAATGATATTTTATATCTCTATATTGGAAATGCCGTTTACGGCATTGACTTAAAAAGCCATGAATACGTGGAGGTAGTTTCAGGGCTGGATGAGGAAAAATTTTCGGTGAGCTTAGATGGCTCCAGGCTTGCGTGGCAGGAAAATACCGGGGTCTATGACTCCAGAATGCTTCAGATCATGGATCTGAACAGCGGGGAGAGGACCCAGATCGGAGATGGGAAAACGGATGCCTATCGGATCCTGGGATTTGTGGGAAATGACTGCATTTACGGAATTGGAGAATTCGGCGATTATGTCATGTCCAATGGGAGGATCATGGGCCTTTATCTGAAGACAGTGGACATTGTGGATAAAAACATGGGGAGCGCCATGCATTACGAAAAACCCGGCTACTACATCCGGAATGTACAGGTGGATGACAGCCGTATTCATATGAAACTTGTTCAGGATAGAAACGACGGATTTTTCGGGCCGGTTTTCGAAGATACTTTGGTTTGTAATGCGGAGGCGCTGCCGGGAAAAAGCGACAATATTGGCTGGTACGCTTCTGAAACGAGAGGAAGGGTGTATTTTGTCCAGTTGGCAAAAGAAATTGCTTCCGGACAGAAGATAACGGCGGCATCGCCTAAAAAGCTGGTGTTGGGGGACAATAACCAAATGAAGCTGGAGATGCCTCTGACCGGAACCGGGATGGAATTTTATGCGTATGGCCGGGGCCGGCTTTTGGGAAGTTTTGCGGACTTTTCGGACGCCGCCCATGCTGCATACGATTGCATGGGATTTGTGACTGCGGGCAGAAATCAGGTAATCTGGGTCAGAGCCAACCGTGCCGGTACCAATTACATCAGGGACATATCGACCGCCGGCCGCCGGCTGGAGAGATACCGCAGCGGGTTCACGGGGGAAAGCATTCTGGAAGAGGAGAACATTCTTCTGGATGCTTCCGGCGCTTCGTTAAATCAGGTCCTTTATTTTGTGGGGCAGAATATACCTGTGCTGGTTTACACAGGGGAAGGAAGTTTCTTATATCTGACCGGATATGATCAGGGCCATGTGCGGATATTTAATCCGGCTATGGGTCAAACGGAGACTCTTACAATGGACAGCGCGGCAGAAGAATTTGAGAGACTTGGAAATGATTTCATCTGCTGTGTCCCGGTAAAATAGTCGTGGTAAAAATAAAAAACCGTACTTTACAAATTTGCAATGTATGCTATAATTTATTCGTTGAAGAATCTAAATTTTGGAAATATGAGTCGTTTCCCGGGAGGGAAATCGGCATGACAGATATAGAGGTGCGGAATGGAACAGTATATTATGAAGGGCGGCAATCCCCTTGTTGGCGAGGTCACCATAAGCGGCGCCAAAAATGCGGCCCTGGGAATTCTGGCGGCGTCGATCATGACAGATGAAGATGTCATTGTGGAAAACCTGCCGGATGTGAGTGATATTAACGTGTTGATCGACGCGATCAGACATCTTGGCGCCCGCGTCGAGCGACTGGATCGTCATACGGTTAAAATTAACGCAAAGGATATCCATGCTGTGACTGTGGAAGACGAGCATATGCGAAAAATTCGCGCGTCCTATTATTTTATTGGCGCGTTGCTTGGAAAATATAAGAGTGCGGAAGTGCCGCTTCCAGGCGGCTGTACCATTGGCAGCCGTCCAATTGACCAGCATTTAAAAGGCTTCCGGGCGCTGGGATCTGATGTGTCAATCGTACGCGGCGCGGTGATCGCCCATGCCATCGATCTGGTGGCAAGTCATATCTATCTGGATGTGGTTTCCGTGGGCGCTACCATCAATATTATGATGGCAGCCACCATGGCTGAGGGAGAAACCATCCTGGAAAACGTGGCAAAAGAGCCTCATGTGGTGGATGTGGCGAACTTTTTAAACAGCATGGGGGCCAATATTAAGGGAGCGGGAACTGATGTGATTCGTATCCGCGGCGTGAGACAGCTTCACGGAACTGTGTATTCCATCATTCCTGATCAAATTGAGGCGGGAACTTTTATGTGCGCCGCCGCGGTGACCCGCGGTGACATTACCGTAAAAAATGTAATTCCCAAACACCTGGAGGCGATTTCCGCAAAGCTCATTGAAATGGGTTGTGAAGTAGTGGAATTTGATGAAGAAATTCGTGTTCTGGGAAAACCCAGACAACGCCATATGAACTTTAAAACCCTTCCTTATCCTGGCTTCCCTACGGATATGCAGCCGCAGATGACAGTGGCTCTAGCCCTGGCAGAGGGGACCAGTGTGGTGACGGAAAGCATTTTTGAGAACCGGTTTAAATATGTGGGGGAATTGTCCCGCATGGGGGCCAATATAAAGGTGGAGGGCTCCGTAGCCATTGTGGACGGTGTGAACCTGTTGACGGGGGCCCAGGTGGTGGCTCCTGACTTGCGGGCAGGCGCTGCCCTTGTGCTGGCAGGGCTGGCGGCTGAGGGCTGTACGGTAGTGGAAGAGATCGGCTATATTGAGCGCGGTTATGAGAATTTTGAGGAAAAATTACGTTCTCTTGGCGCCAATATTGAGCGGGTGGACTCTGAAAAAGAGGCCCGGAAGTTCCGGTTTCGCGTGGGATGAATTTTTGCAAGGTATAACAGTTCAGCCTTGCATCTTCTTGCCCGCGTGCTGCGGACAAGAAGCATGCGGCGTCCGCCTTATGAAAATTTCCAGTGAAAAACGCTAATGAAAACAAGTTTTCAACGATTTTTTCATCCGGAATCTTTGCAAGGTATAACAGTTCAGCCTTGCATCTTCTTGCCCGCGTGCCGCGGACAAGAAGCATATGGCGTCCGCCTTATGAAAATTTCCAGTGAAAAACGCTAATGAAAACAAGTTTTCA
>CAJUDN010000009.1:22348-36412 GCA_910585355.1 uncultured Lachnospiraceae bacterium
ACGCATTTTTCCCTTGAAATTTTCGCAAGGCTGAACTGTTACAAAAAACTATTGACTTTTGGGCTGAAATCGGCTAATATACTGCCTGTAATATAATTGTTCAGAACAGTTATCTTATAACAATAAAAGAGAGAGTTCGCAATATCCCTTATTCAGAGTGATGGAGGTACATAGGACCTGTGAAGTCACGGCAACCCCTGCTAATCGCGGCAAGTGAGAAGGCAGGAAGGTGCCAACCTGAGCGAGTAATCGAGCAATAAGAGGATTTGATGGAGTATGTTTTATCAAGTCCGCTTAGAGAATTTTTGGCGGACTTTTTCTTATTTCATAGGAAAGGCCCTGCTGCGTTAATACATAAATGTAAGATGGAGAAAGGTACTTCCTATGAAACAAAAGCACTTCGTGCGTGAATGCACGTTTTTTGTGCCAGAGCGTGTTTGAAAATTCATTCTCATCATCTGCATGCCCCGCTTTGCAGGAAAGCAATTTTCAAACGTGCTCTAAAACGGGTCGGAAACTGAAAACAGGAGACGGCATGAGGCACGTACAAGAAAGGAGAAAAAATGGAAAAGAGACTTTTTACATCTGAGTCTGTAACAGAGGGACATCCGGACAAAATGTGTGACGCGATTTCAGATGCAATTTTGGATGCACTGATGGAGCGAGATCCTATGAGCCGTGTGGCCTGCGAGACCTGCGCTACTACAGGTCTTGTGATGGTTATGGGAGAAATTACCACAAAGGCTTATGTGGACATTCAGAAAATCGTTCGTGAAACAGTTCGGGAGATTGGATATGACAGGGCAAAGTATGGCTTTGACTGTGATACCTGTGGAGTGATTGTGGCCATCGACGAGCAGTCCACAGATATTGCCATGGGTGTCAACAAGGCTCTGGAGGCCAGAGAGAACTCCATGACTGAGGGAGAACTTGAGGCCATCGGCGCCGGAGATCAGGGAATGATGTTTGGCTTTGCAAGCAATGAGACCGAGGAGTATATGCCTTACCCCATCGCTTTGGCACATAAGCTGGCAAGACAGCTCACAAAAGTAAGAAAGGATGGAACTCTTTCCTATTTGAGACCGGACGGAAAGACACAGGTAACTGTGGAATATGACGAAAACGGAAAACCGTACCGTCTGGATGCGGTGGTGCTGTCCACGCAGCACGATGAGGCTGTGACACAGGAAAGAATCCATGAAGACATAAAGAAATATGTGTTTGACGTGGTTCTTCCGAAAGAGATGGTGGATGAGAATACCAAGTTCTTTATCAATCCCACAGGACGTTTTGTAATCGGCGGTCCTCACGGAGACAGCGGACTCACAGGAAGAAAAATCATTGTGGATACTTATGGCGGATACGCCCGCCATGGCGGCGGTGCGTTCTCCGGAAAGGACTGCACCAAGGTAGACCGTTCTGCGGCATATGCGGCAAGATATGTAGCCAAAAATATTGTGGCAGCAGGTCTGGCGGATAAGTGTGAGGTCCAGCTTTCTTACGCCATCGGAGTGGCTCATCCCACGTCCATCGCAGTGGATACTTTCAAAACCGGTAAGGTATCTGACGAAAGACTGGTGGAAATGATCCGCGAAAACTTTGATCTGCGTCCGGCCGGAATTATCCGGATGCTGGACCTTCGCAGGCCTATCTATAAACAGACGGCCGCCTATGGACATTTTGGCCGAACCGATTTGGATCTTCCGTGGGAGAAGCTTGACAAGGCGGAAGTACTGAAGAAATATTTGTAAAGGAGTTCTGCTGACATGAGAAAGGTATGTTTATTGCTTGCTCTGGGCGTAATCCTCAGCGTTTCGGGCTGCACCAGAGGGCAGGCTGAAGAAGAAACAGCAAAGGAAACAGCGGAAGAAGAGACAGAGACGGTTAGACGCAGGCTTGAAATTTATTCTGCAGAAGACAGCGGCACGATTCTCGCCACGATTGAGGATCAGGAAACTGTGAATAAATTAATGGACGATTCTGGGTGGACGGATGTTGAAAAAGCGCCGGAAGGTCTGGAGCCGGAATACGGAATCGTGATATGGCAGGAGAAGAAGGTAAACTACAAGCTTCCTGAGGGTACGGAGCCGGAGCTTGAGATCATTGAGACCATTACAACTTTTAAGGATTCTGACTATATTGAAAAGGTGTATTCCCAGAATGCGGTAAAAAACACCATGCTGCCCGTCAGCGCTGTCGGATTTTATTATACTGTTCCGGAAGAGTTTTTTGAGCTTTTGCAGGATGTATTAAAATAGTAAAAGGGGCAATGGAAGCGCAGTGGTCGCGGGAATTGCCGGGAAATGAGATAATCCTGAACAGGGGCGAATATGGCTCGCATGAGTCATATCCGCCCCTGAAAGTTTTAATATCGGTATTTTCCGGCAGTTCCCGTTGTTTCGGGGAATTCTACCATTCTTTTTGATAAACAGTTTCCCCGTTTTTGATTACGGTTTCCACCAGATTGATTGCTGTATGGTAGGGCATGTAGTGGACAGAGGGATATTTCAGGATAACAATATCAGCATTTTTTCCCTTTTCCAGGCTTCCTATGGTGTCAGCCCGTCCCACAGCGGCGGCGCCGTTGATGGTCAGTGCGGAAATTACCTCTTCAATGGACATATTCATATAAATGCAGCCGAGGGCCACCAGAAGCGGGATGCTGTTGGTAAAGCAGCTTCCGGGGTTTAAATCGGAGGCCAGAGCAACGGCGCAGCCGTTGTCGATCATTTTTCTGGCGGGAGCGAAGGGTTCTTTTAAGCAGAAAGCAGTAGCCGGCAGCAGAGTGCTGATAACGCCTGCTTTTGCCATCTGGCGGATTCCCTCATCGGAGGCCTTTAACAGATGATCTGCGGAGCAGGCTCCGGTCCTGGAAGCCAGTTCCGCGCCGCCAAAGGAAAACATCTCGTCTGCGTGAACCTTGAGCTTAAAGCCCATTTCCTTTGCCTTAGTCAGGTAGTATTCCGAATCTTCAATTCCAAATACTCCCTTTTCGCAGAAAATATCCGCAAACTCAGCGAGCCGTTCTCTTCGGACAACGGGCATTACATCAGTAAGCAGCATATCAATGAATTCCCGTTCTTTTCCCTTATATTGGGGGAGAACGCTGTGGGGCCCAAGGAAAGTGGTTACAATATCCACCGGATGGGAGGCGTCGAGCTGTTTCATGGCCCGAAGCTGCTTTAACTCGGTTTCACAGTCCATGCCGTAGCCGCTCTTTCCCTCCACCGTAGTCACACCGAATTCCAGCATACGGTTTAAACGTTCCATGCCGATGGCGGTGAGCTCCTCCAGGGAGGCTTTTCTTGTGGGGGAGACGGTGGCATTGATGCCGCCGCCCCGCTCCATAATAGACATATAGGTATCGCCCTTTAAGCGCCAGGAGAATTCTTCTGCCCGATAACCGCCGAAAATAAAGTGGGTATGGGAATCCACAAAGCCCGGGAGAACGGTTTTTCCAGAGGCGTCCATGACATCATATTCCGACAAGGTAATGAGTTTATCCAGTTCCTCTGTTTTTCCCACGGCATAAATTTTCTGGTCATGAATCAGGACGCCGCCGTCCGGAATCAGGCCGATTTCAGACATTTCATGACCTTTTTTAGGAGCAGAACCCTGACAGGTAACTAACTCTGATGCATGACGGATATAGCGTTTTTTCATGGGAGATTCTCCTGTTCTACTTTTTAGTGACATCGTTAAATACTTTTTCAATTAAGGCGTCGTCTGCAATGTACGGCATGGTAATTGCGTCGGAGCCGGCGAATTTCCGGTTGTATTCCGCAACAGTCTCGATGGAGTGTTCGTTGCGGGCCCAGCTTCTTCTGGAAACGCCTACCATGGTATCCCACGGAATCGCTTCGCGGATGATCTGGTCTGTCATCTCGGAACCGTCGAGCACAAGACCGAAGCCGCCGTTGATGGCCTTACCGATTCCGGTGCCGCCGCCGTTATGAAGAGCCACTAAGGTCATGCCGCGGGCTGCGTTTCCTGCGTAGCAGTGAGTAGCCATGTCGGCAGTAAAGTTGGAGCCGTCATAAATATTGGAAGTTTCACGGTAGGGGGAATCGGTTCCGCCTGTATCGTGGTGGTCGCGTCCCAGCATAACCGGACCGATTTCTCCATTTCTTACCATCTCATTGAATTTTAAGGCAATGTCGCGGCGGCCAAGGGCATCCTGGTAGAGGATACGGCACTGGGTGCCTACAACAAGCTGATTTTTCTCGGCGTCACGGATCCAGACCCAGTTGTCGCGGTCCTGGAACCGGCGGTTGGGATCGATGATTTCCATGGCGGCGTGGTCTGTTTTGATTAAGTCCTCATGCTTACCGGACAGGCAGCACCAGCGGAACGGGCCATAGCCATAGTCAAACAGCTCCGGTCCGAGAATGTCTTCCACATAGGACGGGAAAATAAAGCCTTCGGAGGTGTCCACGCCGTTTTTGGAAATTTCCTTGTTTCCGGCATCAAATACGGCTTTCATGAATGCATTTCCGTAATCGAAGAAATAAGAGCCGCGTTCAACCAGGGTCCGGATCAGATGGAAGTGTTTTGTCAAGGACTGGTTCACCAGTTCACAGAATTTCTCTTTGTCATGGTCCAGCATTTCGGTTCTCTGGGCAAAAGTAAGACCCTGAGGGCAGTAGCCGCCGTCATAGGGAACATGGCAGGAGGTCTGGTCGGAAAGCAGGTCGACGGCAATGTTGTTGTCAACGGCATATTCCAGAAGATCCACGATATTTCCATGGAAGGCGATGGACATGGGTTCTTTCTTTTCCATATAAGAATGAGCCAGACGGAAGGCTTCTTCGGGAGATTCGGTAATCAGTTTCACCCAGCCCTGGCTGTGCCTGGTTTCAATACGAGAGGAATCCACCTCGGCCACAATACCCACGCCGCCTGCAATTTCGATGGCCTTGGGCTGTGCGCCGCTCATTCCGCCGAGACCGCTGGTTACGAACAGATGGCCTGCCAGGTCTCCGTCGGCAGGAACGCCAAGGAATTTACGGCCTGCGTTTAAAAGGGTATTGAAGGTGCCGTGCACAATACCCTGAGGTCCGATGTACATCCATCCTCCGGCAGTCATCTGGCCATAGGAGGAGCAGCCCATGGCGGTTGCCCTGGCCCAGGCTGCGGGATTGTCTCCTTCCCCTACCATAAGACCGTTGGTAATTACCACACGGGGGGCCTGTTTGTGGGAGTGGAACAGTCCGAGAGGATGTCCGGACATTACAACCAGAGTCTGCTCATCGGTCAGCACCTCCAGATACTTTTTAAGGAGCTGGTACTGCATCCAGTTCTGGCATACCTGTCCGGTTTCACCGTAGGTAACCAGCTCGTAAGGATAAAGAGCCACCTCATGATTTAAGTTATTGTCAATCATAACCTGAAACGCTTTGCCCTGGACACAGTTTCCCTTGTATTCATTGATGGGTTTTCCGTAGATGCGCTCCTTCGGCATGAAACGGTAGCCGTAGATACGGCCGTGTGTCAAAAGTTCTTCCATGAATTCCGGTGCAAGGGCTTCATGGAGTTCTTCCGGCACATAGCGGAGAGCGTTTTTTACCGCCAGCTTTTTTTCATGGTCAGACAGAGTCAGCTCACGCATAGGGGCGCGGCGGATCCCTTCTTTAAACACGGGATAATCCGGGAGCACCGGATCCAGCTTGATTGTCATGGCATTTCCAATCTCTTTGTTGGTCATAGGGGTGTTCATCCTTTCTTTAAAATATTTTCCTGTTACTTAATAAGTATCATACTAAAAAAGAGTCCAAAAAACGTCTATAAATAATAACCTTTTCGGCACTTCCGCTGCCGGGCGCGTGAAAGTTTCCTATTAACATGGACGGTTGACAGGGATTTGGACGTTTTGTATACTGAAAACAACGAATGAAGAGTATATCAGGGAACAGCGGCCGGAGAACAGTAACCGGAGAACAGGAGGGAAATTGTGAAAAAAATTGAAATCCGACTTTTCGGCACTCCGAAAATTTTTGCAGACGGGGAACCGGTAACCTTTCCTTATAAAAAAGTGGAAGGCTTTCTATATTTTCTTTGCGTTAAAAAAAGTATTACCAGAGAAGAGGCAATCTGCCTTTTGTGGGGAGACGAGGAGGAATCAAGCGGAAGGAAAAAACTGCGGGATGCCGTTTACCAGGTCCGGAGAAAGCTGGATAAGGATTTCTTAATCACCACCGGACATACGGGGATCGCCTTAAATCCTGATTACCCGCTTGTTATTGATTGGGACGGGGAGAGGGAGGATGCTCTTGGGGACAGGAAACCGTTTCTGGATTATTTTTACATAAAAAACTGCTATGAGTTTGAAGAATGGGTCAATGGAATCAGAGAGCGTCAGAGCAGAGAGACTGTTAAAAATGTATCAGGAAAATTCGTGCAGGCAAAGCAGGAAAGGGACATCGCAGGGATTCAGAAGTATGGAACACTTCTTATTAAAGAAAATCCCTATGACGAAGAGTTGTATCATGAGTTAATGAGCGTTTATGCGGAAAACGGCGATTATATCATGGCCATCCGCCTGTATTACGATCTGGAGAAAAGCCTCAGGGAGGAGATGGGGATAGAACCTTCGAAAAAAATCCGGGAGCTGTTCCAAAGGATCTTTCACGTGAAGGAACACTTGAAAACGGTAAACATTCCGTTGGAGATCCCTTTTATTGGAAGAAAAAAGGAGTTGTTTTCCTTCAGCGAGCTTTTGGAGTGGAACCCGGAACATCCTGTGACATGCATGCTGGCAGCGGGGGAGGAGGGGGTCGGAAAGACAGCCTTTCTGGAGAATGGCTTAAAACTGGCTTCCGCCAGGCAGATGATTACGCTGCATTCCTCCTGTTACCGCCATGGGGCGGATTTCTTTCTGAATCCCTGGAGCGATATTTTGCAGGAGCTGCACCAGATTCATGAAAACGGCGGACCAGACAGTATTTTGTATCCGGAAGAGAAAACACGCCTGTCCATCATCATGAACATGGGGAATGCAGAGGAAGCAGACAATCGGAAACTGACTTATTCTGTAATGGAACGTGAAGTGATCGGGCTTTTTGAGAGGATTACAGAGAAATACAGGGTTGTGCTGGCATTTGATGATATCCAGTGGATGGACCGGATGAGTCTTCAGCTTTTAAACCGGCTCATGAGCGCCATATCGGATGGAAGGCTTCTTGCTGTCTGCACATGCAGTAAAAACAGAGAAGCGGAGGTCATGACATCTTTGGAACCTCTGGTGAGGAACGACAGGCTGTGTGTGCTGCACTTAGAGCCCTTTACAGAGGAAGAGGCAGGGGAAATGATTCACCGGATGCTGCCGGAACTTGACAAAGAACCGGAAAAGCGCCGTTCTATTTTTCGTTCCACCGAAGGGAATGCGTTTTTCCTCAGGGAAATGATAAATGTAATCCGAAAAAAAGGGTTTACTCTGGAGAAATCAGCCAAGACAAACCTTGCGATTCAGACCAGACTTATGTCGGTGGACCGGGAGGAGCGGGAAGTTTTGGAATGCATGTCTGTATTTCCGGAAAAAATCGGTATTGAGGAACTGGAATATCTGATGCGGGGAACCGACAGGCTTACGCTTCTAAAGCGGCTGGAACGGCTCCAGGAGGCACTCCTGATTCAGGAGGTTCTGGTGGGATGGAATGTTTATTATAAATTCAGCCACCGTCTGTTTCAGGAATATGTCTATGAAAAGCTGAGCAATGGTAAAACACTTCTTTATCACAGGATGCTGGCGGAATATTATGCAGAACAGACAGAGAAAAGTGTGAAATCCCTGTCACTGGCGGCGCATCATTATGAAAGGTGCCATGATCAGGTACAATCCTACAAGTACCAGATTTATTATTTGAAAGAATTTTATACAGTTATGAATGAAAATTTCCCGGTGCTCCATGCGGACAGCCCGGAACCGGAGGATGAATTCAGTGTGATGACCGGGGCAGAAAAAATGCTGGATCTGGCCAGACAGGTGATCGGCCTGAAGGGAGATTCCCATGCCGTACGCCAGATGAAAATGGAAATGTATTACATTAAGGGGCGGTATGATATTGCCATGGGGGATTACGATACGGGAACCGAGGCCATCCGGAAAAGCTCCGGTCTTGCGGTGATACTCGGGGACGATGAAACGTATCTGGCGTGTATCAAGCAGCAGATTTTCTATGGAATCCAGATCGGGGATACGGAGAAGGTGGAGCGGTTTGTGGAACAGGGACTTAAGTGCCCGGCGGGCGGTAAAAAAGAAGAGTATGCAACGCTTATGCGGTTAAAGGGGCTCTGCTATATGCAGAAGGGGAAATATGATATGGCGGAAACCATGTTGTTACAGTCCTTAAACCTGTTTCAGAGTCTGAACCATGAAAGCTATGGCGCAGGGACCGCCGCCTGCTATAATTATCTGGGAGATTTGTACCGGAAACAGGGACTTTATGATGAGGCCATGGCCTATTACGGGCGGGCCCAGTCCGTGGGCGAGGGAGTCACAAGGACCAATGGAATGGGCCAGATTTACTCCAACATCGGGCAGATGCATTACCTGCAAGAGCAGTTCCCGGAGGCGCTGGAATACCTGGAGAAGGCCAGGGACTGTCTGGAAAGGAACCGCTACCGGTGGGGGCTTGAGCGGACCGAGGGATATCTGGCGCTGGTCTGTCTGAAAATGGGAGAGGAAGAGAAGGCCAGAAGGCATTATGAGAAGGGGAAAGAAATTTCTGTGAAAATAAAGAATCCGGAAACCGGCCGCCTGCTGGCGGAGGTAGAACAACAGTTAAATAAACTGCCATATTAGCATGCTAAAGCAAAAGAGTGAGAAAGCATGCACTTAATTAGACAAATAATCAGTTTTATGACTCGCATTTGACGCTTTTTGGACGTTTTAGACGTATAATGAATGGAGATACGAAGCACGAAATGCTTTTTTTCGTGGGAAAGACCTTCTTCTATCTCGTTTTTATATATTAACGTAACGAGGTCTTTTCCATGAAAAAACAAAAATCGTAACAGGGAAAATGCAAAGGAGAGAGGAATATGCAAAAAGTTGTGATTACAGGCCATGATCTTACGGTCGAAGAAATTATCGCCGTCTGCCGCGGGGGCGCGGAGGTGGTTTTATCTGAGGGAAGCCGTAAAAAAATTCTGGAATCCAGACAGGTGGTGGAAGATCTGGTAGCTGAAAGAAAGGTGGTTTATGGAATTACCACCGGGTTCGGAAAATTCAGCGATGTGGTAATTTCTCAGGATGAATGTAAGCTGCTTCAGAAAAATTTGATTATCACCCATGCCGTAGGCGCGGGAAATCCGTTTGCAAAGGACATTACAAGAGGAATTCTGCTGCTCCGTATCAACAATCTGTCAAATGGTTTTTCTGGAATCCGCCTGGAAACCATTGAGACCATGATTGCCATGTTAAATAAGGGTGTGACTCCGTTTATTCCGGAGAAAGGTTCCCTGGGTGCGTCCGGGGACCTGGCTCCTTTATCTCATATGGTTCTTCCCATGATCGGCCTGGGCATGGCTGAGTATGAAGGGGAGCTGCTTCCCGGCGCAGAGGCTATGAAGCGGGCCGGAATTCCGGTGATCGAGCTTTCCGCAAAAGAGGGACTGGCTTTAAATAACGGAACTCAGGCAATGACTTCCGTTGGGGCTCACGCGCTCAACGACGCGGTTACTTTATTAAAAACAGCGGATATTGCCGCCGCTTTATCCTTTGAGGCGCAGAACGGCGTGGTGGATGCTCTGGATCCGAGAGTCCATCAGGTACGCCCCCATGCGGGACAGATGGCGACGGCAAGAAATCTGTTGAAGCTTCTGGAGGGAAGTAAAAACGCGACACGTCAGGGTGAAATCCGCGTACAGGACGCCTATTCTCTGCGCTGCTGCCCGCAGATTCACGGCGCCAGCAAGGATGCGGTAAACTATGTAAAAGGCCGTGTGGATATTGAGATTAACTCTGTTACTGATAACCCGTTGATCTTCAAAGAGGACAGAAGCGGAATTTCCGGCGGCAATTTCCACGGACAGCCCATGGCTTTAAGCTTTGACTTTTTAAAGATTGCAGAGTCCGAGCTGGCTGACGTTTCCGAGAGAAGAATTGAGCGCCTTGTGAATCCGGCTTACAGCGGACTCCCGGCGTTCTTAACACCCAACGGCGGCGTAAATTCTGGTTTTATGATCGTACAGTATTCCGCCGCTGCGCTGGTTTCAGAAAATAAGGTTCTGGCGCATCCCGCCAGTGTGGACAGCATTCCTTCCTCCGCCGGACAGGAAGATCATGTAAGTATGGGTACCATTGCAGCAAGACAGGCAGGAGAGATCGGACGCAATGTGCGCCGTGTTCTGGCTATGGAACTTATGGTTGCATGCCAGGGCATTGATATGAGGGGAAATAAAGGCCTTGGTAAGGGAACCCAGGCTGCCTACGATCTGGTGAGGAGTCATGTGGCGCGTCTGGATGAGGACCGCGAATTATACGAGGATATCAATTATTGTGAGAAGATCATTGAGGATGGCTCTCTGGTGCGTGCGGTAGAAGAAGCGCTGGGAGAGGTCATTGAATTCTAAAGCGGGGCTTTCATGGCAGAATATCAGATCAGAAAAATAGAAGAGAGCGAATACCATACTTCCGCCTGGAGCGGGGGTATGACCACGGAACTGCTTCTTTCTCCAAAAGAAGGCAGTTATGTGCAGCGGAACTTTTTGTGGCGTTTGAGTTCTGCAACCGTGGACCTTTTGGAAAGTACTTTTACGGCGCTTCCAGGTTATGAAAGGATTATCATGACACTGGAAGGGGAGATTGATTTATGTCATAATGGGGGTGAATGGCTTCATCTGAAGGAATTCATGCCCCACCGGTTTGACGGCGGAGATTTGACAGTCAGCCGAGGGAGAGTTACAGACTTTAACCTGATGTTAAAGAAAGGCTGCTGCAAAGGAGATATGACTCCCCTTCTTATGAGAAGCGGGGAAAGAATGGAAACCGGAAAAGACGCATGTTTCAAACTGCAGGATGGACGGGGGGAGCAGATCCTCTACTGCCATAAAGGGCTGCTGACCGTTCATACAGAGACAGGGGAGACCTTCGGGCTGAAGGAGGGACAGGCGCTTTGCGCCTCCGGAGATTTTACCGGAGCGAAGTGGATATTTCAGGCGGAAAGCAGTGTGAAAGCAGTATTTGTGCCGGTGAAAAGGCTTATACATTGTAAAGATTCAGGGGCGGCCTGAACTGTTACAAAGAATCAAAATAAGGAGGACAGGTAAAATGGGAAGCAAATTGATTGAGTGCGTACCTAATTACAGCGAGGGACGCGATCTGGAAAAAGTAGAGAAGATCGTTGACTGCTTCAGAGGAAAGAAGGGCGTAAGGCTGCTGGATTATCAGACGGATCCGAATCATAACCGCTGTGTGATTACCGTGATTGGGGAGCCGGAGCCTTTGCGGGATGCGGTGATTGCATCCTTTGGAAAAGCGGTGGAGTTAATTGATCTGACGAAGCACGAGGGGCAGCACCCCAGAATGGGAGCGGTGGATGTGGTTCCCTTTATTCCCTGCCGCAATACAACTGTGGAAGAGGCGGATGCACTGGCAAAAGAAGTTGCCGGGATCGTAGGAGAAAAATTCGGTATTCCGTGTTTCTTATATGAAAATTCTGCAACTGCTCCCCACAGAACCAATCTGGCAAGTATCCGTAAGGGCCAGTTCGAGGGAATGGCAGAGAAAATGAAGGATACAGAGAAATGGGCGCCGGATTTTGGCCCGGACAAGCCCCATTCCACAGCCGGAGTCAGCGCAGTAGGGGCAAGGATGCCGTTGGTGGCTTACAATGTGAATCTTGGAACTTCCGATCTGGAAATTGCAAACCAGATTGCAAGGCGCATCCGCAACATCAATGGCGGGTACCACTACATCAAGGCTATCGGCGTTATGCTTGAGGACAGAAATCTGGTGCAGGTTTCCATGAATCTGACGGATTATACAAAGACTGCCGTTTACCGTGCGTTTGAGGCAGTTAAGATGGAAGCGAAGCGCTACGGCGTTCCGGTTCTGGAAAGTGAAATTGTCGGCCTTCTTCCGATGCAGGCCCTGGTTGACTGTGCGGAATATTATCTCCAGGTGGCCAATTTTGACCCGGCGCAGATCATGGAGAACCGTCTTCTGGAGGAGGAATAAAAAGTGGCGGATTTAAAAGATTTAACCGTTGAAAGCTTTGCTGAAATTACAGCTTCTGACGCCCCGGCTCCGGGCGGCGGCAGCGTGTCTGCTATGGCCGCCTCCATAGGGGCGGCGCTGGCGGAAATGGTGGCGAATCTTACCATTGGAAAGGCCAAATACGCGGAAGTGGAAGGGGAAATGAAGGCGTTATCCGCAGAGGCGGCAGTTCTCCGGAAGGAGCTGATTCTGGCCATTCAAAAGGATACGGAGTCTTTCAACCTGTATATGGATGCTCTTTCCATGCCAAAGGATACCGATGAGCAGAAGGCGGCCAGAAAAGAGGCCATGCAGAATGGCCTGAAAGAAGCCGCAAAAGTGCCGCTTTCCGTTGCAGAGACCGCCATAAAGATTTTCCCCATTGCGGAGGCTGTGGTCGCGCGCGGAAATTCCAATGCCGTTACAGACGGACTTGTGGGAACCATGATGACAAGGACAGGGATTTTGGGGGCCTTATTAAATGTGAAGATCAATCTGGGTTCCATTAAGGACGAGGCCTTTGTTTCTGATATGACGGAAAAGGTAAAAGAACTGGAAGAACAGACGGTTGCCTGGGAGAAAAAGATTTTAGAAAGCTCGGGAATCATTCAACTGTAAAAGAAGAAAAAATTTGGGAGGGCGGCCGGCTCACAGCAGAACGGCCGCTTTCCTTTTAGAGGAAAACCGTACAAAAATTGTCGTACAAGCGAACTTGACGCCTGTTTTTGTACGGTTTTCTCCGCCCCGTGAACAGTGACAATATATTTTATAATAGTTTTATAAACAGGCATTCTAAAGTATGGTATAATTCTTAATAGAAAAAACACAACTGTTCGATAGATCTGTATATCGTAGATTTTTGTTTTAAACTGTGATACTGAACCGTTATATAAAATGAAAAAAGGAGGCGCATTGCCGCTTATGAAAATTCGCACGAGACTTGCAATCGCGTTTCTTACCATAACCGTTGTGCCGATTTCACTTATTTACGTGACAATTATAGGCTTAAATAGCTATCAGGCCAGGGCATTCAGACAAACGTATGGCCTTTCTGAGGAGGTAGAGCTGTCGGTTGGATCTTCTATCCGTGTGTTCAGCCGCCTGACGGAATCCATACAAAAAGAGATTGACAGGGATATCAATGAAAAAACAGATAAATTTGAGGATGAAGCTTATCTTGCTGATCTAAATGGAAGGCTTTCCATGAAGCATTCCTTTTTGATTGTCCGCAAGGCCGGCCAGACCTTTTTTACGGGGGACCCCAAAACCACAGACCAGCTGGCAAGTGAATTTATTGACTATGAAGATATGGAATACCTGTCTAACTGGGGAAATTATCTGGATGGAAAAACAGAGCATCTAATTAAACAGAAAAACTTCACGTTTTCCGATGGCGAGGAGGGGAGTCTGTACCTGGTGACCAATGTGGTGGATGTGATTCCGGAAATCAAATCCATGATTTTTGAAATGTTTTTCACCAGTGTACTGATTTTATTTATCACAGGAGCTTTCCTTACAGTCTGGGTCTACCAGTCTATTTGGCGCCCTTTAGGAAAGCTTCAGGAAGCCACCAAAAAGATCAGAGACGGGAATCTGGATTTTACTCTGGAAATTGAAGACGATGATGAAATAGGGCAGCTTTGTCAGAATTTCGAGGAAATGAGGCTCCGCCTGAAAGAGAGCACGGAGGAGAAGATACAATATGATAAAGAAAGCAAGGAGCTAATAAGCAACATTTCCCATGACTTAAAAACTCCAATCACGGCTATTAAAGGCTATGTGGAAGGAATTATGGACGGGGTGGCATCTTCGCCGGAGAAGCTGGATAAGTATATTCGAACCATATATAATAAGGCCAATGATATGGA
>CAJUDN010000009.1:36422-56034 GCA_910585355.1 uncultured Lachnospiraceae bacterium
TGATATGGACAGACTCATTGATGAACTGACTTTTTATTCTAAAATCGACACCAACAAAATTCCATACACATTCTCAAAAATCAATGTTGCCAACTATTTCCGGGACTGTATTGACGAGGTGGGGCTGGAACTGGAAGCCCGTGGCGTAGAGCTGGGGTATTTCAACTACGTGGACGAAGATGTGATGGTCATTGCCGACGCGGAGCAGATGAAACGTGTGATCAATAATATCATTGGAAACTCGCTGAAATATATGGATAAAAAGAATGGGATTATTAATATCCGGATTCGCGACGTGGGAGATTTTATCCAGATCGGAATTGAGGACAATGGGAAGGGAATTGGCCCCAGAGAGCTTCCGTATATTTTTGACCGGTTTTACAGGACAGATTCTTCCAGAAATTCTTCCAAGGGCGGAAGCGGTATTGGTCTTTCCATTGTAAAAAAGATCATCGAGGATCATGGAGGAAAAATCTGGGCCACCAGCAAAGAGGGGATCGGTACGGAAATTCACTTTGTGCTTAGAAAGATCATGGTGTAAAAGGAGATAAAATATGAGTAAAATTTTGATCGTGGAAGATGAAGAGAGTATAGCGGAGCTTGAAAAAGATTATCTAGAGCTTTCCGGATTCGAGGTGGAGATTGAAAACGAGGGGGAGAGCGGTTTAAAGCGCGCGTTGGAAGAGGAGTTTGATTTGTTCATTCTGGATTTGATGCTGCCGGGGGTGGACGGTTTTGAAATTTGCAAAAAAATCCGTGAAAGTAAAAATACGCCGATTATCATGGTTTCCGCTAAAAAAGACGATATTGATAAAATCCGGGGTCTGGGTCTGGGAGCGGACGATTATATTACAAAACCCTTTAGCCCCAGCGAGATGGTGGCCCGTGTAAAAGCCCATATGTCCCGGTATGAAAGATTGATTGGAAGCGGAGTTCCGGCCAATGATATCATCGAAATCCGCGGCTTGAAAATTGATAAAACAGCCCGCAGGGTTTATGTAAATGGAGAGGAGAAAAATTTTACCACAAAAGAGTTTGACCTTCTGGCTTTTCTGGCCCAGAATCCCAACCATGTATTTACAAAAGAAGAGCTGTTTTCAAAGATCTGGGATATGGAGTCCATCGGCGATATTGCTACTGTTACGGTGCATATTAAAAAAATCCGGGAGAAAATTGAATTGAATACGGCGAAGCCGCAGTATATCGAAACCATATGGGGCGTGGGGTACCGTTTTAAAGTATAAATCGTAACAGTTCAGCCTTGCGAAGACTCTGAGTGAAAAAGGCATTGAAAACTTGTTTTCGTAAGCATTTTTCACTCAGAATCTTCATAAGGCGGACGCCGCATGCTTCTTGTCCGCGGTGCGCGGGCAAGAAGATGCAAGGCTGAACTCTTACGATAAATCGCTTTTAAAGACCGCCAGTGCTTGACAATCGAATACCATGCGCGTAAACTTGTAAGGGGATTAATTTTCGACGAAAGGTAACAGAAAAAATGAAGTATAAGACTAGGTTTATTGCATTTTTTACAGTCATGGTGGTTTTTAACTTGGCGGCAAACTTCGCTCATCCGGTGACGCCCACGGTTATTCAGGATTTACACCTGCATGATTATATGTTTGGGGTTGCGCTTGCAGCTATGCTGCTTACAAACTTTTTAATGTCGCCGTTCTGGGGAAAGATTAACGTTTATATTTCCTCAAAGCTGTCGCTTTTGATTTGCTGCTGCGGGTATGGAATCGCTCAGGTATGGTTTGCTTATTCCACCACGGAACTTATGATTATTCTGGCCAGAATGTTTGCCGGATTATTTACAGGCGGTATTTTTGTGAGCTTCCTGACCTATGTGGTGAATATTTCACACCCTGAGGACCAGGGAAAGTTTCTTACATACAGCGCGACCATCAAAAGCGTGGCCAGCGCTTTTGGCTATATGATCGGCGGATTTTTAGGGGAGATTTCTGTAAAACTTACGTTCCTTGTACAGGCGGGCACCTTGATTGCCGTGGCAGTCGCTTTTTACTTTATCTGTGAGACGGACGGAACTGCGGATTTAAAGGCGATTCCTGCAAAAAAGCTTATGAAGGAGGCCAACCCCTTCCAGGCCTTTCTTGACAGCCGCCAGTTTATGTGCGTGGCGTTTGCCCTTTTGTTTGCAATAAATATTCTGATTAATTTTGGAAATACAGGTTTTGATCAGGCGTTCAACTATTATTTAAAAGATGAACTGGGTTTGACATCCTCTTATAATGGAATTATTAAGGCTGGCGTTGGTTTTGTTTCCTTTATTTCCAATATGACATTATGTGTGTGGATTATCAATAAAACAAATGTGAAACGGTCTATGGTAGTGCTGGTGGCAATCTGCGCTCTGTCTGCCGTGGGAACCACCCTTCCGGTACCCATCGGTCTTTTTATTGCCTTCAGCGTTCTCGTCTATGCCGGCTATTCCGTCAGCGTTCCTGTGCTCCAGAATATGGTGGCGAACAGCGCAAAACCCGCGCAGAAAAATCTGGTTATGGGTTTCTTTAATGCAACCCAGTCTCTGGGAAGCATTGCAGGTTCCCTGACCGCCGGGTTTATTTATTCTGTCCATGTGAAGCTGCCGTTTGCTTGCACCTTTGTGATCTATGCGGTGGGCATCCTTGCGGCTATGGGGTATCTGTGTTATAAAAAGGAAAGATAGAGAAACTGAGAAAAACGGTAAAAGGGCATTTCCCAAGATGAAACGGGAAATGCCTTTTCTATTTTAAAAATATTTTCAAAAAAAGGTATTAATTGAAAAAAACAATACTTACCAGACATAATTGACAAAGAATGGAACAATTTTATAAACTGTTTATGTGGTTGAAGGTTTTACATTTTCAATGCAGAATACAAAAGAATAGGAGAAAAGGTATGAGAAGAAACAAAATCACAAGAATTCTTGCTCTGGGCCTTGGTATCGCTCTGTCTCTGACTGCATGCGGCGGTCAGTCGCAGACAGAAACAAAGGCTTCAGAGGCAGCGGAAACAACGGCAGCGACAGGTGGAACGCAGGCAGCTGAAACAAAAGCGGCGGAAACAAACGGAGCAGCCCCTGCAGCAGAGTATAAGGATACCATGAACATTGCCGCAACAGCCCAGCCGCCGACTCTTGATTCCATGACATCCTCTTCCAATATCGCAGACGGAATTGCAATGCATATTTTCGAGGGATTGTATATGATGGACAATACCTATACGCCGCAGCCGGTACTGGCTGAGTCCTGCGATATCAGTGAAGATGGCCTTGTTTACACGTTTAAACTTCGTGAAGGAGTTAAATTTCATAATGGAAAGGAAATGACAGCTGAAGATGTGGCGGCTTCCATGAACCGCTGGCTGCAGACGTCTGCAAAGGCAAAGGCAATCCTTGGAACTTCCGTATTTGAAACCGTGGATACTTATACGGTAACCATGACTGTGGAGCATGCGGCGTCTGATATTTTGATTCTCCTTGCCGCTCCCTCACAGTTTGCGGCAATCTCTCCGAAAGAGGTAGTCGATGCGGCAGGACCGGAAGGATTACAGGAGTTTATCGGAACCGGTCCCTATAAGCTTCAGGAGTGGAAGCAGGATCAGTACATTCATTTGGTAAAGAACAGTGATTACCAGTCCCCGGAGGGTGAAACCAGTGGTTTTGCAGGAAAGAGGGAGGCCAGCACAGAGAATATTTACTTCCGCTTTGTCAGCGATGACGCTACCCGCATTGCAGGGATCCAGACAGGCGAATATGATGCGGCCGAAGATATCCCGCTGGAGCGCTATGACGAAGTGGCGGCGATGCCCGGTGTGAACCTCCACACAAAGACAGGCGGAACTTTGACTCTGTTTATCAATACCAGTCAGGGAATTATGGTAAATCAGGATCTTCGTCTGGCAGTTCTGGCAGCTCTTAATATGGAAGAGATCATGTATGGAAGCTATGGAAATCCGAACCTTTATATTTTGGATCCAGGCTACATGAACCTTAAACAGGAGCAGTGGGCTGTAAAAGGCGGAGAAGAGTATTATAATCAGGGAAATGCAGAAAAGGCAAAAGAACTTCTCGCCAAAGCAGGTTACAACGGAGAAAAAATCCGTCTTGTGACAACGCCCGATTATCAGGAAATGTATAATGCGACTCTGGTGGTTCAAGAGCAGCTTCGTCAGGCGGGATTCAACGCAGAAGTGGAAACGTATGACTTTCCGGTATTTATGGAACACAGAAGCGACCCGGCGCAGTTTGATATCTATATCACCAGTAACTCTTACCAGCTTCTTCCATCCCAGCTTTCCGTTGTAAACCCGGGCTGGGCTGGACTTGATGTGAAAGAAGTAAATGAGGGAGTTGATGCTATCCGATTTGCGTCCAGCAATGAGGAGGCAAAAGAAAACTGGAATAATCTTCAGGCATTCCTGTATGAGTATGGCGCGGCAAGCGTACTCGGACACTTCAGCGGAGTTACTGCGACCAGCCAGAAAATGGAGAATTTTGAGCTTTTCCACTATCCCGTATACTGGAATGCGAAAGTAGCCAAATAAAGAGAAACACTTGGAAGGAATGAGGAGAAGATATGTTTTCCTACATAATTAAACGAATTGTTTCCCTGATTCTGACGCTGCTTGTGGTTTCCGTAGCAGTTTTTCTGATTACGTATCTGATGCCCGGCGGGCCGGCGACGGCCATGCTGGGCATGGAAGCCACCAAAGAAGAACTGGATGCCCTGAATGAAGCATTGGGATTTAACCGGCCGTTTCTGGTTCAGTATTTTGACTGGCTGGGCAAGATGCTTAAAGGCGATTGGGGGGAATCGCTGTTTTTGCAGCAGTCTGTGCTCTCTGCAATCGGTCAGTACTTCCTGCCGACCTTGAGTCTTGCACTGTTAGCCGAATTTTTTGCACTGGTTTTCGCCATTCCCTTTGGAATTCTGGCGGCGTATAAGCGCGGAACCACAGTGGATCTGGCCCTTGTCACCAGCACGCTTTTTGGTATTGCGGTTCCCGGCTTCTTACTGGGAATGTTCTTCATGCTGTTTTTCGGAGTGAAACTGCAGTGGCTGCCAGTGGCCGGCTACGTTCCGCTGAGGGATGGTCTCTGGAATCATCTGAGATATTTGATTCTTCCGGCCCTTTCTCTGAGTACGGTTCAGGCGGCTCTGATTACCAGAATGACCCGTTCCGCTGTAATTGATGTGCTCTATCTGAATTATATCCGTACAGCCAGATCGAAAGGCCTGAAGGAGCGGACCGTTCTTCTGGTTCATGCATTAAAAAATGCAGCGCCGTCGGTTTTGACGGTTGTGGGCCAGTCTTTTGGAACCCTGATTACGGGAGCCATCGTGACGGAGACCCTGTTCAACATTCCGGGAATCGGACTTCTTACGATTAATGCTATCAACAGGCGCGATATTTATGTTATCCAGGGAGTCGTTCTGTTTGTAACTTTATTGTATGTGGGCGTGAATCTTACAGTGGATATTCTGTACGGAATTGTTGACCCGCGTATTCAACTTGGAAAGAAATAGGGGGTGGCAAAGTGACAGAAGAAAAAAAACAGGCCGGTGCAAAAGAGCGAAGCCAGGCGATTCTTGAGGAACAGCGCCGCCTCAGAAAAGAAAAATTCCTGTCCAATCCTGCTCTTATCATCGGTCTCGTAGGTATGGTCATTATTGTACTTGCGGCCCTGGTTCTCCCGGCTGTCAGTTCCGTGGATCCAAATGAGATGAAAGTTTTGGACCGACTGAAACCACCGGGGGCAGAACATATTTTCGGTACTGATGAATTCGGAAGGGACTTGTTTATCCGCGTTATGCACGGAGCGCGGGTCTCCATTTGCGTTGGGGGAGCTGTGACGGTTTTTTCTTCCATTCTGGGAACGATTATTGGAATTTATGCCAGCTATTTTAAGATTCTGGACAATATCTTAATGCGTATTTGCGACGGACTGATCGCAATTCCCGGAGTCCTTCTGGCAGTTGCCTTAATGGCCGCTCTTGGAGCGTCCATCTGGAATGTAATTCTGGCGCTGACGGTGGTATATACGCCCAGCATTGCCCGCGTGGTAAGAGCGGGGGCCCTGGTGGCCAGGGAACAGGTCTATGTGGAGGCCGCAAAGATACAGGGTGCCAGTGACTTCCGGATTTTGTGGAAGATTATTCTTCCCGGCGTAGTTTCATCCCTGACCGTACAGGCGTCCTTTATTTTTGCTCAGGCGATTATTTCGGAGGCATCTTTAAGCTTTCTGGGGGTTGGTATTCCCGCTCCTGCGGCGAGCTGGGGAAATATTCTTCAGGCCAGCAAGCAGGTGCTTTCCAAGGCGCCATGGACTGCAATCTTCCCGGGGGCCTTTGTCATCATATCCGTTCTCAGTTTAAACCTTTTGGGAGACGGACTCCGTGACTTTCTGGATCCCCGTGTGAAAGGAGGGCGGAAAGGCTGATGGAAACCAACAATAAGCCTCTTTTGGAAATGGAGAATTTCCATATATATTTTCGTGACAGAAAGAAGCGCCTCCCGGCAGTATCCGGCGTCAGCATGAAAATCCATCCTGGCGAAATCGTGGGGGTGGTAGGAGAATCAGGTTCTGGAAAAAGTGTCATGTCTCAGTCTATCCTTCGTCTCAGAGAACATGAAGCGGATGTGGAGTATGAGGGAACCGTTGTATTTGAAGGACAGGAGATTTTAAAGCTTCCTCTGGCCCAGATGCAGAGTATTCGCGGAAACAGAATTTCCGTGATTTTTCAGGATCCGCTGACTTCCCTGAATCCGGTTCTGACTGTGGGAAAGCAGATGGAGGAAGTATTGATTCTCCATAAAAAAATGTCCAGACAGGATGCCAGGGCCCGCAGCACTGAGCTTTTGCGCCTCACAGGGGTTCCATATCCGGAGCGATGTGTCAGACAGTATCCCTATGAACTTTCCGGGGGTATGCAGCAAAGAGTCATGATTTCCATGGCCCTGGCCTGTGAACCGAGTCTTTTGATTGCTGACGAGCCTACAACGGCTCTGGATGTGACAATTCAGAACCAGATTTTACGTTTGCTTTCAGAACTGAATCAGAAACTGGGAATGGCGATTCTTCTGATTACCCATGATTTAAGCGTCATGGCCCAAATCTGTCACAGTGTCCGGGTCATGTATCTGGGGCAGATTGTGGAGGAGGCAAAGACAGAAGAGCTGTTTGACAATCCCATGCATCCCTATACCCAGGGACTCCTTGATTGTATTCCGCACTTGGATGTGGACAGGGAGAAGCCGCTTCATGTGATCACAGGGACGGTTCCTCCATTGTCTCAAATACCTGTGGGATGTCATTTCTGTACCAGATGTCCTTATGCGACAGAGCAATGCAGGAAAAATGAGCCGCCGGCAGTGGAAACGTCGCCGGGACATAGAGTAAAATGCTGGAATCCCCGCGTGGGAAATGAGAAAAAACGGGAGGAAAATGCCATATGAGAGAACCGCTTCTTGAAGTAAAGGGCCTCAAAAAACGATATCCCGTTTATGGTCCCCTGGGAAAGCTGTTTAAACCAGTAAATCATATGAATGCTGTCTGCGATATGTGCCTTGCACTCTATGAGGGAGAAACTTATGGCCTTGTGGGGGAATCCGGGTGCGGAAAAACAACCACAGGACGGGCGATTCTGGGACTGATTCATCCGGATGAGGGAGAAATTCTATATGAAGGAAAGGATCTTGCAAAGCTTTCTGACAAGGAAATGCGTCCTCTGAGGAAGGAAATCCAGCTTGTGTTCCAGGACCCGCTGTCTTCACTGAATCCCAGGCAGAGAATCGGTTCCCTGCTGGAGGAGCCGCTAATTATTCAGAAGATCGGCGATGGCGAGAGCAGGCGGAGGGCGGTCATAGATATACTGGAAAAGGTAGGCCTTGCAGAGGAACATTATTTTCGGTATCCCCATGAGCTTTCCGGCGGACAGGTACAACGCCTTGGTATTGCAAGAGCCCTGATTATTAACCCAAAGCTGATTATTTGCGATGAGCCGGTATCGGCCCTGGATGTTTCCATACAGGCTCAGATTCTGAACATGTTAAAGCGGCTGCAAAAGGAGATGAATTTAAGCCTTCTTTTTATCTCCCATGATATTGGAGTTATCCGTTATATTTCCAACAGGATCGGAGTCATGTATCTGGGCTCTCTGGTGGAGGAAGCTGAGACGGAGCAATTATTTGAAAAGCCGCTCCATCCCTATACCCAGGCGCTGTTTTCTTCCGTTCCTGACCTTTCGGCAGGGCGAAGGAAACCAGAGATCCTTGAAGGAGAACGTCCCATGCGGACGGATGAGTTTAAGGGCTGTGTGTTCCACACCAGATGCCGGTATGCAACAGACCGCTGCCGCACAGAGGCGCCCTGCATGAGAGAGATTTCACCCGGCCATAAGGTGGCCTGCCATAATGAATAGTAACGAAAAGTAGTAACCGTATGACGAAATTGGAAGAAGGAAGTGCTTGACAAAAGCAGATTCCTTCGGTTATAGTTTATATTGTTATCACTGGAGAAGATTCGGGGAAACCTGGAGTCTTCTCTTTTTTTGAAGGTATCGTAAGAAGAAAGGAACATAGATGGAGACAGTAAAATTTGAAGACTTGAATTTGGAGGAAAAGATTCTCCGGGCAGTGACAGATATGGGATTTGAGGCGGCGTCGCCGATTCAGGCTCAGGCCATTCCGGTACAAATGGATGGCCGGGATATGATCGGTCAGGCGCAGACAGGAACAGGAAAAACCGCGGCATTTGCGATCCCCCTGCTGCAGAAAATGGATTCGGGGAACAAAAAGACCCAGGCCATCATCCTCTGCCCTACAAGAGAGCTGGCCATCCAGGTGGCAGAGGAGATCCGCCGCCTGGCCAGATTCACATCGGGAGTCAAGGTACTTCCTGTATACGGAGGTCAGGAGATTGTAAAACAGATTCGCTCCTTAAAGGGTGGAGTCCAGATTATCGTAGGCACTCCGGGCCGTGTCATGGATCATATGAGACGGAAAACCATCCGCACGGATGATATTCACACGGTGGTCCTTGATGAGGCAGATGAAATGTTAAACATGGGCTTTCTTGAGGATATGGAAACCATTCTAAGCCAGATGCCAAAGGAACGGCAGACTGTGATGTTTTCCGCCACCATGCCTCAGGCCATCGCAGACATTGCGAAGCGGTTCCAGAAGGATCCCGTGATGGTGAAGGTGGTAAAGAAAGAGCTGACCGTACCAAAAGTAACTCAATATTATTATGAGGTAAAGCCCAGGAACAAAGTGGAGGTCATGTGTCGTCTCCTGGATTTGTATTCCCCGAAGCTTTCCGTGGTGTTCTGCAATACCAAAAAACAAGTGGATGAGCTGGTACAGGCTCTTCAGGGCCGCGGATACTTTGCGGAAGGCCTCCACGGCGATTTGAAACAGGAGCAGAGAGACCGCGTCATGGACAGCTTTCGAAACGGTGCCACGGAGATTCTTGTGGCCACAGACGTAGCCGCCAGGGGAATTGATGTGGACGATGTGGAGGCAGTATTTAACTATGACATTCCCCAGGACGATGAATATTATGTTCACAGAATCGGCCGTACGGGCCGGGCCGGCCGGGAAGGACGGGCTTTCAGCCTGGCGGTGGGAAACGAAGTTTATAAGCTGCGGGATATCCAGAGGTTTTGCAAGACAAAAATCGTTCCCCAGCCGATTCCGTCTTTAAATGACGTGACGGCGATTAAAGCGGAAAAAATTCTGGATGAGGTCCAGGAGGTACTTGTGGAAGGCGGGCTTGAGCGGATGGCGGATATCATTGAGAAACGTTTGCTGGCGGAGGAGTATACTTCCATGGAGTTAGCTGCGGCTTTTCTGAAAATGGCCATGGGAGATGATTATGAGGATATTGCAGAAGACATGAGACCTCTCAGAGATCTGGATAATCTGGGACGCCGCCTGGAGGGGCAGGACCGGAGAGGCCGCGGCCAGAGACGGCATGGACGTTATGATGAGCCGGAGGAGTATGAGGACAGGAGAAGCGCCAGAAATCCCATGACCAGACTGTTTATCAATTTGGGGAAAAACCAGAATGTGCGGCCGGGAGATATCCTGGGCGCCATTGCCGGGGAGTCCGGAATGCCAGGCCGCCTGGTGGGAAGTATTGACATGTATGATAAATATACCTTTGTGGAGGTGCCGAAAAATCAGGCGGATGTGGTCATGGAGGCCATGAACCGTGTGAAGATTAAAGGAAAAAACGTACATGTGGAGAAGGCGAATAAAAGGTAAGCGAATGAGAAGGCAGACAAATAAAAAGCAGGCGAAATAAAAAGCAGGCGAATAAAAAACATGTGCAATAAAAGACAGACGAATAAAAGGGACTGCTGCAAAACGAGTTTTCTTGTTTTGCAGCGGCCCCTTTCTGATATTGTGCACACAGCGCTTTTCTGGCGGGTGCTTTAATGTGATTTGATTTCCTTCCACAGGGCGCTGTAAAGGTCGTCCGCCTCCGTTCCCAGATACTGATATACTTCGGAATTGGTGAGGGTGGAGGTGTCAGGGAATACAGAGGTATTGTCCTGATATTCTTTATCCAGAAGCTCAAATGCTCCCTGATTCGGCGTTGCATAGGTGATATATTCGAAGTTTTTCTTGGCAATATCCGGGCGGCAAAGGAAGTTAATCCATTTTTCTGCATTTTCTTTGTTTCTGGCGTTATATGGGATTACCCAGGAGTCAATCCAGATATTGGTGCCCTCCTCCGGAATCACATACTCTAGATCATAGTCCAGATTCAGACTTTCGGCTTCCTCCTGAAGGTATAACAGCTCGCCGGAATAGATGACGCCCACAGTTGCCTCGCCACTTAACATTTTGTCACGGACCTGATCCACCACATAAGCCTGCACCAGGGGCTTCTGCGCCAGCAGAAGATCTCTGGCTTCTGAAAGCTCTTTGGGATCGACGGAGTTCATGGAGCAGCCCAAAACCTTTAAGGCCACCATGAAAGCGTCGCGGACGCTGTCCTGCATGAGAATTTCGCCGCGATATCTTTCATCCCACAGATCTTCCCATTTGGTAGGAGCGGGGACGCCCAGTTCCTCAATCCGTTTTGTGTTGTAGATAATTCCCACGGTCCCCCAGGTGTAGGGAACAGAATATTTATTCTGAGGGTCGAAGCTCTTTGACTGCTCCATATATTCTGGATCAATGTATTTGAGGTTGGGAATATTATCAAAGTTGATTTCCGCCAGCAGAAGATTTTCCGCCATTTTCTGAATCATATAGTCGGAAGGACAGATCACATCATACTGGACAGCCCCGGCCTCGATGACCGGATACATTTCTTCGTTGGTTTCGAAGAGGTCATAGGTCACATGAATCCCCGTCTCCTCCATAAATTGCTCAATGACACTCTCATCAATGTATTCTCCCCAGTTGTACACGTAAAGCTCATCCGAGTGAGAGGAGGCTACATGGCGCCAGGAGGTATAAGAGACAGCTGCAATGATAAAAAAGGAAGCGGCTGTCAGAAGTATTTTCTGCCGGATACCAGAATTTTTATTTCCGGATGACGCGGTTTGTATGCCTTTGGAGGGAGACGATTTTGTTCCCGCCTTGTCCGGAGAAAAATTGGTAATCAGAAGGAGCAGGAGAACCGTGACAAAAATCACAGTGGAAAGAGCATACATGGACGGCTTGATCCCGCGGCGCACCTCGCTGTAAATCAGGGTGGACAGGGTATTGATCCCCGCGCCTCTGGTGAAATGAGTGATAATGAAATCATCCAGAGACATGGTGAACGCCATGAGAAAGCCGGATAAAACGCCGGGAAGAATATCCGGGAATACCACCTTAAAAAAGGCCTCCACTGGCCCGGCCCCCAGGTCCATTGCCGCTTCATAGGTGTATTTGCTGGTCTGCTTCAGCTTTGGAAGAACACTTAACATCACATAGGGTACATTGAATGTAATATGAGCCAGCAGGATGGTCTTAAAGCCCAGGGAAACGCCAAAAGCGATAAACATAAGCATCAGAGAAATTCCTGTCACTATGTCTGAGTTCAGCATTGGGATGTTGTTAAGCCCCATAAAAATGGTCTTCGGCAGCTTTTTCATGCTGTTGACACCAATGGCGGCCGCAGTTCCCAGAATAGTTGCAATTAGGGCTGACAAAAAGGCGATGAGCAGTGTGTTGTAGAGGGCGTCCATGATGGCGCTGCTCTCAAACATCTGGCTGTACCACTGGAACGTAAAACCGCCCCACTGGGAACGGGATTTGGAACTATTGAAAGATAATACCATCATGACCGCAATGGGCGCATATAAAAAGATCAGCACCAGGACAAGATAAAAGTTTTCAAAAAACTCCTTGAAACGTGAATGAGCTGTTTTCATCAGAATGCTGTCCCCTCCCCGTTTTTATCATATTTGGCAATCATGGTCATGCTGATTAAAATGAAGACCATGAGAACCATGGAAAGACCGGCACCCAGATTCCAGTTGCTTCCTTTGGTAAATTCCTGCTCAATGACATTTCCAATCAGAAGAATCTTGCTGCCGCCCAGAAGGTTGGAGATAACGAAGGTAGTAAGGGCAGGCACAAATACCATGGTGACTCCGCTGATGATGCCGGGAACACTTAAGGGCAGAAGGATTTTCGTGATGGTCTGGAAGGAGTCGGCGCCTAAGTCTCTGGCGGCATTGATTACATTGTCGTCAATTTTCGCCAGTATATTGTAAATCGGCAGCACCATAAAGGGCAGGAAATTGTATACCATACCCAGAATAATGGCGCCCGGCGTGTTGATGATGTTAATGGGCGGCAGATGGAGAACCGAAAGCAGGGAATTTATTACTCCGTTTTTCTCTAACAGAGTCTGCCAGGCCATGGTCCGCAGCAGGAAATTCATCCACATGGGCAGGATGAAAATAAAAACCACAAAGCTGCCGGTGCCAATGTTGCGCTTCCGCAAAATCAATGCCAGAGGATAGGCAATCAGGAGACAGACCAGGGTGCTGACGGTGGAAAGAGCCAGGGAAAGCAACAGGGCTTTCATATGGTCCGCGGAAAGGATTGCCAGCACATTTGCAAAGGTGAAGTTTCCGCTCCGGTCTGTAAGTCCGTAGAAAAAGATCATGAGCAAAGGAATTACGGTGAAACCGATCATCCATATAATATAAGGAAAGGCGAGAAATTGATTCCTGGATTTATTCATTGACTCCCACGGCCTCCTCATCCTCTGATGCCGGCTTATTCATGATCTGAATGTCGAAGGGATCTACATGGATTCCCACTTCTTTTCCAACAGGAAACATATCCGTACTGTGAACCAGCCATTCGTAGCCTCCGGGGGTTGTGACTTCCATTTCATAGTGGACGCCTTTAAAGATCAGATGGGTGACTACGCCCCTTAAGGTCCCGGCTTCCGGTTCCACCAGATCAATATCCTCGGGGCGGATTACCACATCCACCGGAGTAAGGTTGCCGAAGCCCTTATCCACGCAGACAAATTTTTCGCCAAAAATCTCCACCAGTTCGTCCCGGACCATGATTCCGTCCACAATGTTGCTTTCGCCGATGAAGTCGGCCACAAAGGCATTTTCCGGCTCGTTGTAAATCTGTTCAGGGGTTCCCATCTGCTGGATATAGCCCTGGTTCATGACTACGATGGTATCAGACATAGTTAAGGCCTCCTCCTGGTCGTGGGTGACATAGACAAAGGTGATTCCGAGCTCATTTTTCAGGCGGATCAACTCATACTGCATGTCCTGGCGGAGCTTTAAGTCCAGGGCGCCTAAAGGCTCGTCCAGAAGCAAAAGCTTTGGTTCGTTTACAATAGCCCTTGCGATGGCGATACGCTGCTGCTGACCGCCGCTTAAGGAGTCTACACTGCGGTTTTCGAAGCCGTCCAGATTTACAAGCTTCAAGGCATACTTGATTTTATCCTGAATGTAGCCTTTGGACTTTCCCTTGATTTTGAGGCCGAAGGCAATATTGTCTGCAATGCTCATATGGGTGAACAGGGCATATTTCTGAAATACAGTATTTAACTGTCTTTTATTTGGGGGCATTTTCGTGATATCCTCTCCGCCGAAGATCACCTTTCCCTGGTCGGGGCTTGTAAATCCGCCGATAATACGGAGGGTGGTGGTTTTTCCGCATCCGCTGGGCCCAAGCAGTGTCACGAAAGAGTTTTCTTTCACGGAGAGGTTTAAGTCGTCAAGAACAATATCTCCGTCAAAGCTTTTTGATATATTAACCAGATCGATTAAGGGCTGAGTCATGGCATTGTCCTCCTGTATTTTAGGGATAGCAGTTCAGAGCCCCCTGAACTGTTACTCTCAGAATTCATTGGTATAATTGCCCGAAGAAAAACCCACCGGGTCTTTTTACCGTCAACATATATTTACTCATGGTTTTCCCTGTCTGTCAATAGATTTCTGCCATATTTTTTGTAACAGTTCAGCCTTGCGAAGACTTCGGGGAAAAAACACGCGGGCAAGAAGATGTAAGGCTGAACGGTTACTATTTTTCTATAAAATTCTAGTTAACAAATAGAACAGAATATGTTAAAATGAACGGTAACAAAAAAGACATAACGGTTCAGACAATCCCTGAACGGTTATAAAAGACAAGGGGGAGGAAAACAATGACAGGAAAATATATGGCATATGTAGGTTCCTATTCCTATACGGGAAAGGCAAAGGGAATCACCGTTTATGATGTGGATGTGGAACAGGGAAAGTTCATCTACCGGTGTGAGGTAGAAGTGGACAACTCCTCCTATATAAAAGCCTCTAATAATAAAAAGATGCTGTACTCCATTGCAGACGAAGGCGTGGTAGCTTTTAAGATCCTTCAAAACGGAAGTCTGTCCCGTTTGAACAGCGCTAATATCAAGGGGATGCGCGGATGCCAGCTTTCCACCAGCCCCATGGATGATTACATATTTGTATCCGGATATCATGATGGAAAGGTCACCGTACTGAAATTAAATAAGGACGGTTCCGTGGGGCGAATCACGGACGGCGTGTTTCATAAAGGTCTGGGGAGCGTGGCAGAACGTAATTTCAGACCTCATGTAAGCTGCAGCCGGCTGACACCGGACGGAAAATTTTTGATGGTGGCGGATTTGGGGATTGACCAGATTAAGGTGTACCGTTTTGATAAGAAAGAGGGAAAAATCACCCAGGTAGATGCGGTCCGCAGCGAGCTGGAATCTGCACCTAGGCATTTTATATTCAGCAGCGATGGGAAATTTTTCTATTTAATGCATGAATTGAAAAATGTAATTGACGTATACTCCTATGAAACGGGAGAGAGAACTCCGCGCGTGGAAAAGGTTCAGACTGTTCCGACCACAGGCACGGAGCCTAATCAGCAGACGGCTGCCTGTGCAATCCGGTTTTCTCCGGATGAGAAATACGTATTCTGCTCCAATGCAGGAGATAACTCCATATCCATGTATGACAGGGACGAGGAGACAGGTATGCTGACTTTAAGATTCTGTCTTCCCATCAGTGGCGAATATCCCAAGGATATTGCCATCTTCCCCGATGGACAGCACATTGCCTCCATCAACCACGGCGGCAGTATTTCCTTTTTCAGGGTGGACTATGAAAAGGGGCTTCTGGTAATGAGCGGACGGAGCATTGAAATCAATGAGCCAAATTGCTGTGAAATTGTGAAGACAGGAGAATAAAACATATGGCGGCAGGGTCTTCCATTGGAACAATTTTTAAAGTGACGACCTGGGGAGAGTCCCACGGGAGGGCCATCGGTGTTGTTGTGGATGGCTGTCCTGCGGGGCTGTCTCTTTGTGAAGCGGATATCCAGAAACTGCTGGATCGGAGAAAGCCTGGACAGAGCAGGTTTACAACCCAGAGGAACGAGGGGGATGAGGTGGAGATCCTTTCCGGTGTTTTCGAAGGGAAAACCACGGGAACTCCTGTTTCCATGGTTGTGTGGAACAAGGACCAAAGGTCAAAGGACTATTCGACGATTGCCAAATGTTACCGCCCGGGACATGCGGATTTTACTTTCGATGAGAAATACGGTTTTCGGGATTATCGGGGAGGCGGCCGTTCCTCCGCCAGAGAGACCATAGGACGGGTAGCGGCGGGGGCCATAGCAGAAAAATTCCTGGAACAGCTGGGAATTTCGGTGACGGCATACACAAAATCCATTGGCCCGGTGGAAATTGACGAAAGCCAGGCTGACCTTAAAGAGGCCAAAAACAACGCCCTTTGTATGCCGGACGTGAGGGCGGCCAAAGAAGCCGCAGAATATCTGGAACAAAGAATGGCAGAATGCGATTCTTCCGGCGGCGTGGTCGAATGTGTGATTTCTCATCTTCCCACGGCTTTGGGCGAGCCGGTGTTTGATAAGCTGGATGCGAACCTGGCCAAAGCAATGCTTTCCATTGGCGCAGTGAAAGGATTTGAGATCGGAGACGGTTTTGCCGCCGCAAAATCCTGCGGTTCCCTGAATAACGATGCTTTTCGTATGGATGAGACGGGAATAAAAAAAGTGACCAATCATTCCGGCGGGGTTCTCGGAGGAATCAGTGACGGAAGCGATGTGGTGTTTCGGACGGCTTTTAAGCCGACTCCTTCCATCGCGAAGAGTCAGGACACCGTAAATAAAAATAAAGAAAACATGGAGCTTGTTATCATGGGGCGCCACGATCCTGTGGTGGTACCCAGAGCCGTGGTGGTGGTGGAGGCTATGGCAGCTATCACCATTATGGATATGCTGCTGTTATCCATGACATCCAGAATGGACTGGATTCAGGAATTTTTTAAGCGGAGGGAAAAGTGATGAAAATTGCAATCGGAAATGACCATTCTGCGGTGGAGTTAAAAAACGTCATCAGGGAACACCTGGAACAAAAGGGATATGAGGTTTTGAATCTGGGAACAGATTCCAGTGAGAGCTGCGACTATCCGGTGTATGGAGAAAAGGTGGGCCGGGCAGTGGCATCCGGCGAGGCGGATCTGGGAATTGCCATCTGCGGTACCGGGGTAGGAATTTCCCTGGCGGCCAATAAGGTGAAGGGAATCCGGGCCTGCGTGTGCAGTGAGCCGTATACGGCGAAGCTTTCCAGAATGCATAATAATTCCAATGTACTGGCCTTCGGCGCAAGAGTTGTGGGAAGCGAGCTGGCCAAGATGATCGTTGACCAATGGCTGGAGGCGGAGTTTGAAGGCGGAAGACATCTAAGACGCGTGGACATGATTATGGCCATTGAGGAGAAATAAAAGAAGCGGCGTTGCCCAGGTTCGTTCTAGGCAGCGCCGTTTCTTTACGCGATGGGAAGGTGCGTCTTACTGCAGGATGCTTTTTTATAACGCTGTTGTTACAAAAATATCGTAAATGGCCCATATGGCGCCTTCAAAGTCTTCATTCCGCACACCAATGATGACATTAAGTTCGCTGGAACCCTGGTCGATCATCTTTACATTGATTTTTGCATGGGACAGGGCCGCGAAGATTCTGGCGGCTGTTCCGCGGGTGGCCCTCATGCCGCGTCCGACCACAGCGATCAGAGCCAGATCGGATTCCAGATCAATGACATCGGGGTGGACGGCACGGTGAATACCGGAGATAACAGCCTGCTCCTTTTCCTGAAATTCGTCCTGGTGAACAAAAACCGTCATGGTATCGATACCAGAGGGGATGTGTTCGAAGGAAATTTGATGCCGTTCAAATACTTCCAGAACCTTTCGTCCGAAACCAATTTCTGTATTCATCATAGCCTTCTCAATGTTGATAGAACAAAAGCCTTTTTTTCCGGCAATTCCGGTAATGGTGTAAAAGGGCTTTTTGCTGGTGCTTTCCACGATCATCGTACCGGGATCTTCAGGACGGTTTGTATTTTTTATGTTGATGGGGATGCCTTCCTTTCTCACAGGAAAGATAGCGTCCTCATGAAGGACGCTGGCGCCCATATAGGACAGTTCGCGAAGCTCCCGGTATGTGATGGTCTCAATGGGAACCGGATTGCGGATGATACGGGGGTCAGCCACCAGAAACCCCGACACGTCGGTCCAGTTTTCATAAATATCTGCATGGAGGGCCCGTGCCACCAGAGAGCCGGTGATATCCGAGCCGCCGCGGGAAAAGGTAACAATGGTGCCGTCCGGCTTTGCACCATAGAAGCCGGGAACGACAGCCTGCTTCATGGAGTCCAAATGGGCGGCAAGCTCCGCGTTGGTTTTTTCTGGAAGAAAACAGCCATTTTCATCAAAACAGATTACATCCGCAGCGTCCACAAAGGGAAAGTTTAAATAATGGGCCATAATGATTCCATTTAAATATTCACCGCGGGAAGCGGCATAGTCAGCGCCGGCTTTCTGGAGAAAATTCTCTTCGATTTTATCAAATTCAAAGTCCAGATTCAGATTCAAATCCAGGCCATTGATGATATCGTAAAAGCGCTTTTTGATCTGGTCCAGAATGCGTTTGTAGCTCTGATCCGCAAGGACGGCCTCATAGCACTGGTAAAGCAGATCTGTGACTTTGGTGTCTTTGCCGTCGCGTTTTCCTGGTGCGGACGGGACCACATAGCTTCTGGTTTTGTCAGCTGTGATGATGCTCTTTACTTTCTTGAACTGCCTGGCGCTGGCTAAAGAGCTGCCTCCGAATTTAACTACTTTTTTCATAATTATGTCTCCTGTATGTGCTTTTTTGTAACAGTTCAGGCAGGTCTGCGCGCTCACCGCGCGGACCGCACGAAAACATAGCAGTCCTTTTTAATGTATTAATTTGGGTGTGGGGAAGTATTCAAGGATTACCTTGGCAATCATTTTATCCTTAGAAATATAATGATTGTTCCAGTATCTGGCATCCAGAGAATAATTTCGGTTATCACCCATCATGAAATAGCAGTTTTCCGGAACCTCAAAATGGAAGGATTCACCAGCATTCATCGGCTCTGCCAGGTAGGGTTCCTCAAGGGGGGTATCAGAACCATTTAAGTATACTCTGTCGTCCACAATGTCGATCACATCTCCGGGTACGCCGATTACCCGCTTCACATAATAAATGGTGCGGGCGCGCTTTCCTGCCTTTGCACCACAGCGGGGACAGGTTTCTGTCTTTTCACCCTCCACGATGACATTGCAGCTGGTACATTGCCAGCCAAATATAAAGATGGCCACATCTCCCTGCTCCGGGTCGGAAAATTTGTAATGCAGTCTGGAGCCGATAACGCGGCTCCCGGCCATAATGGTATTTTCCATGGAGCCGGTGGGGACTTCGCTGTTGGCGATGATAAAGGTAGTAAGGACAAAAGCAATGACAGCGGCCGATAATATCACCTGAATCCAGCTGATTAACTCAGCCTTCCATCCTGATTTCGCCTTTGTTCTCGATTTTCCTTGTTCTTTTCTTTTATTTTCCATTTCTTTCCTGTAAACCTCATTTGACTAAAGATACTATTACGCAATATAATGATATTAGTGTACTGACATATTTCCATTACGTCAAATGACTTGCCTGAATTTCCATCTGCCATGTTGGTCTACGCTCCGCTTCGGTCCGTGCTAAACGTGTGCCACTGGCACACAGCACCGTCGGTCAACGATGCCACCGCATCGCCTCCCTCCTCCGCCTTGCAGGCTGAAAA
>CAJUDN010000010.1:0-53769 GCA_910585355.1 uncultured Lachnospiraceae bacterium
AGAAAATTGCTATGCCACAGCCTTGGCAGGCCATCGCGCAGCGATTTTGTTCAACGAGAATTTAGCGGCTTAAGGGTCAAGGTTGGAGAGATCCAATTCACCAGACATTAACTGTGGTAATAGAGCATCTCGCAGTTCAGCAAGTTTATCGTTTTCAAGTAAATTTGCTTGGTGCTGTTCCATGAGTTGCCCGACAAGAGTCTCGAAGTTCAAAAGAATCTCTTTATCTGGCATTAGAATTGGTACTTTATTCATATCACCTTGAGTGATTAGAGGCTGGGTCGAACCACGATTCATAGCCCGGTAATCGATTCTTTGAAGAATCTGAAATGTATACTCGTAGAGGTCACTTGTAATAACCAGCGTGTTATCTGAAGTCCAACACGGTGAATTGAACCGCTGAACTACACCATGTGTTCCTACTCGACCTGTAACGAGAATTCTGTCGGTATGGTTAGCCTCGGTAGTATACCCCATTACTGATGCTGCACCAACAAGAGGAATGACAGCCATGTCTGTTTTTTCGGCTGATTTGAATGGAGGACGCTTTCCGCTTGTAATATCAGCAATGTCAGCCAAGGTTCCTTGTTTCCAAGAAGGAGGACAAAAACCATCCGACAGAATAAAGTCCTCAAACCATGCTTGATATATCGAAGATGCTTGCTGAAGTAAATTCTCGTTTACCTTTGTGTTTTGTGATATTTTCCTGTCCAAACTGTTTAGAATATCTGCAATTTTTCTCTGCGTGGTAAGGTCAGGTATTTCTATCTCTAAGTTCTCGATGTCAGAGGGCTTGATGGATGGATAAGCCGATGTGCTTTGTTCTGCTATAGCATGGAGAATCTCGACAAATGTGGTCTGGGTCAGCACATAATAAAGGAAATCCGCGTCCAGTACGCACTCATCTACATCTATAACAGCAAATCCTGTCGACACAAGAAAGTTTTCTGGTTGTGATTTGATAATTCCAAAGTGCCGCTGATTTGGGCGCACTGTGGAATATATGATGCTGTTTCGCCTAACTTTTCTTCTTGCTCGACTTGGTAGCTTTTCACTTTTTACATTTATGTACTGTATGGAATCAATCCTGTTATTAGTAATATTACCCGTGTCCAAATAGTTTACGAAATCCCACTCTTCTCTTGGTGAATAGGAATCCGCATTTGTGACACAGAAATCGCCCAACCTGATTGTTTTCCACCCATCCATCATATCACCACCCTAACCTATATATTTCCTATGCGCCGTCTTCACATTGTTCTGCTTCACCATTGCGTACTGTAAGGTTGTGTCTATCCGCTGATGCCCCAAAAGCCGCTGGAGCTGTTCTATAGGCATTCCCTTATCAATCGCCATTGTCGCCAGTGTCCGCCGGAATTTGTGCGGATGCACTTTCGGGATATTCAGCCGCTTGCCCATATCATGGAGCCGATGCTCAATACCGCCAATCCGTATCCGCTCGTGCGGGGAACGCAGGGTTACAAAGAGTGCAGGGTTATCATCCGTCCGGCTGTTCAGGTATTCCTGCAAATGCAGCTTGGCGCGGGCGTCAAAGTACACGACCCGTTCCTTATCACCTTTGCCGAACACCACGCACTCACGTTCCGCAAAATTGATGTCGTCCCGGTTCAGGAGGACCATTTCTCCGACACGCATTCCCGTTGAGGCCAGCATATCAATCATCGCCAGGTCCCGCAGTTCCGTGCAGTTATCCCGCATTTTTTCCAGCTCCTCGTCCGAGTAGGTTTCCTTGATACTGCTGGCAGTTTTGACCTTGTGAATGCGGCGCACCGGGCTTTTGATGATGTAGTCCTCGTCCTCCAGCCAAGCAAAGAAGCTGGACAAAATCCTGCGAATATTGTCAATCGTTACCCGGCTGGACTGGTGCTTGCCTTGATACTCGGTCAAGTATGCCCGCAGGTCTTCCGTGAGGATATGCCGGACATTTTTGCCGAGAGAGGACACCATCGCGTCAATCGTGTTCTGGTAATACTTCAGTGTCTTTTCCGAACAGCCCTCGATCCGCTTGGCGGCGATGAAGGATGCTACCAGTTTTTCGCTGTCATCTTCCTCCGGTTTTACCGCACTGGCGGAAACATCGTAGTGAAAAAGTGTATGCTCCATCACCAGCCGCAGTTGTTTCAATTGGGCATTATCGAGGTAGGGCAGCATCTGCTGCATGACCTCCGCCATCAGTTTGTCTTTCATGTCGGTTCTCCTTTTCCTAATATTCCAGAGAACGACATCAACGGCAGTTCCGTTGGGTTATCTCTCGCCGTTGGTGAGAGCCGGTCGTACCTAAACGACTACTCGTGTGTTGAATCGGTATCGCTTGCAGCTTCGCTCAATTCTAACATATAGCGGTCAAAGTCAGACAAAAAGAGCTTGTCTTGAATGATCCTGTATTTTTCAAACTCTGTTTCGGCATGGAGTTTTGCCTGCTCCGCACTGATTTTTCCCGCCCCTGTCAGCAATTCATTTCCGTTAAATTCGAGGAACCCGTCCAGCCGCTTTGCCCAATCCTCCATGCTCATAGGAATATGCCGCTCTGCCTGAAGTTCGGCATAGTCTAGATAGAGGGTCACGATTCTTTCCAAATAGGACATTTCCTGTTCGCTTAAATAGTTCTTCGCAATGGTAACATCTGCCTTGATAATTTTTCCATCCGGGGCATTTCCCCAAGTTGTCAGGCCCATATGCTCTTTTCTTGCGTCCGCCCTCTCTGCAATGAGTTCCGCCGCTGTATGCCTGTGGACGGCAAAGTGCATTTTATTTTGTACCGTTTGAAAAAACAGCCGTGTTGTTTTGGCGTCCTTGTCATAGTCAAAGGCTGTTGCGTACAAGTCGGTAACTTTTTGATAAAATTTCCTCTCCGACAGGCGGATTTCCCGGATATACTGCAACTGGCGGTCAAAATATTCATCCGTGAACATATGGCCGTTTTTCAGACGCTCTTTGTCCATCGTCCAGCCCTGAATCGTATAATCCTTCACGATTTGCCCCGCCCACTTTCTGAACTGGACAGCCCGCTGATTGTTCACCTTGAAGCCAACAGCGATAATCATCTGGAGGTTATAATGATCCAGATTGCGTGAAACCTGGCGCCTCCCTTCGGATTGAACTGTTAAGTATTTCTTAATAGTTGCCTCCGGCATCAGTTCTCCGTCTTCATAGACGCGCTTGATATGCTGAGATATGGCGGCAACCGAAACATCATAGAGTGCCGCCATCATCTTTTGCGTCAGCCATATATTCTCGTCCTCATAGTGCATTTCATAGCTGTTTTCGCTGTCCCCCGTGGCGGCTACAAAGGTGAGGTACTCAGCAGCACTTGAATGTATGGTGATTTCTATTTTCTTCTTGTTTGCCATATAGCAGTTCCTTTCCGAGTTACAGCGTTAAACGAGAATTTATATTATCAACTCGACACGATTTATCAGTCTATATATCCATATTTACCATCTGATGAGCTTCCAGATGGTTGGACTTGCGTTCCTGTTGGAACACTATGTGACAGTATATCTGTCAAGCATTCATTTGATAAAGAAAATTTGATTTTTCTTAATACTGGTGATGTCAAAAACGGTCAATTTTTGCACGAAACATATTCTCTTGTTGCAGATATGCCCGGACAAGCAAAGAAATCAATTAAAGTTAATGATATTCTCTATAGCGAAATCCGACCGATCAATCGTCATTTTGCCTTTGTAAATTTTAATGCGGACGACTATGTTGTTTCAACAAAGCTAATGGTTATACGTGCACACAATATCAATGCACGTAGGCTATATCACTTTTTAACTATGCAAGAAACAATACGTGAACTACAGATTGAAGCTGAGTCCAGATCTGGAACATTCCCTCAAATACGTTTTGAAAATGTCCAGCGCCTACCTATTGTAATTGCACCACCCGATGTGGAATTGCAATTTGCACAAATTCTGGAGGATTATTACAAAATGATAGACAGCAATATATGCCAAAATCAGCAACTGGTAACTTTACGCGACAATTTATTGCCAAAACTAATGTCTGGTGAAATTGATGTATCCGACATACAGCTTTAAGCTGCTAAATTCTCGTTTATCTTATTATTAAGAGCAATTTTATCATCAAATGCTTTAAGAACTCCTGCTATTTTTTTCTGTTCGGACAATTCTGGAAATGTTATTTCAAGATTTTGTATTACATCTGTTTGGACTCGCTGTCTGCCAGACGAACCAACCATAGACTTAACCGCTGGTCTTCTCACAATAGAACTTGTTATGAGATAATAAACAAAATCAGGGTCAGTACAACCAGCTTTTGCTCTGAACACAATAAATTCAGTCGATCCAAAACCAACCTCACCTGGAGCCAGAATATTAACCATTGCGGTTTTCCCATTTTCAAGGCAGGGAGTAATCCGTGCCATAATCGTGTCCCCGTTTCTGAATTTTGTACCTCCCGAAAATTCAGCTAATTCATATTCAGGGATGTCTCTGCAAAAAGGTTGAAGCTTGTCCATTGATATTTTTTTCGCAACTGTGCCTTTGGAAAGTACCTCTTTGGGATTCACCTCTATATATTCAAATAGGCGAGCTATTGTGGGCATCTATAATCCCTCCGCTTCCTCAAAGATTTCACAAGACGCATCTAATAGTTCATTTGCATTCATGTTATATGTAATATTGAAAGAATGTTTTTCTCCATTCACCAATGCCATAAAACTGACACTAACACTGTCGTCCTCTGATTCGCACGATAGAATATTTACCCCAATTACGTGAGCGTTTTCGTCAAGCTCGCATTCCGAAAGTATTCGTTGCATTAAATAGCTATCTGTTTTCAAAAGCTCTCCTATCATGTCAGAAGATGCCACTCTAAATTCCTGTGATAGAATCATTTGAACTTCTTTGGCACTACTACATATTTTTAGGTTTCCAGCATTATTATTGAACAGCTCTGAAAAATCACCATCATTTGAAATCAAAATGCCGAGTTGATTTTTTGTGTGTGCGAGAATTGTATTGTAAATCAGAGCATCTTTAAATCCGGCATCAGTATATTCTTTTCCACCGGCTTTAGCGGTTCTGAATGGTCGGACAGAGTGAATTGCCTGCCCGATTATCTGCTGTATTGTTTCCTCATCTTTTGGGCTGAAGATAACCCGCGCATTTACTCTTGGATTATCGAGAAAGCTTTGAGCTATCCGTTTGGCATAAACCGCGTATTCTGCTTCAGTAATGCAATCTTTAAATTCACAAGTTATTTCGGCTAAATTTCCAAAAGACTTGCGAAAGGCATTAATTCTTGATTCCATAGAGCTTTTTTCTGATTTAAAATGACTTACCAAGTGTTCCTGAAGCTCTAACCAAACAACATCCGGTATACATATTTCGGCTTTACCACTCAATCCCATATTGCGAATTAAGTCCTCAATCTCGTAATATAACGGATTTACAGTAAATTGTGAAAGATATAAGGATTTTCCGGAATGCCGACATTCTAAAATATTTGTATCAAAATAGATATACGCATTTTCGTATACACCCATAGCTACTTTCTTTCTTTACTCTCCATAGCAAAGCCGATCGCTCTCAATTTCTTTCGGATTTCATACTCTAACTTATGGGACTTTTCAAACATTTCAGACAACTCAGTGGTCAGGCGGGTCATCTTTTCTTCAAAAGGTTCTTCGTCGTTCTCTTGCTCCTCAATCCCCACATAGCGCCCTGGTGTCAGAATGTAATCCTGCTTGGCGATGTCCTGCAAAGTAACGACAGCACAGAAGCCCTTCACATCTTCCAGTGTTCCGCTCTGGAAAGCCTCAAAGGTATCTGCCAGCTTCTGGATGTCCTCTTCGGAAAAATCCCTGTGCTTGCGGTCAACCATGTGTCCCATTTTTCGGGCATCAATGAACAGCGTCTTACCTTTTTGCTTCTTGCCTTTGGTGATAAACCAGAGAGTAACAGGGATGGTAACACTGTAGAAAAGCTGTGTCGGCATGGCAATGATGCCCTCAACCAAATCGTCCTCTATGATCTTCCGACGAATCTCACCTTCACCGCTGGACTGCGTGGACAGCGCCCCGTTTGCCAGCACCAGGCCGATTTTTCCATTTGGCGCAAGATGATGGATCATGTGCTGAATCCATGCGTAGTTGGCATTTCCGGCGGGAGGCGTCCCGTACTTCCAGCGCACATCTCCCAACAGCTTTTCCTGATTCCAGGGATGGTAGTTGAAAGGGGGATTCGCAAGGATAAAATCCGCCTTTAATGCGGGGTGCAGGTCGTTCGTGAAGGTATCAGCTTGATAGGGACCGAAGTCCGCGTCAATCCCACGAATGGCCATATTCATTTTCGCCATTTTCCAAGTATCGGCGTTCGCCTCCTGCCCATAAACAGAAATCGCTCCACGCCTGCCGGAATGTGCCTGAATAAATTTTGCGCTCTGCACAAACATACCGCCGGAGCCACAGCAGCAATCGTAGACGCGGCAGTTGTCAAACGGGCGCAAAATAGCGACCAGCGTTTTGACTACACTGGACGGCGTGTAGAATTCGCCGCCTCCCACACCTTCCTTTTCCGCAAATTGGGCAATGCAGTATTCATAGGTGCGCCCCAGAAGGTCTTCACTCTCCTCTGTGTTGCTCATATCGACATTGTTGGTAAAAATATCGACCACATCGCCCAACACCCGCTTATCAAGGTCGGGGCTGGCATAGTTCTTGGGAAGCACATTCTTCAGCGTTTTATTCTCCGCCTCAATCGCCCTCATGGCCGTATCAATGACAGTGCCGATCTCCGGGGTATGGGCGGCAGAGGCAATGGTAGTCCATCTTGCTTCTTCCGGGACAAAGAATACATTCTCCATGACATAAGCGTCGCGGTCATCCTCGAAACCATCGCCCTCATTCACAAGCTCCTGATAACGTTTGTCAAAAGCTGCGGAAATGTAGCGCAGGAAGATAAGCCCGATGATAACTTTTCGATATTCTGCCGCCGGAATGTGACCCCACAAAACGCAGGCCGCATCCCAAAGCTGTTTCTCGAAGCCGATGTTGGCATTTGTTCTTTCTGCCATCTGATTTATCCTCCCGTGTTGTTATGTCCCGGTTTCGTCCGGCACTAATTCAATAATATCATCTAAAGTACAGTCCAATAAGGCACATATCCTGGTAAGCACTTCGAGCCGCACTTCCTCATTGCGCCCCATTTTAGCCATCGCATTTGTGCTGATTTTGGCCTGTTCGCACACCTGTGTTTTGTTATAACCCTTGTCAATCATAAGTTTCCAAAGTCTGTTATAGCAAACAGCCATATCTGCGCTCCTTCCAGTATTGTCATGCAAATACTACATAGATAGTATATCACACGCCCTGTTCAATTACAAGATTTCCTTGAAAACCTCAAGTCTATATTTCGTTTGTCGTAGAGCGTAGATTGACATATTGAAAGCATACTGTCTATGTAGGGCCTTAAAAGCCCCGAAGTAGAGGGAGTTAAAAGGTATATTTGCGGACAGTTGGATCATTTCTGAAGGGATATATTATTTCTAAAAGGATATTTCATAATCTGAAGTTATGGAGGAAATAGAAAACATGTATAGTTTGGCAGGGCAGTTATGATTGAAAAAAACCATGAAATACGTTAAGATGGATCATAGTTATCATGGGGTGTTTGACCTGGAAATTAACGGAGGTTATGGGATGGAATACAGAATTGCTGCCATTTCCGGTGACGGAATCGGACCAGAAATCGTGAGAGAAGCGAAAAAGGTGCTGGACCGCGTGGGTGCGGCATATGGGCATACGTTCTATTATGAAGATGTTTTGATGGGGGGAATTTCCATTGATACCTACGGTGTGCCCCTTACGGATGAGGCTTTGGAAACCGCCAGAAAGAGCGATTCCGTTCTTCTGGGCGCTGTGGGAGGAAATGTGGGAAATTCCCGCTGGTATGATGTGGCTCCTGATTTAAGACCGGAGGCCGGTCTTCTGGCGATTCGAAAGGGACTTAATCTGTTTGCCAATATCCGTCCGGCCTATCTTTATGACGGACTTCATGAGGCATGCCCCTTAAAGAAGGAAATTATTGGAAACGGCTTTGACATGGTAATTGTGAGAGAGCTGACCGGAGGATTGTATTTTGGCGAACGCCGCACCGAAGAGGTGAATGGGATGATGCAGGCGACCGATACCCTGGTTTACAATGAGAATGAAATCCGCCGGGTGGCTGTGAAGGCCTTTGATATTGCCATGAAGAGAAAGAAAAAGGTTACAAGCGTTGATAAGGCTAACGTACTGGATTCCTCCAGGCTCTGGAGAAAGGTGGTGGCCCAGGTGGCCGTGGATTATCCGGAGGTAACACTAGAGAATATGCTGGTGGATAACTGTGCCATGCAGCTTGTGATGAATCCGGGACAGTTCGACGTGATCCTGACAGAAAATATGTTTGGCGACATTCTGTCCGACGAGGCCAGTATGATCACCGGTTCTATTGGGATGTTGTCTTCTGCAAGCCTGAATGAAGGAAAATTCGGTCTCTATGAGCCCAGCCATGGCTCCGCCCCGGATATTGCTGGAAAAGGAATTGCAAACCCCATCGCCACCATTCTGTCCGCCGCCATGATGCTTCGCTTCTCCTTTGATCTTGATAAGGAAGCGGATGCCGTGGAGAATGCCGTGCGGAAAACGCTGGCGGACGGATACAGGACCGTGGACATTATGGCCGGAGGAATGACGGAGGTAGGAACCACGCAGATGGGCGATCTGATTTGTGCAAGAATCTAATACTGCCTTGCGGAAATTCCGGTGAATGAAAGCTGAGTATTCTGGACTTGTGCAATCGGGAAGAGTTTTCATGTCAATATATGACTTTGGAATCCGAAAAGATTTCAGAAGGATGGTCTGTCACAAAAAATGCAGAAATGATTCATATTCCTGCATTTTTTTATTGTATTGCCATATTGTTTATGTTAGGATAAACAAAATTCTAAAAAGAAAAGGAGGAAACAGGCATGAGCAGAGTGTATAATTTTTCGGCCGGTCCGGCTGTTCTTCCGGAAGAGGTATTAAAAGAGGCGGCGGCGGAAATGCTGGATTATAATGGAACTGGTATGTCGGTGATGGAAATGAGCCACCGCTCCAGGGCCTTTGAAGAGATTATTGAAACGGCGGAACAGGACTTGAGGGATCTGTTGGGGATTCCGGATCAATATAAGGTTTTGTTTTTGCAGGGCGGCGCTCATCAGCAGTTTGCGGCAGTTCCCTTAAATCTCATGAAAAACCGTGTAGGTGATTATATTATCACAGGACAATGGGCGAAAAGGGCGTGGAAGGAAGCAAAGCTTTATGGAACCGCCAATGTCCTGGCGTCCAGTGAGGACAGAAACTTCAGTTATATCCCGGACTGCTCCGATCTTCCCGTGGATGAAAAGGCGGATTACGTTTACATCTGCGAAAATAATACCATCTACGGGACGAAATATCGTACGCTCCCCAATACGAAGGGAAAGCCCCTTGTATCAGATGTCTCCTCCTGTTTTCTATCGGAACCCATGGACGTGACAAAATACGGTCTGGTCTATGGCGGCGTTCAGAAAAACATCGGCCCTGCCGGTGTGGTTATCGTAATTATCCGGGAAGATCTTCTTAATGACAATGTTCTTCCGGAGACGCCGACAATTCTCCGGTATAAAGTTCAGGCGGATGCCAATTCCCTCTACAATACGCCTCCATGCTATGGAATCTATATCTGCGGCAAGGTGTTTCAATGGCTGAAAAAACAGGGCGGTTTGCGTGTGATGAAAGAGAGGAATGAGCGGAAGGCGAAGATACTTTACGATTATCTGGATTCCAGTTCCATGTTCCATGGGACGGTAAAGAAGGAGGACCGCTCCCTTATGAATGTTCCGTTTGTGACAGGAGATAAGGAGCTGGACGCTTTGTTTGTGAAGGAGGCAGAGGCCAGGGGATTCGTGAATTTAAAGGGCCACCGCACTGTGGGAGGCATGAGGGCCAGCATTTATAACGCCATGCCCCAGGAGGGCGTCAGAAAACTAAAGGAATTCATGGAGGAGTTTGAACAGAGCTATGGAAGGGAGGCGTAAGGGATGAGAAAAATATGCTGCTTAAATCCCATTTCCGGCCATGGGCTGGACTGCCTTACAAAAGAATATGAGCTTACAACAAAACTTTCGGAAGCGGAGGGTGTCCTTGTGCGGAGCGCATCCATGAACGAAATGGAGCTTCCGGAAAATCTCCTGGCAGTGGCCAGGGCCGGCGCCGGAGTCAATAACATCCCCCTGGATGTATGTGCAAAAAGGGGAATTGTGGTATTCAATACGCCGGGAGCCAACAGAAACGGGGTGAAAGAGCTGGTGATCGCCGGGCTTCTTTTGGCTTCCAGGGATATTATCGGAGGCGTGAAGTGGTGCAGGGCTCAGACGGGGACGGATCTGGCCCGGAAGGTGGAACAGGGAAAGAAGGCCTTTGCAGGGTGCGAAATCAAGGGTAAAAAACTTGGGGTCGTCGGACTCGGGGCAATTGGCTGTGAGGTGGCCAATGCCGCTTGTGACCTGGGGATGGAGGTTTACGGATATGATCCGTTTATCTCTGTCAATGCCGCCTGGATGCTGTCTTGCTCTGTAAAGCATATTATGGATGCAGATATTATTTACAGAGAATGTGACTATATTACGGTCCATGTACCTCTTTTGGATTCCACAAGGCATATGATTTCCGAAGAAGCCCTGGATAAGATGAAGAACGGGGTTGTGATTTTAAATTTTGCCAGAGACTTATTGGTGGATGATGATGCCATGGAAGCCGCTTTGAAAAGCGGGAAGGTAAAAAAATATGTTACAGACTTTCCAAATGAAAAGACGTTTTCAATGAACGGTGTGATTGCCATTCCTCATTTAGGGGCTTCCACCAGAGAAGCGGAGGATAACTGCGCGGTGATGGCAGTGGAGGAGCTGCGAGATTATCTGGAAAACGGAGCCATAAAAAATTCTGTCAATTATCCGGAGTGCAGTATGGGAGTCTGTACGGAGTGTGCAAGAATCGCCCTTCTTCATGCCAATATCCCCAACATGATCGGCCAGATCGCAGCGATTCTGGCGGCGGAGAATTTGAACATTGTCAACATGGTGAATAAGAGCAGAGATACATGTGCGTACACGCTTCTGGATTTGGAAACTCCGGTGGAGGCCAGAATGGCAGCGATGCTAAAAAATATCAGGGGCATGTATAAGGTGAGGGTGATCAAAGGATAAAAGGAGGAAAAAGGATGGCTGTGATAAAACCGTTTGCATGTGTTCGTCCCGCCAAAGACCTGGTGTCCAAAGTAGCCGCCCTGCCCTATGATGTATATAACAGGGAGGAAGCCAGGAACGAGGTGAAAAAGAATCCCCTGTCATTTCTGGCCATTGACAGGCCGGACACATTTTTTCCTGACACAGTGGGAAGCTATGAGCCTTGCGTTTACGAAAGGGCCCGCGGGTTATATGAGGAACGGCTTTCGGACGGGACCTTTCTGAAGGAGGAAAAGGCGGCATTTTACCTTTATGAGCTGACCATGGACGGCCGCTCCCAGACGGGAGTTGTGGCATGTTCGTCGGTTGACGATTATTTAAAGAATGTGATTAAAAAGCATGAAAACACCAGAGAGGAGAAGGAGCAAGACAGAATTGCCCATATTGATTTCCTGAATGCCCAGACAGGGCCGATTTTCCTCACCTACCGCCCGGTAAGACGGCTGAAGGAGCTGACGGAGCAGGAGAAACAGAGGGAGCCGCTTTATGACTTTGTGTCGGAGGACGGAATCGGGCACAGGATATGGAAGGTGGAAAACATGGCCGCGGGGCAGGAGATGGAAAAGGAATTTGAGAAGATTCCTGCCACATACATCGCGGACGGGCATCACCGGGCGGCGTCGGCAGTGAAAGTGGCCCTGAAGCGGAGAGAGCAGTATCCGTGTAAAGGAGCTAATGCGGAGTTCAATTTTTTTCTGTCTGTGCTGTTTCCCGCCGATGAGCTGATGATTCTTCCCTATAACCGGGTGGTGAAGGACTTAAACGGCAGATCGCCAGAGGAATTTCTGGAGGAAATTTCCAGGGACTTCTATGTGAAGAAACTGGGAACAGAGGCCTTTGCCCCCAAAGAGAAAGGCAGCTTTGGAATGTATCTGGAAGGGAACTGGTATGAGCTTTCCCTAAAAAGCGGGATGTTACCCGAGAATCCGGTGGAGGCTTTGGACGTTTCCATGCTCCAGGACCGCCTGCTGGGGCCGGTGCTCGGAATCAGGGATGTAAGGAAGGACAAACGGATTGATTTTGTGGGCGGAATCAGGGGACTTTCTGAGCTGGAGCGGAGGGCAAACTGTGACATGCGGGTGGCTTTTTCCATGTACCCCACATCCATGGAGGAACTGCTTTCCGTGGCGGACGCAGGGCTCCTCATGCCGCCTAAATCCACATGGTTTGAGCCGAAGCTGCGGAGCGGGATCTTTATCCACCAGTTATAGGAATAAGACGGGGAAGCTTTCGCATACAATGTACCCAGAACGTAACGGTTCCGTATTTTCACGGCAGATCTGCCGAACCGTTATTCCAGAACACATGTGGGAGGCGCCGTATGCAGGAGATACTTCTGAACTTTCTGGGGGAATACGGGGCGTTTGCCGTATTCCTTCTTATTTTAATAGAAAATTTATTTCCGCCCATTCCATCGGAAGTGATTCTGACCTTTGGAGGGGTCATGACTACCTGTACCAGACTGACGATGCCTGAGGTCATTTTATCTGCAACGGCAGGGTCTGTGCTGGGGGCCCTTCTGCTATATGGGGCAGGATATCTGATTCCGGAGGATTTACTGAGCCGGATAGCGTCGGGCCCTTTGGGACGCATGCTGCATTTCGAACCGGAGGATGTGGAGTTAGCGAAACGGTGGTTCCTGGAAAAGGGAACGGCGGCGGTTTTTCTGTGCCGCCTGGTCCCCATCGTGCGGAGTCTGATTTCCATTCCTGCCGGCATTTCTAAAATGAGGCTGCTTCCATTCCTTTTTCTGACAGCGGCCGGGAGCCTTCTCTGGAATACGGCGCTGGTTTTTCTGGGAAGGACTGCTGGAAATTCCTGGGAAAAGGTTACGGCCGCGTTGGGAGTATATTCCAATGTATTTCTGGTGATCCTCGGAAGCGGAATGCTCCTGGTTGTGATGGTTTGGCAGATAAAAACAGATAAATAATTTGAATAGTTCTATACAATTAGAAAATTAACAAACAACTATAAATTTTTCTTTTAATTTTTATAAAAAGGTATTGACAAAAAGAAAGTGTTCGTCTATAATAAAGACAACACAAAGAAAGAGAGAACAGACCAATGAAATAGTAAGTCTAAAAAATCTAAGTAAAGGAGGTACAGACCACCGAACACATAAAATTCGTTTAGCTTTTAAATAATAAAAGTCTAAACAAAGGAAAAACACAAAACCGGAAAAATGAATGAAAAAAGGTTATCTGATATTCCTTAAAGATATGACGAGAAAGTATCAATAAGAGAAATACAATAATCGATATGAAAATGAGAAAAGAACAAAGAATGATAATTCAGAAAGCCGGTAGTGTGGGAAAAAAATTAATATAGATAAAAACCCGAAAGAGAGGAACGTCCAATGGACAACGAAATGTAAAGTGGGTATCGGAGAAACTAAAAAGATTTTTTCGGTACCCACTAAATTTTTGCTTTTAAAGCTTCAGACTCCGCTTAGATCAAAGGGCGGGGTATATTCTTCTTTTGCACTGCTTTTTTCCTGCATATATCCATTCATAAGGCCCAGTTCGATGGCTGTATCCACTACTTTTTCATATTCATAGGTTGTAATCCGGCGATTGATTTCCGGATATATGCCGCTCTTATAAAAGGGCGTATACTGGCTCATGAGACTCAGAAGATACTGGTTTTCCGGCAGGGACTCCTTCATCCAGTGCAGAAGTTTTATGGAATCTTCCTTGGCTCCGGGGAGGACCATGTGGCGGATAATAACGCCTTTTTTCAACAGGGAAGGAGAATCAGGATTCCAGGTGAGGCCTCCCGCCAGACGAATCATCTCGGTGATGGCAGCGGAAGCGTTGGAAAAATAATCCTTGGCAGCAGAGTATTTTCTAGAAAGATTTCTGTCGAAGTATTTTAAGTCCGGTAAATAAATATCTATGTAGCCGGAATATTCCCTGAGGGTTTCCGGGCGTTCATACCCGCCGCAGTTGTAAACGATTGGGATGACAAGGCGTCCCTTTATCAAATCCAGGGCCTCTTTAACAGAGGGAAGATATTGGGTGGCGGTGACCAGGTTTATATTGTGGGCGCCCTGGCTCTGGAGCTCCAGGAAGATTTCTGAAAGCCGTTTCACGGTAATTTCCCTGCCAAAATTTTCATGGCTTAAGGTGTAATTCTGACAGAAAATACATTTTAGGGTGCAGCCGGAAAAAAACACGGCTCCGCTTCCGTTTTCACCGCTGATACAGGGTTCTTCCCAGAGATGGAGGGCGGCTCTGGCTACTTTCACGGCGGCGCCGGTCTGGCAGAATCCCAGGGACTTTGTGCGGTTTATACCGCACATTCTGGGGCAGAGCGTACAGGACTCATAGGCTGTGGACATAAATCATACCTCCAAAATATGTAGGGCGCCAGGACGGGCAAAGTCCTGAAAGCGCGGTCGCTGCCGGCCTGGCGCTCTAAAGCCGGATATCAGCCGCCTTTTTCTGGATCATGTAAATGCTCCGGAAGAAACTGGTAAAGCTGATTATAGTGTTCCACTTCGGCATCGGACTGAGGCAGGGATGGAATTAACCCTGTGCAGTCCATGGTGGAGCAGGAATGGATGTCAATGTCATAGTCTTCATGATGGGAAGAGCGGACATTGTGGTTTTTTGAACTCATGTGTATCACCCCGTGCCTTATTGTGCCGGGAGATGAAAAAAACATACATGGATAGTTTTTCCACTGTCCTGTATGTATGATATGGCAAAACGCCGCAGGACAGCGTGTCCCGCTTAGACATATTCATTCGCAGGACGGATTTTAATTTAACCAGCTGCAGATGATAGACCATTCCAGTACAAGGCGGTCCAGAGACCAAGCGGCATTGGCCGGGCTGGTAGACGGCAGGCGAATGGCAGATTTTAATGTGTTTTTCTCCTGATATTTCCGGTAATACTGATAAGAGGCACCGCCGTTGCAGAAAATCTGCCTTACAGCGCTTTCTGAAAGAAGCTTAGAAAGATCGTTGGGAACCACATTTTTTATGGAGCTGTCGCTGGAGCCTTCGATGGTACAGGATGCAATCACATCCCAGACAGCAATATGTTTTTTTAAAAGAAACTGTTTTTTTTCTTCAATGGTTTCGGGAAGAGGTTCCTTTGTTACGCCGGCCAGAACTTTCCAAAAACGGTTTTGAGGATGGTGATAGAAAAAATGTCCTTCTCTGGATTTTACAGACGGAAAGGAACCTAGGATAAGAATTTTTGAGCCGGAATCATAAACCGGCGGAATCGGATGAATCACCTGTTCCAAAACAGTATGGCCTCCTTCCATTGTCGTGCGAAGCACGTCAGCCCGAAAGGGCATAAGTTACGGTGTACTCGGAGGGTATTCATTGTCGTGCGAAGCACGCCCGCCCGAAAGGGCATAAGTTACGGTGTACCCGGAGGGTATCCATATTTCCCATATAGTATGACAAAAAAGAGAGATTTTGTCAAAGAAAAAACAAATTTTATACTTTTTTTATTGCCATATGGGGAAACTCAAACTATAATAGATAAGTGCTGTTAAATCATGGAAATTCATATTCTTATCATGGTTTTCCAGTATATGTGATAGAATTGGAGAAGCATTTATGGATAACAACAATCAAAACAGGAATAATGGAAAAAAACCAAACAGCCAGAATATCGGCGTTATGGTCCTGATCCTTATGATTACTCTGGGTGTTGTCAGCATGATGAATTCGGCGCTGAAACAAAACCAGACCCAGGAACTGGGATATGAGGAATTTGTTCAGATGGTGGAGGACGGGGAGGTGGATACCATCCGTTTTTCCGGCAACAGAATCCTCATTACTCCCAAAACTTCTTCTACGAAATACTCCAGACTGATTCAGTATTACACGGTTCGGGTTCAGGATGCGAAGGTGACGGACCGGCTGCTGGAAAAGGATGTGCATATTTTGGGAGAGGATACCAACGCAGGAGCCAGTATTTTAAGCTTCATTATGGGCTGGGTGCTGCCGTCGGTGTTGATGATCGGGCTTTTGTATTTTATGTTCAGCCGCATGGGGGGCGGAGGCGGCCTCATGGGGGTTGGGAAGAGCAATGCCAAGGTTTATGTCCAGAAGGAAACAGGCGTGACCTTTGCCGATGTAGCCGGAGAGGACGAAGCCAAAGAGTCTCTGGTAGAAATCGTGGACTTTTTGCATAACCCGCATAAGTACACAAAAATCGGAGCGAAGCTTCCAAAAGGAGCTCTTCTGGTGGGCCCTCCCGGTACGGGAAAAACTCTGCTTGCCAAGGCCGTTGCAGGCGAGGCGCATGTGCCTTTTTATTCCTTGTCCGGTTCCGACTTTGTGGAGATGTTTGTGGGTGTGGGTGCGTCACGTGTCCGCGACCTGTTTAAGCAGGCCCAGCAGTCGGCGCCCTGTATAATTTTCATTGATGAAATTGATGCCATCGGACGGAGCCGTGATTCCAGATTTGGCGGAAATGATGAGAGGGAGCAGACCCTGAACCAGCTTCTGTCGGAGATGGACGGCTTTGACTCTTCCAAAGGACTTCTGGTGATGGCGGCGACGAACCGTCCGGAAATCCTGGATCCGGCTCTTTTAAGACCGGGGCGTTTTGACCGCCGCGTGATTGTGGATAAACCGGATTTAAAGGGCCGCGTGAATATTTTAAAAGTACATTCCAAAGATGTTCGCCTAGATGAAACCGTGGATTTTGAGGAAATTGCCCTGGCAACCTCCGGCGCAGTCGGCGCTGATCTTGCCAATATGATGAATGAGGCCGCTATCAATGCCGTAAAGCATGGAAGACAGGCCGTGGCTCAGAGCGATCTGTTCGAAGCTGTGGAGCTTGTTTTAGTGGGTAAAGAAAAGAAAGACAGGATTTTGAGCAAAGAGGAAAGACGGATTGTCTCCTACCATGAGGTGGGGCATGCTCTTGTGACCGCTCTCCAGAAGGACGCAGAGCCGGTGCAGAAAATCACGATTGTGCCCCGTACCATGGGCGCTTTAGGATATGTGATGCAGGTTCCTGAGGAGGAGAAATTTTTAAATACGAAAAAAGAACTGGAGGCCATGCTGGTGGTTTCCCTCGCTGGCCGCGCTGCCGAGGAGATTGTGTTTGAAACTGTGACTACGGGAGCAGCCAATGATATCGAGCATGCCACAAAGATTGCCAGAGCCATGGTGACTCAATACGGTATGTCAGACAAGTTTGGCCTGATGGGGCTTGCTACCCAGGAAAATCAGTATCTGACAGGACGGACCGTGTTAAACTGCGGGGACGCGACGGCGGCGGATATTGACGTGGAAGTCATGAAGATGCTGAGGGAGGCATATGAAGATGCGAAGAGGCTGCTTGGTGAAAACCGGGATGCCTTGGATCAGATTGCTGATTTCCTCATTGAAAAAGAGACGATTACCGGAAAGGAATTTATGCGTATTTTCCGCGAGGTAAAGGGAATTCCTGAGCCGGAGGAGGAATCGCAGGAAGAGAAGAGCCGCATGGGAGCCAAAGAGCCGGGAAACAAAGTGCCAGGGGCTAAAGAATCGGTAAGCGGAGAACTGGAGGCCAAAGAGCTGATAAGTAAAGAGCCGGTAAGCCAAGAGGCAGAAGCCAAAGAGCCGATAAGCAAAGAGCCAGTAAGCCAAGAGACAGAAGCCAAAGAGCCGATAAGTAAAGAGCCAGTAAGCCAAGAGGCAGAAGCCAAAGAACCGGTAAGCGAGGCTCCGGAAGCGGGAGAGTCGGTAAGTGGAGCACCGGAAGCCAAAGAGCCGGAGAGCGGAGCACTGTAAAACGGAGCATTGGGAGAGCATCGGTGAAATGGGTGCAGGGTGTATTTCATATGGGAATGCATCCTGCTTTTTAAAAATGGAAGGAGTATTTTGTGAGAAGGAAGGTTATATGCCTGCTGGCAGTGGTTTTGGGAAGCCAGGCGCTGGCCGGATGTAAAAGCGTGCAGGGATCAAAAACGTATGACGTGGCCTCCGGGAAGGCGGTAGTCTGGAATCTGGAAGCCTATGAAAATCTGGAGGTTCTGACGCTGGATAAGGATAATGAGGTAAACGTGTATCCCTGCCGTTCAGAAGAAAACCTTAAGGAAACCATTGAGCTTCTGGCCGGAATGGACAACATAACGGTGGTACAGCCCAACTATTCTTATGAAAATCAGGCCCTTGGGGTCAATGATGCCTCTGTGAAGGAGCAGTGGGCGCTGGAAAATGACGGATCTTTTTCCATTGAGGAGGAGAAAAACAGATATCCGGTATATGATGACCCATTTGGAAAGCCTTCGGCGCCGGGAGCCTGGCGGGGAGACGCGAAAAAGGCCAGCCTGGTGGGAATTCTTGTGGAGTTAGAAGAAAAGCAGGCGGTAGCCGGTATTGATATTAACATCGCCGGGGCCTGGGAGAAATACGGAAACGGCACCCATGACACTATTGTGGCCATGATTGATACGGGAATTGATACAGGCCATGAGGACCTGGCTCAGGCCATATGGGTCAATGCGGACGAGATTCCTGGAAACGGCATTGATGATGACGGGAACGGATATGTGGACGATGTGAATGGATGGAATTTTTATGATAATACCAATCAGGTCTTTACCGGCGAAGGTGACAGCCACGGAACCCATGGCGCCGGAACCATCCGGGCCGGTGTGGGAAACGGACTGGGGATTGCGGGGATCGTTCCGGGAGACCGTGTCCGCATCATGCCTGCCAAGGCCCTTGGCGGCTCCTCTGGCGGCGGCAATACGGCTGATTTAATCCGTGCGATTCGCTATGCCCAGGACAACGGGGCTGTAATCTGCAACTTAAGCCTTACATCCACCACCAATGACAGGGCTCTGTATCAGGCCATGGCAGGCTCCGATATGCTTTTCGTGGCGGCAGCAGGAAATGGGGATCCGGTGACGGGAAAGGGACTTGATATTGATGCAGTCCCGTTTTATCCGGCGGCCTATGATCTTGATAATCTGATTTCTGTAGCTAATATTACCTGCGACGGCAGTCTCCATGGGAGTTCCAATTATGGAAAAAACACTGTGGATCTGGCGGCGCCGGGAACTTATATTTTAAGTACCACGCCTGGAAACTCATACGGCTACATGTCAGGAACCTCCATGGCGGCGCCCATGGTGACCGGAGCGGCGGCCATGGTGTATTCATATTTTGAGGGAATCAGTGTGGCTGATGTGAAGGAGATTCTCCTGTCGTCGGTGACGCCTCTGGAAAGCCTTACAGAAAAAACGGTGACTGGGGGCATGTTAAATGTGGAGGCCGCCATTTCTTACGACATTGGAGCCCTTTCAAGAACCGGATTCCAAAATGGGGGGAGTGCTGCGGAAAGCGGGACGGCGCCCTATATCGAAGCCAGGACAAGAAACAGCAGGAACGGTATGCTTCTGACAGTTCGTGTGGTTGATGTGGACGGCGATCTGGATGTGCTCTGCTATGCGGAGGGCGAGTATACCTGCGAAGAATTTACCGGGGATATCGCCAGCATTCCTTTTGAGGTGAACAGGCAGGATATGGCCACTTTCCGTATTGACCATGCGGGAACCTATACGTTTTATGCCAGAGATAAAAAGGGAAACGCCAGCGTGTATGTGGCAAAATTTGCGAACATGAGTGACGGTCCGGGAGCTTTGGACTAAAAGGAAAGGGGCTGTCGCAAAAATCAGTAATTCTACAATATGTATCCAATATCTGAAAGTATTGAAACTATATAACGTAGAAATTTGCTGTTTTGCGACAGTCCCTTTCTGCCAGACGATAGTGGACCTGTAGGTTTTTAAGGGCAGGGATATTATTTGATCACATGAATCCAGCCTTTTGGCGCTTCGATGCGGCCCATTTGGATTCCGGTTAAGGTATCGTAAAGCTTTTGGATAACCGGGCCCATTTTTTCCATACCGCTGGGGAAGCAGATTTCTTTGCCGTGATCCACGATTTTTCCAACCGGAGAAACAACAGCTGCGGTTCCGCAGAGGCCGCACTCGGCGAAGTCTTTTACTTCCTCAAAGGGAACCGGGCGTTCTTCTGCCTTTAAGCCAAGGTAATGCTCGGCAACGTAAAGAATGGAACGGCGGGTGATGGACGGCAAAATGCTGTCGGACTTGGGGGTTACAACGGTGTTGTCCCTGGTTATGAAGATAAAGTTGGCGCCGCCTGTCTCCTCCACATAGGTTCTTGTTGCGGCATCCAGGTACATGTTCTCATCAAAGCCCTGTTTGTGGGCATCAACAATCGCGTGTAAGCTCATGGCGTAGTTTAAGCCTGCCTTTACATGTCCGGTTCCATGGGGGGCGGCGCGGTCAAAGTCACAGACGCGGATGGTGATGGGCTTTGCACCGTCCTTAAAGTAGGGGCCGACCGGCGTTACAAAGGCACGGAACTGGTATTCTGACGCGGGCTTTACGCCGATGACCGGATTGGTCCCAAATAAGAACGGACGAATATAGAGGGTTGCCCCGGATCCGTAGGGCGGGACAAAATCCGCATTGGCCGCCACCAGTTTTGTGATTGCATCGAGGAAGCGCTCTTTGGCAAACGGCGGCATTTCCAGTCTCTTTGCGGTGTTAATCATGCGCTCGGCATTTAAGTCGGGACGGAAAGTAACAATATGTCCGTCTTCTGTTGTATAGGCCTTTAATCCCTCAAAACATGTCTGTGCATACTGGAACACACATGCACATTCGCTCAGTGTAATCGTGTCTTCTGTGGTGAGGGCGCCTTCATCCCATGCGCCGTTTTTATAGTTGGAAACATATCGGTAGTCGGTTTTGATATAGCCAAATCCAAGATTTGCCCAGTCAATGTTCTGTTTTCCCATAACGATCTCCTCCATTCTGCCACTTTGCGGCAACGTATTTTTCTGCACAATCAATAAGTGCAGGGAAACAGTTCGGACAAGGCCTGCGCGTCCCCCCGCGCTGGCCGTGTGAAAACGCAAACGGCCGCGGGCATACGGCCCGCCGAGAGGGGAGTCTGAATGGCTGTATGCCGTAATCGTCCATAAGGTACCGGAACGACTGCAGTACGGTAGTGTAGGAACTGTTGGTTATCATTATAAATACTTCTTTTTTATACTGCAAGTTTTTTATGACAAAAAGATGAAAAAAATATATGAAAAGTGGAAAATAAGTGGTATAATATAATTTTAAGTTATATACAATATTACCTGAAGGAAAGGAAGAGAAAAGATGGAACGTTTGTTCACAGCCTGGAACTTAAAAGGACATGAAATAAAAAACCGTGTCTGTGTTCCGCCCATGGTGTGCTTCGAATGGAGTGACGACAGAGGAATGGTCACGGAACGAAACATAAACCATTACCGGGCCATTGCCAAAGGCGGGGCCGGATTAATTATTCAGGAAGCGACATGCATCAATCGTCAGGGCAGACTGAGCCTGGACCAGCTTGGAATCTGGGAGGATGAGCAGATTCCCGGCCTCAAAAAAATTACGGAAGCGGTTCACGAAGAGAGGGTCCCCATTTTTATTCAGCTCCATCATGCGGGAGTCATTTCCGCCACTGAGGACAGGGTATGCCCCAGTGAGTATACCTGCGTACAGAAAGGAATCGAGAAGAGGGGCAGGGCGCTTTCTGTGGAAGAAATTCACCGGTTGGAAGAGGAGTTTATCGAGGCGGCCAGGCGGGCATACCAGGCCGGATATGACGGGGTGGAGCTTCACGGATGCCACAGCTACCTGCTGAGCCAGTTTATGAACCGTCTGGTAAATAAGAGAAATGACGAATATGGCCCGGACGGCATGGAAATCCTCCGGAGGATTCTGGAAGGAATCCGTAAGGTCACGCCGCCGGAATTTATTGTGGGAATCCGCTTGGGCGCCTTTGAGCCGGAACTTTCCGACGGAATGAAACATGCCAGATGGCTTGAAGCTCATGGAATCGATTTTATCAATGTTTCCTATGGATTTGATATGGAGGCCAGAAGGGAAAAACCGGACGGATATCCTTTTGCAGAGGCTATTTATGGAGCCAAAAAGATAAAAGAAGCCGTCTCGGTTCCGGTATTTGCCGTTTATGGGATTCAGGACGGGGAGACGGCCGAGGCCGTACTTCAGGATACAAATGTGGATATGGTGAACATTGGACGGGGCGTTCTGGTGAATTACCAGTGGGCCAATGATGTGAAAGAGGGACGGGACCCGGGGAAATGCCTCTACTGCAGTACCTGTATGTGGCGGGTGGATGCAGACCGGTGCGCCGGGAGGCTGAAACGGCTAAGAGAGAGCAGGTAGGGCGGCCATGGGAAAAAAGCTTCATTATGCCTGGCTGATTCTTGCGGGATGCTGTATCCTCCAGGGAGCCAGTCTGGGTCTTATTAATAACTGTGCGGGAGTATTTTATTCCCCGGTATGCGAAGAGCTGGGATTTGAGATGGGAGGGTTTGCCTTTTACAAGACCCTGTTTTCCATAAGTTCCGCCCTGGCCCTGCCGTTTGTGGCAAAGAGTTTCCGTAAAATGGATGTACGGCTGGTAATCAGTGCGGCGGCTGTGGTATTTGGCGGCTGCAATGTGGCCATGGGGACCTTTCACCGGCTGTGGCAGTGGTATGCGGCCGGACTGATTCAGGGAGCGGCTTCTTCCTTTTTGTGCATGCTTCCGGCGCCAATTCTTTTAGGGAACTGGTTCCATAAAAAAACAGGAACAGCCGTGGGAATTTCGGCTGCCTTTTCCGGGCTGATTGGAATGTTTGGGAGCAGCAGTCTGGGAATTTCCATACCTGCTTTGGGATGGCGGGCCAGCTATGTGATTACGGGAATCATCAGTATGGCGTTAATCCTTCCGGTTTCCATTTTCATTCTGCGCTATGGTCCGGAGGATAAAAATATGAAGCCGTACGGGGCGGAAAAAGAGGCGTCGGAAGAAAACAATTCCGAAAACGGGAGAGGAAGGCAAGATGCCATGGGACTTCTTACGTTTTTAAAGCAGCCCGTGTTTTACATGGCCTTAATTGCCTATGCCTGCTGTATTTCCGGTTCGTACTTAAATATGTTTTTAACCTCCTGCGGCCTGGCTTCGGGGCTTCCCATGGCCCTGGCTGCCATGATGACCACTTTGGCCTTGTTTGGGAACATGTTCAGTAAGCTGTTTTTAGGTAAGGCAAGCGATACGTATGGAGTCATAAAAACTTTCGTGTGCTCGGCTGCAATAGCAGTGGGAGGGCATTTCCTGCTTTTGACCGGGATGACGGAGAGCGTGATGACGGGGGCGTTTCTTTTTGGCATTACATTTCCGCTGTCTTCGGTGATGATGCCGCTTTTTTGCCGCCTCTTTTGGAAAGGGGAGACTTATGGAGCCGCCTATTCCTATGTATCCATGTTCGGAACGCTTCTGGCATCTCCGTTTAATACGCTGTTTGGCCAGTTTTACGACATGACAGGAAGCTATCATCTGACTATTATGGTAAGCGCAGGTCTTGTTTTTCTGGCGCTTCTTCTGGCAGGGGCGGGGAAAACGCAGGTCAGGTCACAGCCTTTGCAAGTTCGATAAAGGCTTCCATCTCTCTGGTGACCCATTTATCTTTATGGTAGAGAATCTGACGCCAGACGCACATATGAAAATCACGCGCCGGCAGGATACTTAAGGTTCCTGCCGTCACTTCCTGCTTGATGGAAAATTCCGGAAGGAAGGAAACTCCGGCATTGTTTTTTAACAGACGGATAATAAATTCTGTATTTCCGATTTCCAGAAAAGGCTCGATTTTTTGATTACAGGCCGCCAGGTACCGGTCCAAAACGAACCGGTAGCTGGCATTTTTTTCTGTCAGAAGAAACGGTTCCCGGATAATTTCATCCAGAGACAGGGGGCCTGAGCCAGACAGAGGGTGGGAAGAGGAGGAAACAAAAACAATGTCCTCCGGTTCTTCCATGACTTTTATCCACTTATGGTCATAAATTCTCTGGTCCATCAGATATACCAGGTCAATGGAATTTTTATCCATGCGTTCCAGAAGCACATCAGGGGAGTCCAATACAATGCTTATTTTTACCAGAGGATGTGCTTTATGGAACTGTTCTAAAAGCGGGGGAAAGATGGAAGCGCAGATGGACTCAATGGTTCCGATAGTCAGGACCCCTGTAAGCTTCCTGGATTCTGTCACGGCAGCACGGGCGCGGGACAGCTCTTTCATGACTGAGGCGGCGTGTTCATAAAAAATTGTCCCCTGGTGCGTCAGGATGGTCTGCTTTCCGATTCGGTCAAACAGGTGGATGCCCAGCTCTCCCTCCAGCTGCTTGATCTGGATGGTGACGGCGGCCTGGGAGTAGCCAAGGGCTTTTGCCGCTTTGGAAAAGCTTTTTAGCTGCGCCACATGGAGGAAGGTGTTGATTTCTCGTAATTCCATAGATGAACTCCTATATATAAAGTCACTGTTCATGGAATATTTTCTTGCCCGTTTTAAGGTAACCGTTCAGATAAGTCTGCACGTACGCCGTGGTGACCGTAGGAAAACACAGCGGTCGCGGGCGTTCGCCTGATGTCTGTTTTCGTCCGGCTTTCCCCGTACCGTGAACTGCAACTATAAATATTTTTAAATGATATATTTAAAACATTAAATTTTACTTTCATCTGCTTTTATGTTACTCTAATTATAAAGAAAATGCAAGTGAATTCCGCATGGAGCGCTAAGCGCCGGCGGCGCTTGTTCAGAACGGACCGAAACGGAGTATAATGGAAAGATTTGCAGAACCGTTATAAAGATACATAAGAAAGGATAGGGACGAATATGGAAAAGAGCAATGTGAAGTACGGCGCATATGTGAAAATTCTGGAGGAGGAGTTAAAGCCCGCCATGGGATGTACAGAGCCCATTGCACTGGCGTATGCGGCTGCCATGGCCAGAAAGGTGCTGGGGGAGATGCCGGATAAAGTGGTGATTGGAGCCAGCGGAAGCATTATTAAGAATGTAAAATCCGTCATTGTGCCCAACACTGACCATTTAAAGGGAATCCCGGCCGCCGCCGCCGCGGGAATTGTGGGGGGCGACCCTGATAAGGAGCTGGAGGTGATCGCCAGCGTGACTCCAGAGCAGATTGCCGGGATGAGGGAATTTCTGGCCAATACGGATATTTCTGTAGAGTATGTGGACAATGGACTGACCTTTGAGATTGTCGTTACTTTATATAAGGGAGATTCTTATTCCAAGGTAAGAATTGTAAACTACCATACCAACATTGTTCTTATTGAAAAGAATGGGGAGAAGTTAAAGGAAATTGTTGTAGAGGGAGAGGATGAGGAAGGCCTTACGGACCGTTCCCTTCTTAATATGGAAGATATCTGGGATTTCATCAATACGGTGGATGTGGAAGACGTAAAGCCGGTGCTGGAGCGTCAGATGAAGTATAATATGGCCATTGCCGAGGAAGGAATGAAGGGAAATTACGGCGCGAATATCGGTAAGGTCCTGATGGAGATGAACGGCGGCGATGTAAGGACGAGGGCAAGAGCCATGGCGGCTGCCGGCTCGGACGCCAGAATGAACGGCTGTGAGCTTCCTGTTATTATTAATTCCGGAAGCGGGAATCAGGGCATTACTGCCTCCGTTCCGGTTGTGGTTTACGCAAGAGAACTTGGGGTGGATGATGACAAGCTGTACCGTGCCCTGGCGCTTTCAGATTTGACCGCAATCTGTCAGAAGACCCCCATCGGACGCCTTTCCGCTTACTGCGGGGCCGTAAGCGCAGGCGCAGGCGCGGGAGCGGGCATTGCCTATCTTAACGGAGGAGGTTTTGATGAGGTGGCCCATACGATTGTCAATGCTGTGGCCATTCTTTCCGGAACCATCTGCGACGGAGCCAAGGCCTCCTGCGCCGCCAAGATTGCCGAGGCTGTGGATGCCGGAATATTGGGCTATAACATGTATATCCGCGGACAGCAGTTCTATGACGGAGACGGAATTGTCACCAAAGGCGTTGACAATACCATGAAGAATGTGGGACGTCTGGCAAGAGAGGGTATGAAAGCCACCAATACAGAGATCATTAACATTATGATCGGACGGTAATTGAAAATGGAAGCATGGCATGTATGGAAAGATTGATGGAAAGATCAGTTTGATGAGCAGTGATTTTAAACGCCGGACGCAGGCGGCCGTATGGCCGCCGCGCCCGGCGTTTGCTTACATGTTTAAAATTATAGGTCTGAACGTTTGCTGTGCCCGGCATTTATAACAATCCCTGGACCAGAATCACCAGAATCAGCACAGGCAGAGTATACTGGAAATAATATTTGAGAAACTTACTTTCCGGAATTTTAATCCCCTGTCCTTTATTGGCTTCAGCCAGATAGTGATCAAAGCCCCAGCCCCGGCGGGTGACGCAGAAAAGCAGATATATTAAAGAGCCCAGGGGCAGGAGAAGATTGCTTACTAAAAAGTCCTCGCTGTCTAAGACATCCCGGCCGCCAATAAGGCGAAGATCACTCCACAGGTTGTAGCCGAGCACACAGGGAAGGCTTAAAACGAGAATCAGTATACAGTTCACAGCAACAGCCTTCTTCCTGGACCATCCGAAATTGTCGATACAGCTTGCCAACAGGTTTTCAAAGACGGCAATGACCGTGGAGAAGCTAGCGAACGTCATAAAGAGGAAGAACAGAGTTCCCCAGATCCGTCCGCCGGACATGTTGACAAATACGTTCGGCAGAGTGATGAAAATAAGCTGCGGTCCGGCATCAGGCTGTACGTCGAAGGAAAAGCAGGCCGGGAAAATAATGAGTCCGGCCATGAGAGCCACGAAAGTATCCAGGGCGCAGATACGGACGGCTTCGCCGGCCAGGGTATGGCTGTCCGCCATATAGCTTCCAAAAATTTCCATAGCGCCGATCCCGAGACTTAAGGTGAAAAAGGCCTGGTTCATGGCGGCTGTGATTACTTTTCCATATCCAACGTCTGAAGCTCTGGAAAAGTCGGGAAACAGATAGAAGGAGGCCCCTTCTTTCGCTCCGGGAAGCAGCAGACTGTGAACAGCCAGAACTAAAATCAGCGCCAAAAGGGAGCACATCATCCATTTTGTGATGCGTTCCAGACCTTTTTGAATGCCGAGACTGCATACCAGAAAGCCGGCTAAAACGGTAACGGCCATCCAGAGCCCCATTTCCGACGGACTTGCCAGAAGGCTGCCAAAGACACCGGAAACGCCTTCGAAATCAAGTCCTGTGAAAGCGCCGGAGGCGAATTTAAAAAAGTAACTGAGCATCCAGCCGGAGACGGTGGTGTAATACATCATAAGAAGACAGCATCCTGCCACACAAAACCATCCGTGGATATGCCACCTGCTCCCAGGTTTTTCCAGGGCTCTGTAAGCCTGGACGGCGCTCTTTTTCCCGGCCCGCCCCACGGCCAGCTCCATGGTGAGGACCGGAACTCCCATGCACAGTAAAAAGAGCAGGTAGAACAACACAAATACACTCCCGCCGTTCTCTCCGGCCACATATGGGAAACGCCATACGTTCCCGATTCCAATGGCACATCCGGCGCTGACTAAAAGAAAGCCCAGCCGGGAGCCAAAATTCTCACGCTTCATAGTTCTTTCCCCCTTGAAATAAAGTTACTGTTCGCGGAAATAAACGCCCTCTTATGATAAACCAGACGATATGAAATTGCAACCGCAAATATTTGTATGGCAGGATTTGTTTTGAGCTGGCTACATAGGCAGGTTGTTGCTTAATGCACTTTAAAAACATCCTTTTTTGTGATATAAATAAAACAGATTATCAGATGAAATCGGAGTGAGACGGATTTGAAGATAGCTTTGGTGGACGACGAACAGGAATGTCTGGGGGAAATGGCCAAACTGATCAGCAGCTTTAGTACACAGCATCACTGCCATATAGATACCATCCCCTTCTTAGACGGAGAGGCATTTCTTGAAGTATTTGAGGCCGGGGGATTTTCGGCTGTATTCATGGATATTTACATGGAAGGTATGGACGGGATTGCCGCCGCGCTGAAAATGCGGGGGATAGACAGCAGGTGCATCCTTGTGTTCCTTACCTCCAGCACGGAGTTTATGCCGGATGCCTTTTCCTGCCATGCTTTTGAATATATTACCAAGCCCTTGGTTCCCCGGCGTATTTTTAATGTACTGGAGGATATCCTGAAGGTGCTTCCGCCCCAGGAGAAATATATAGAGGTGATAAGCAACAGGAAAACCCTTCGGGTATATCTGGATAGGGTTGCTTTTGCCGTAACAGATGCCCATTATCTTGATATCGGTCTTTTGGATGGGGAAAAGCTGCGCTGTCGTATGACTATGGGGGAATTTATAGGGCTTACGGACAAGGATTCCCGTTTTTTGCTTATTAATAAGGGGATTGCGGTGAATGTCGAATACATCCTTGGATTTGAGGATAATTGCTGTATACTGGAAAACGGCGGGAAATTTCCCATCCGCGTGCGGGACCGGTTAAAGATCCAGCAGGCGGCAAGGGATTACCATTTTAGAAAAATACGCAGAAACCAGCGGCACAGGAAAGGAGACTGACGATGGAGATCAACCGATGGCTGTCAGCCTTTCCCCAGTTTTTAGTGCTGCTGCCTTCAGCGGCATCCTGCTATTATACAATGAAGAACCAGCTAAGGTACACACCCCGTAAGACGGTCGTTTTGTCCGGGGTTATTTTGATTTCCTATTCCATCCTGTGTTCCTGCTTCTGTACTCTGTTCCGGATGGATGTGAATACTCTTTTCCTGTTGTCCCTTGTCCTGTTCTTTTTTATATTCCGCCGCATGGTGATAAGCGACCTGCCAAGATGTCTTGCCGTTTATGTGGGGGTCTGTGCCGTCCAGGCCTTTCCGGCCCAGTTTGCCTATTCTTTTGACGCCTTTCTCCATCCCACATCCGGGATGGCAAACTTTTCTCCGGAGGCCGCCTTCTTTCAGCTTGGGATTTCCTGCCTGATTGCGGCTGTTTTCGCCTGGCCTGCCAGCCAGTATTTTTTCCAGAGAGTTGACAGCCTGGATTTTCCGGGGGTATGGTACTCGACGGTTGTATTTTCCGCTGTGTTTTTTGTTTTTAACAAAATTGCTGTTCCCAAATCCTATGCTACCATTCATACAGGACGTATGTTTTTCCTTTTTCTGCTGTTGGAGATATGCCTTTTTGCAGTGCTTATTGCTATCTATGTGCTATTTTACTGGAGCACAACTGTTATACTGGAACATGCAAAACTAAAGGAGCGGGCTCAGATTTTTGAGATGCAGTCCCGCCAGTACCAGACGCTGCTGGAGCATATGCGTCAGACCGCAAGGCTGCGCCATGATTTCCGCCATGGCCTGAGGCTGCTCTCTTCCCTTGCGGAAAAGGGGGACATGGACAGCATCCGGAAATATCTTGCAGATAACGAAGCCAGCCTTACAGAGAGGGTGCCTGTAAATTACTGTGCCAATGCCGCAATGAACGCATTGTTTGGCTATTACCATGAAATGGCTGTCTCTGCAGGCGTAGACACAGACTGGCACATTGAGCTGCCCAATCCCCTTTCTGTCACTGAGACGGATATGGCCTCTCTGCTGGGAAACCTGATTGAAAACGCCATACAGGGATGCCTTACTGTGCCGGAGAACAGAAGGTATTTCTGCCTGACTACGGAAATCCGCCACGGCATCAGCCTGTACATCGTGTCCACCAATAGCTTTGACGGAGAAATCAGGAAAGGGGCGGATGGCTACCGCTCCACAAAACACAGCGGGCAGGGGACAGGACTTGTTTCCATAGCTGCTGTTGCAGAAAAATATGGAGGCCAGGCTCAGATATCCAACAGTGATTCGGAGTTTTGTGTGGATGTGGTTCTGGAGATATAGCTTATCCCAACAGCAATACGTTATTGCCAGAAAATTGACGTTCCTGCCAGATGTCTTGTTTTCCAAAAGAAAATTTTTATAATGATTAAAAAACTGCCTTTCAGAATCCTCTGTTTATGGCGGTTTTTTGTTTCATCGGGTGTACGTTCCTGTAAATCAAAAAAGGGCTGCCATCTGCAAATGTCTTGTAAACGGAAACCAGGAATTTTCTGAGGAAGGAGGTGGACAGGATATGTTAAAATGGCCGGTGGTTTTTTTGGGGGGGGGGGGCATAAAGGAAAAAAAGGCTCTCCCAAAGGAGAGCCTGCATTTAAATATTTCCCGGGGCGGGATTCCCCTGCTTGTTTTGGGAACCGGAACAAAATTCAAAGAGAGGAAAATGCGGAATGAAAAAGAGGAGATTATTAAGCCTGCTGCTGTGCGGTACCATGTTATTTTTCCTTTGTGCCCGGCCGGCATTTGCCCAATCAGGCGCACAGATTCAGGACAGTGGTATCGGGGAAGCCGGTGGAGAAGAGGAATATCTGGAAGAGGGAGACAGCACATCAGACAGCAATGCCACTCCCTCCAATGCGGTGAAACAGGAGCCGGAAGAGGGGGGACAGCTGGCGGCTATTCTCCTGGCCGGAGAAATCGCTTCTGGGGATTTTGGAGATGGCGATAGCCTTCACTGGGAGTTAGCGGATGGAACCCTTACGATCACAGGAAGCGGAGAGATGCCTGATTTTAGGTTAGAAGCAAACCGGCCATGGCATTCCTATAAAGGAGAAATTACCAAGGTCATCATTGAGGATGGGGTTACTTCTGTGGGAAATTATGCATTTGCAAACTGTGCAAATCTTACAGAGCTGCAGCTAACGGATGATATTGTAAGAATCGGGAATGACACCTTTGAGAATTGCAATGATCTTGAACTGAATGAGCTGCCCCCTAATGTCACCTCCATTGGGAGCAATGCATTTTATTATTGCCAAAAACTTGCTTTGACCAATTTGCCTGACGGGGTTGATTTTATTGGAAATTATGCATTCTGCGGCTGCTTTGAGCTTGCGTTAGAAAAACTGCCTGACGGTATTTCCGTTATCAATGAGTCTGCGTTTTCTAATTGTAAAAAATTGGCGTTGACCGAGCTGCCGGCAGGTATTACTTCTATCAAAACTAGTGCATTCAGCGGCTGTGTAAACCTTGCGCTGACCGAGCTGCCTGCCAATGTTACAACGATTGGGGATTCTGCGTTTCAGCAGTGTGCCAATCTGGCTCTGACCAGCCTGCCCCAGGGGATTACGGATATTGGGAATTTCGCCTTTGATACCTGCAAAAACATTAAATTGACGAAGCTCCCTGAGAATATAAAAATCATCAAAAGATTTGCGTTTTCCAACTGTGAAAACCTTGCGTTGACCGAGCTGCCCGGGGGTCTTACGAATATCTGGGAGAGAGGATTTGTGAATTGCAGAAACCTTGCCTTGACCGAGATACCGGAAAGTGTCCAGTCCATAGGCATGTATGCTTTTGCCGGCTGTACCGGTTTGACCGAGCTGACCTTTACCAGAAATCCTGCCCCCACATTTTCCTATGATGCCTTTGGCGGCTGTGAAAATCTTATTATTCGCGTTCCTGAGGGGGTTGGAGGGTATGAGAACAACAGTGTAATCTCCGATAAAATCCCCCATAAGGTGACGGTGCAGGCCGGGGAAAACGGTAGTGCCTCTGCTTCTTTGGTTGAAGCGAAGAAAGGGACGGAAATCACGTTGACTGCCACCCCAAACCAAGGCTATCATTTAAAGGAATGGCAGGTTACGGCAGGGGGAGTAACGGTTACGGATAATACCTTTGTTATGCCTGTCGAAAATGTGACGATTCAGGCAGTTTTTGAAAGAGACATTCTCCCGGCGGTGACAGGCCAGCCCCAGAACCAGAGGGTTGCCGCGGGCCAGACCGTTACTTTTGCCGTAACCGCAGTGGGCGCCCCTGCCCCAACCTGTCAATGGCAGGTAAGCAAGGACGGCAGCAGTTGGGAAGATATTTCGGGCAGCACAGACAGCAGTTATACCATAGAAAAAGCCGAGAAAAGCATGGACGGCTGGAAGTACCGGTGCCTTGTTGCCAGCAGCTTAGGCAGCGTGACAAGTGATGAAGCCGTGTTAACCGTGGATTCTACGGACGCAGGGATACAGTCCGTTTCTGTAGACGGGACAGAGGGCACAGTGGGCGGAACAGAAATTACCGTTGTGCTGCCTTATGGAACAGCCCTGCCCGCGGAGAATGGAAAGATTTTGATTATCCCGGCTGACGGAGCCACCGTTTCCGCCCTGGCCACCGCTGACAGCGGAGCAACATGGACCTTTACCGTCACCGCAGAGGACGGCACAACCACACAAAACTACAGGATAAATGTTTCTAACGGGCCAAACCCGGCTGCGGGAAATGTAGCTGACGTGGGGGCTGTAAAAGCCAGGCTTCAGAGTATGAGCTGGATTGTGGGGCAATCTGAGGCAAACACGGAAGCAAGGGTGAAGGCATGGATTGAAGATCAGCTTCAGGGCATGGATCTGAATCATGTGACTTGTATCGTTTCCCTGACAGGCTTTACTTCGGCTTTGGCCGGAAGCAGTACGGACAGGGAAGGGACAGACGGCAGCTTTTCCTTTACTGTTTCCCTGTCAAAAGGCGAAGGAGATACATTTGCAACCGATACAACAGCAGAGATGGAGGGCAGGATTACCGCAGCATTGTATCAGGCAAAGGAGTACAAGATTTCCCTCAGCGCAAGCCCTGCAGCCGGCGGCGCCGTTTTTGGCGGCGGGACTTACAGGGAAAACACTTCTGCAACTGTTGAGGCTTCTGCAAATGAGGGGTATCATTTTGTAAAATGGACGGAGGGGGAGAGCCAGGTCAGCGCCAGTGCAAGCTATACCTTCTCTGTTACAGACAGCCGCAGCCTTACCGCGGTGTTTGAAAGGGACAGCGCTTCGCCGGATCCCCAGCCGCCTCAGCCTCCGGAGTCTGTGAGCTACAGCATAAGGGTGGAGACTGAGGGAAGGGGCATCGCCTCCGCATCTTCGACTTCGGCCCCGGCGGGTACGGAGATCACCTTGAACGCCGCACCGGAAGGAGGGTATCACTTTAAGGAATGGCAGGTGGTATCTGGCAACGTGGAAATTAGGGGAAACAGTTTTACCATGCCAGAGGGAGACGTGGCTGTAAGAGCCGTTTTCCAAAAGAACAGCAGTGGCGGCGGAGGCGGTGACTCCAGCTCCGACAGCGGAGACAGCGTCAGCGGAAACAGTTCCAAGGCAGTGAGTCCCGGCAGCGGCGGCTACGCCATGGAAGGCGCCTGGCAGAGCGATGGCCAGGGAGGATGGAAATTCCGGAAAAAGGATGGGAGTTTTGCGGCCAGCACATGGGGACACATCAACGGCTGTTGGTATTATTTCGATGCCCACAGCAACATGGCTACCGGGTGGTGCTCGGTTAACGGTCACTGGTATTATCTGAATTCCGCAGAGGAAGGCGGTCAGGGAGCCATGATCAGCGGATGGTATTTTGATCCCGTTTATCAGAGCTGGTTCTATCTGCTTCCGGAGGGAAGCATGGCTACCGGATGGCAGTTGGTGGACGGAAGATGGTACTATCTGAATCCCAGCGCTGAGGGAACCCAGGGGGCTATGGTCACCGGATGGCAGAAAATCGGGGAGAAATGGTATTACCTGAACCCAGAGCCAGGGGCGGCCCAGGGAGCCATGGCAGCCAGCACCACAATTGACGGCTATTATGTAGGCGAGGACGGCGCCAGAGCAGAATAGGCGGTAAAATCGTTTCACCAGATCCGCATCGGTTTCCTGTGCAGGGGCCGATGTGGATTTTTTTATTCCATAGGAAACTTAGTATCGCACTGCGGCAGAGAGGAAGATGCCGCTGTCGTGACCCGCCGCAGGCGGAGTGTTCTGCCGGGCAGGATTCTTTTTTGCGGATGTCAGAGCGCGTGAACCATTCCGCCATGGGTGTCCGGGAGGATCCGTGGGGATGGTGGAAACGCCGTTTAGGAAATTTCCTGAATTCCTGCAGTGCAATTTGGCAGAAATGTCTATTTTTTTCCGGATTATGCCTATTTCTTTAGAGGGTCTGATGTTGTATTTCCGGAGGAAAGTTGTTATAATTGTGGGCTGTATCAGAAAATGAATATGAAATGAGTATGCATAGGAATGAGTATGATAGGAATGAGACAAATTATGGAGGTTTATGATGAAACGGTTAATTAATCTCTGTGGATGTCTGGGGGCCGTGTTCTTATTGAACCCTATGACGGCTCTGGCAGCGGAGACGGCAGCCCGGGAGGAAGCGAAAGGGATTCCTCCGTGGCTTTGCGTTCCTTTTGCAGGCCTTTTACTTTGCATTGCGGTTTTGCCGTTATGGAAGGCGGAATGGTGGGAGGCGCATCAGCCCCACGCAGTGGCATTCTGGTCCCTGCTTTTTACTGTGCCCTTTGCTGTTCTTTTTGGAACAGGAACGGCAGCAGAGACGGTTCTGGAATGTATTATCAACGACTATCTTACATTTATTGTTTTACTGTTTGGATTGTTTTGCGTATCCGGAAATATTACCATGTCCGGCGACCTGGCCGGTTCGCCGAGAATCAATGTGGGGCTTCTGGCTTTTGGAACGCTTCTTTCCAGCTGGATTGGAACCACAGGGGCCAGCATGCTGATGATCCGCCCGGTAATTAAAATGAATTCCTGGAGAAAGAGACGGCGCCATATTGTGATATTTTTTATTTTTATGGTTTCCAATATGGGCGGGTGTTTAACTCCCATTGGGGATCCGCCGCTTCTTATGGGGTTTATGAGAGGAGTTCCGTTCTTTTGGAGTCTGCATCTTTTGCCGCTTCTGCTTTTTAACATGGCGGTACTGCTTTTTCTGTTTTATAAGATTGACATGCGGGCGTACCGGGCGGATATTGCATCCGGCCTGAAACCAGATATCAGCAGGCCCGGTACGGAGCTTAAATTAAAGGGAGCTCACAACCTGATTTTTATTGTGATGATTGTGGCGGCCGTGATTTTAAGCGGAACGCTTCCTTCCCTTCCTGCATTTCAGAACGCGGAAGGAAAGGCGCTGGGAGTCCGTATTTTCGGAGAGGTGGTTCTGGGATATCCGTCTCTCATTGAGATTGTGATTATCCTTCTGGCTGCATTTTTATCTTTTAAGACCACGGATGTGTCTATTCGCCGGGAAAATCACTTTACCTGGGGCGCTATCCGGGAGGTTGCCGTTTTATTTATCGGAATTTTCATTACCATGCAGCCGGCCCTCATGCTTTTGAAGGCCAACGGAGCAAGGCTTGGAATCACAGAGCCCTTCCAGATGTTCTGGACCACAGGTGTCCTTTCCAGTTTTCTTGATAATACGCCTACCTACCTGGTATTTTTAACCACGGCCGGGGCGCTGGGACTGGGAGAGGGAATGGCTACCTCCCTGGGAGTGGTTCCTGTGAAGATGCTGTTAGCGATTTCTGCGGGAGCTGTGTTTATGGGGGCCAATACATATATTGGAAACGCGCCTAACTTTATGGTGAAGTCCATAGCGGATGAAAACGGTATCCGGATGCCTTCGTTTTTTGGCTACCTTTTGTGGTCTTTCATAATGCTGTTTCCTGTATTTATTCTGGATACGCTGGTATTCTTTTTGTAGGAAGGGGGAGCAGATATGCCTATTAACAGAGATGAAATCAAAGAGCTGGCGGAGCATATTTATGATCTGGATGCGGAAGTGTACTGCCATCTGGGCTCTTCCCTCGGCCGCGTGTTTAACCGGGACAGGGAACGGTGCGTCAATGAGCTGACAGAGCTTTTAATGACTCGTCCCCAGGGGAATATTGTGCGGAGTGAGCTGGCGCTCATCGCGAACATGGCCCGAACCATCGAGGACAGGGAAGAACGGAAGCTTTGTATGCGGGAATACAACAGGATCCTGGGGGAAGTGATGAGCCTTCCCACAAGTTTTGCCAGCGGAGATGTGATTGACCCCAAAATGGCAAAGCTTAATACCTTTAATCTTCAGAACCGGTTTTCCAGTACGGACCACCTTATTATCTGCATCAGCTGGACTTACGGAAGCGGCGGAATTGATGTGGGCTTTAAGCTGGCGGATAAGCTTAAAATTAATTACTATGACGCGGAAATATTCGAGGCGGTGCTGAAGCGCCTGGAGGCCGAAAAGGATGCGTTTCAGGACAAGGCAGGGTACACGCATGTGCAGAAGGAAATAAACCAGAGTCCGGCCAGCGCTTTTAAACCCATTAAGAAGATGACCTTTAAAGAACACATGCGGGAATTCAGCCGGTATCACGGCCTTTCCAAACGGGACGCGGTGTTTTTTAACCAAAGTGATCTTTTGTGCGAGATGGCGGGAAAAGAGGATTTTATCATTATGGGACGGTGCGGGGATTCCATTATGACCAATAATAAGATTCCCCATTTGAGTATTTATATCACGGCTCCCGTGGAGCAGAGAATCCACCGGGCCATTGAAGTCAACGGCGGGCTGGACGAAAAGAAGGCCAGAAAGCTTTTAAAGCGTCTGGACAGGCAGCATTCCCGCTACTACAATTTCTACACGGGAAGAAGCTGGGGCAATGCCAATAACTATGATCTGTGCATCAACAGCGCGAGCTATGGGATTGACGGGACCGTGGATTTAATTATGCGGATGATCAATAAAGGGACAAAATAATAAGAATAAAGGGCTGTCAGGAAATGGGCGCCCTGATATTTATTGAATAATAAAGAAAAAAGGGTATCGCGAAAATCACCAAGCAGATGACTGAGCGATACCCTGGCTTTATTTTTGGACCGAAAAGACTTTGTTGCGTTATGTGCTAAAGTAAGATGGGATAAGGCCTTTCCCATGAAAGCAAAAGCACTTTGTCCGTGTATGCACACTTTTTTAAACGTTTACTGCTGCTCGTAAGCGGCCCGCTGGCCGCCGATGTATTTGAGCCTGGTTCTGGCGCATACCACATGGGCCGAGCCGACGGCTTTTATTGTCGTGCGGACCGGGACTGCCACAGCACGAAGATGCATGCCGATTAAGGTATCTCCGATATCAATTCCTGCATGGGCTTTGACGCTTTCCGTGGCGCAGGGAGAGAAGAATCCGTTCCATGCCGCGGTGGAGAAAGAGCCGCCGGCTTTTAGCTGAGGCTTTACATTTACCATTTCCAGATTGTATTTTAACGCCGCTTCCTCCTCCATGATCAGGGCGCGGTTTAGATGCTCGCAGCACTGAGCAGCCAGGTAGATTCCATGTCTTCTGGCGACGGGATAGATGGCGTTGAATACGGTCTGCCCCACTTCTTTGCTGGAGTAGCAGCCGATGGCGTGGGCGGCAATTTCACTGGAGGAGCAGCCCACCACGAGAATCTGTCCCTCTTTCATATGGGCGGCGGTGATCAGTTCCTCCGCCAGCTCCTTTGCCTGTCTGGCAATGACGTCCAGGTCGACGTCGATGGATGTTGCGATATCTGTTGCACTCATAAAAATACCTCATTTTTTAGTCAAAGTGATAGGAATCCAGGAGCTGCGCTCTCATGTGCCACAGCTCGTTGGAAAGGTCCACATGAACCTCATGGGGATTTACAAGACGTTTTGTCTCATCCCATAAGGTATCGAGCTCTTTTTTACAGTATTGCTGAATGTCCATAACCCTGGGAGAATGGTATACGCAGGAGCCATTTTTGAACACGGGAATTAAAAGTTCTCTCATGACGTATGTTCCGGGGGCCAAAAGCGTTTTTTTCCAGGTGGCGACGGGGTCAAACAGCAGCAGCGAATTGCTTTCGTCGTAGGATTCCCCTGCCAGGCAGATCAGATCGGCGATGATTTTGTGGCTTTCCCGGCCATAAATTCTGTAAATGGTTTTGTTTCCGGGATTGGTGATCTTTTCTGCATTCTCGGATACCTTTATTTTTGGAAGGAATTTTCCGGTAGCCCTGTCCTTGATGGCAGCCAGTTTATATACGCCGCCGAAGGACGGGCAGTCCTTGGAGGTAATCAGGTTGGTGCCGACGCCCCAGGAGTTGATGGTTGCGCCCTGGTTTTTTAAACTGGTAATCAGCGTTTCATCCAGATCATTGGAGGCGGAGATTACAGCATCGTTGAAGCCGGCGGCGTCCAGCATCTTTTTCGCTTCTTTTGAGAGGTATGCCAGGTCGCCGCTGTCCATGCGGATGCCATAGAAGGTCAGAGGGATACCGGCCTCTCTCATTTCTGTGAATACCTGAATGGCGTGCGGGATACCGGATTTTAAGGTATCATAGGTATCCACAAGGAGGATGCAGGCGGAGGGATAGAGCTTCGCATAGGTACGGAACGCAGTCAGTTCATCCGGGAAGCTCATAATCCAGCTATGGGCGTGGGTTCCTTTTACGGGGACATCAAACATCTGCCCGCAGAGTACGTTGGAGGTTCCGATGCATCCGGCAATCATGGCGGCACGGGCGCCGTAAATTCCTGCATCCGGGCCCTGAGCGCGGCGGAGTCCGAATTCCATCACACCATCTCCGCGGGCAGCATGGACAATGCGGGCGGTTTTTGTGGCAATAAGGCTCTGATGGTTAATGATGTTCAAAAGGGCCGTTTCAATGAGCTGGGCCTGCATAATGGGGGCAATGACTTTTACTAGCGGCTCCCGCGGGAAGACAACGGTTCCCTCGGGAATCGCGTAAATATCCCCGGTGAACCGGAAGGTCAAAAGGTATTCCAGAAATTCTTCCCTGAAGATTCCTGTGGAACGGAGATATTCAATGTCCTCTTTATCAAAATGCAGGTTTTCAACATATTCGATTACCTGCTCTAAGCCGGCCGCAATGGCGAATCCGTTACCGTTGGGATTGGCGCGGTAAAAGGCGTCGAAAATAACGGTTTCGTTGGCATCTTTCGCGTAAAAATATCCCTGCATCATGGTCAGCTCATAAAGGTCCGTGAGCAAAGTGAGATTTCGTTGGCTCATAATACTTTCTCCTTATCGGTGGTAGGATTTTATTTTCTCCAGTATAGCATGATATCATGAAAACGCAAATGAATTGTTAATAAAATAACAAATATGGAGAATTTGCAGGACGAACGGTTACCGGTCATGGGAGAGGGCGTCTTCTTGCCCGCGTACTACAGACAGGAAGATGCAAGACGGAAGTTATTGTTTACGGGAGGAGGACATCTTCTTGCCCGCGTATCGCGGACAAGAAGCATTGGGCGTTTGCCCGATGTGGAAAAACAGATAAAATCAGTCTTACAAGCAAGCTTGACGCCTGTTTTTATCCGTTTTTCCCCGCCCTGCGAACTGTTACGGAAAAATTTGAGAACCTAAGAGGAAAACCTTGACTTTTTCCGGGCAAATTCTTATAATTATAGAACCTAAAACATATAAAACAGCAATGACGGAGACAGTAAATCTGCAGGAAGGCCGAAGCGAGCCGGGGATGATGGAAGCCTGGCGCCGGGTGCAGATGGAAAATCACTCCTGAGCTGGCGGCTGAAACAAAAAACGCTGCAAGTAAGCCTGTCCGGTTTTCCCCCGTTAAAAGGAACTCATATGTCAGTATGCAGTGATAGGTGGTAAAACGAGCTTATATCTCGTCCTGTTCGCAAGAGCAGGACGATTTTTGTTTTCATCAGGGAAGACAAAAATCCACAGCAGGCAAAGAATCGAAAAGAGCAGGATTCTTTTTTGAGAATGCAAAGGAAAAAGCGGAGGCATACGACACAAACGGATAACCGAAAGACGCTGTGAAGAGAAAGCAGCACACGAAACAAGATTGGAGGAACTGTGTCATGTACGAGAAGGTGTCGACAGATTTGAATTTTGTGGACAGAGAAAAGCAGGTGGAGAAATTCTGGAAGGATCAGAAAATCTTTGAGAAGAGTATCGACAGCAGAAAAAAGGGAACTCCCTATGTATTTTACGACGGACCGCCGACGGCCAATGGAAAGCCCCATATCGGTCATGTGCTGACCCGTGTAATTAAAGATATGATTCCCAGATACCGCACAATGAAGGGATATATGGTTCCAAGAAAGGCAGGATGGGATACTCATGGGCTTCCTGTTGAGCTGGAAGTGGAGAAGAAGCTGGGCCTGGACGGTAAGGAACAGATTGAGCAGTACGGTTTAGGGCCGTTCATCGGGTACTGTAAAGAGAGCGTATGGAAATATAAAGGCATGTGGGAGGATTTCTCCAGTACTGTTGGATTCTGGGCTGATATGGAACATCCCTATGTTACTTACCATGATGATTATATTGAATCCGAGTGGTGGGCGCTGAAAGAGATTTGGAACAAGGGGCTGCTTTACAAGGGATTTAAGATCGTTCCCTACTGTCCGCGCTGCGGCACCCCCCTATCCAGTCATGAGGTGGCGCAGGGATATAAGGATGTAAAAGAGCGTTCCGCCATCGTCCGTTTTAAGGTAAAAGATGAGGATGCATATATTCTGGCATGGACCACGACGCCCTGGACTCTTCCCAGCAATATTGCCCTTTGCGTAAACCCGAAGGAGACCTATGCGAAGGTAAAGGCTGCCGACGGCTATACTTACTATATGGCGGAGGCGCTTCTGGATACGGTTCTTGGCAAACTGGCCGATAAAGAAAACGGCGCTCCGGCTTATGAGATCTTAGAGACTTATACCGGAAAAGAACTGGAGTATAAAGAGTATGAGCCGCTTCTGGACTGCGCGGTGGAGATCTGCAGAAAGCAGAATAAGAAGGCATACTATGTGACCTGTGCGGATTATGTAACTCTTACCGACGGTACCGGAGTGGTACACATTGCTCCGGCATTCGGTGAGGACGATGCCCAGGTGGGCAGAAAATATGATCTTCCGTTCGTACAGCTTGTGGATGCAAAAGGAAATATGACAGAGGAAACTCCGTACGCAGGCGTATTTGTAAAGAAAGCCGACCCCATGGTATTAAAGGACTTAAATAGTAAGGGTCTGCTGTTCGAAGCGCCTGTGTTTGAGCACAGCTATCCGCACTGCTGGAGATGTGATACTCCTCTTATCTACTATGCGCGTGAGTCATGGTTCATTAAGATGACCGCCGTAAAAGAAGATTTAATCAGAAATAACAACACGATTAACTGGATTCCGGAATCCATCGGCAAGGGCCGTTTTGGGGACTGGCTGGAAAATATTCAGGACTGGGGCATTTCCAGAAACCGTTACTGGGGAACTCCGCTTCCCGTATGGCAGTGTGAGTGCGGCCATATGCACTGCATCGGCGGACGGGATGAATTAAAGAAGATGAGCCCCAACTATGCGGATGTGGTGAAAAAGTACGGGAAGGAGATGGACGGAGATCAGGGCGAAGTGGAGCTTCACCGTCCGTTTATTGATGATGTGGTCATTGCCTGTCCAAAGTGCGGCAAAGAAATGCACCGGGTGCCGGAAGTTATCGACTGCTGGTTCGACTCCGGAGCCATGCCTTTCGCACAGCACCACTATCCTTTTGAGAATCAGGAATTGTTTGAATCTCAGTTTCCGGCCCAGTTTATTTCCGAGGCTGTGGACCAGACAAGAGGATGGTTCTATTCTCTGCTTGCGGAATCCACACTGTTATTCAACAAGGCGCCCTATGAGAACGTTATCGTTCTGGGCCATGTCCAGGATGAGAACGGCCAGAAGATGAGCAAATCCAAGGGCAATGCCGTTGATCCCTTTGAGGCGTTAGCGCAGTACGGCGCAGACGCCATCCGCTGGTATTTCTACATCAACAGCGCTCCCTGGCTCCCGAACCGCTTCCATGGGAAGGCGGTGATGGAAGGTCAGAGAAAGTTCATGGGAACGCTCTGGAACACCTATGCGTTCTTTGTTCTCTACGCAAATATTGACAATTTTGACGCCACAAAATACAGTCTGGACTATGAAAAACTGTCTGTGATGGATAAGTGGCTGTTATCCAGGCTGAACTCCACTGTGAAAGAGGTGGACCATGATCTGGAGAATTACCGGATCCCGGAGGCCGCAAGAGCCCTTCAGGATTTCGTGGACGACATGAGCAACTGGTATGTAAGAAGAAGCCGCGAGCGTTTCTGGGCAAAGGGAATGGAGCAGGATAAGATCAATGCCTATATGACGTTATATACCGCCTTAGTAGATCTTTCCAAGGCGGCGGCCCCCATGATTCCGTTCATGACCGAGGAGATCTACCTGAATCTGGTAAAATCCATCGATGCCGCCGCTCCGGAGAGTATCCACCTGTGTGATTTCCCGGAAGTGAAGGAAGCCTGGATTGACTCTGAACTGGAAACAAAGATGGATGAGGTCTTAAAAATCGTGGTTATGGGCCGCGCCGCCAGGAATACGGCGAACATCAAGAACCGTCAGCCTATTGCCAGAATGTTTGTAAAGGCTCCCAGGGAGCTTCCGGAGTTTTATCAGGAGATTATCGAGGATGAGCTCAATGTAAAGAGCGTGGAATTTACCAATGACGTTCGTGAGTTTACTTCCTATACCTTCAAGCCGCAGCTTAAGACTGTCGGACCGAAATACGGAAAACAGCTTGGAAACATCAGAAAGGCCCTTACGGAGTTAGACGGCAATGCCGCCATGGATACCTTAAATGAGAAGGGCGCCCTGACTTTTGCCTTCGACAAAGCAGAAGTGGTTCTCACAAAGGAAGATCTGCTGATTGACATGGCCCAGACGGAAGGCTATGTTTCAGAGGGAGATAACACCATCACTGTGGTTCTGGATACGAGAATGACTCCCGAACTTCTGGAAGAGGGATTTTACAGAGAGTTGGTAAGCAAGATTCAGACGATGAGAAAGGAAGCCGGCTTTGAGGTCATGGATCATATCTATGTCTATGCGGACAAGAACGAAAAGATTGCCGGAATCATCAGGAATTATGCGGATCATTTAAAGGAGGAGGTCCTGGCGGACAGCATTGGTCTTGGCCAGATGACCGGATATACAAAGGAATGGAACATTAATGGAGAAAACGTGATTCTTGGCGTTGCCAAGGTGACGAAATAAGAATGTAGGAGGGACAGTGACGTGAATCATACCATTAATAAAGAGGATTTTAAGAAATCGGTCATTTACAACTTAAAAAGCGCTTACAGAAAAAACATTGACGAGGCTACTCCCGGACAGGTTTATCAGGCGGTGGCTCTGGCTGTAAAGAGCGAAATCATTGACCGCTGGATTGCGACCCATAAGGAATATGAGAAACAGGACTCCAAAATCGTATACTATATGTCCATGGAATTTTTAACAGGACGTTTCCTTGGCAATAATATCATAAGCCTCTGCGCCCGGAAAGAAATTTCTGAGGCCTTAAAGGAGCTGGGTTTTGATTTGAACGCCGTCGAGGACCAGGAGAGAGACCCGGCCCTTGGAAACGGAGGACTTGGCCGCCTGGCCGCCTGTTTCCTTGACTCCCTGGCTACCCTGGGATATCCGGCGTATGGCTGCGGCATCCGTTACCGTTATGGCATGTTTAAGCAGCAGATTCGCGATGGTTTCCAGATCGAGGTTCCGGATGAGTGGCTGAAGGACGGGTATCCTTTTGAAATCCGCCGTGACGAATATGCAATGGAAGTGAAATTCGGCGGCTACGTGGACACAGAGTGGGACGGGAAGAGAAGCCGTTTTGTGCAGAAGGGATACCAGTCCGTAATGGCTGTTCCCTACGACATTCCCATTGTGGGATATAATAATAATATGGTAAATTCTCTCCGTATCTGGGACGCGCAGCCGATCAACACCTTTAACTTAAGCGAGTTTGACAAAGGCGACTATCAGAAGGCCGTGGAGCAGGAAAATCTGGCAAAGACCATTGTTGAGGTTCTCTATCCCAATGATAACCACTACTCAGGCAAGGAGCTGCGCTTAAAACAGCAGTATTTCTTTATTTCCGCCAGTGTACAGCGCGCGGTAAAGAAATATAAAGAAAGCCATGACGATATCCGCAAGTTCTATGAAAAAACCGTATTCCAGCTTAATGATACCCATCCTACAGTTGCCGTGGCGGAGCTTATGCGTATCCTGGTGGATGAAGAAAATCTGGATTGGGACGAGGCATGGGGGATCACCACAAAGACCTGTGCATATACGAATCATACCATCATGTCCGAGGCTCTGGAGAAATGGCCCATTGAGCTGTTCTCCCGTCTTCTTCCGCGTATCTATCAGATTGTGGAAGAGATTAACCGCCGCTTCATTGATAGCATTAAGAAGGCATATCCGGGTGATAACGGGAAAATCAGAAAGATGGCCATTATTTATGACGGACAGGTTCGCATGGCTCACCTTGCCATCGTGGGAAGCTTCTCTGTAAATGGCGTTGCAAGACTGCATACGGAAATTTTAAAGACTCAGGAGTTAAAGGACTTCTATGAAATGATGCCTGGTAAGTTCAATAATAAGACCAACGGCATTACCCAGAGACGGTTCCTGCTTCATGGGAATCCCCAGCTTGCCGCCTGGGTAACCGATAAGATCGGAGACGAGTGGATTACTGATCTTTCCCATATTAAAAAACTGGCTGTTTATGCAGATGATGAAAAGTGTCAGCAGGAGTTTATGAATATCAAATATCAGAATAAAATCCGTCTGGCTGCTTATATTAAGGAACACAACGGAATTGAAGTGGATCCCCGTTCCATTTTCGATGTGCAGGTCAAGAGGCTTCATGAGTATAAGCGCCAGCTCATGAATATTCTCCATGTGATGTACCTTTATAACCAGCTAAAGGATAACCCCAATATGGACATTGTGCCGCGTACCTTCATTTTCGGTGCAAAGGCCGCTGCCGGTTATAAGAGAGCGAAGCTGACCATTAAGTTAATCAATGCGGTTGCCGACGTGGTGAATAATGATAAGTCCATCGGCGGAAAGATCAAAGTAGTGTTTATTGAAGACTACTGCGTATCCAACGCAGAGATGATTTTTGCCGCCGCTGATGTGAGCGAGCAGATTTCCACCGCCAGCAAGGAGGCGTCCGGTACAGGAAACATGAAGTTCATGTTAAACGGCGCTCTGACCATCGGGACCATGGACGGCGCCAATGTGGAGATGGCTGAGGAGGTTGGCGCGGATAAGATGTTTATCTTCGGCGCTTCCTCTGATGAGATTATAGGATGGGAGAAGAACGGCGGATACAATCCTATGGAAATTTTCAACAACGATCAGGGAATCCGCAGAGTGCTGATGCAGCTTATCAACGGCTACTTTGCTCCCCAGGATCCGGAACTGTTCCGCGATATTTACGACTCCTTACTGAACACCCGGTCCAGCGACAGGGCGGATACCTACTTTATCCTGAAGGATTTCCGATCCTATGCGGAGACGGAGGCTAAAATTGATGCGGCTTACCGCGATGAGAAGTGGTGGGCAAAAACGGCTATTTTAAATACTGCAGCTAGCGGAAAGTTCTCCTCGGATCGTACCATCGAGGAATATGTGGCGGACATCTGGCACTTAAAGAAGATAAAAGTTGAGCTGTAAACTGCGTCTGGCAGGACTTCTGTAATATGTGTTCTGCGGGCAATTAAGGTAGGTTATACCGGTTCTAAAAGGCGGACCCGTCTCATAGACTTGTAAAGAGAATATGAGACGGGCCCTTTTTATGCAATAGGGAAGCTGTCTGTCGGACGAAAGATGGACGGGGAGGTAAGATGAAGCGATTTTTGACGGTGCTTTTTTTGATGATCATGATACCCTATGTGACAACGCTTGCATGGACAGGCCGCCTGGGAGACGGAGATATTACGGGACTTTCCGAGGAAGAAGGCCCGCGGGTGATCGTGGTGCGAAACCAGAGGGAGGTTTCTCTTTCGGCGGAGGAATTCCTGGTTCATGTGCTGGCCGGGCAGATTCCGGCGGAATATGGAAAGGAAACCATAAAGGCACAGGCGGTGCTTGCGAGAACCTACATATACCGGGAGATGGACGGAGCCGGCAGTATTTACGAAGAGGCTCTGGATATGGACGCTTTAAGCAGGTCGCAGATGGAAAAGCTCTGGGGCAGCAGGGATTTTGCGAAGAATTATGAAAAGCTTACGGAGGCCATTGAAGAAACCAGTGGGCTTTACCTTACCTACGAAGGGGCTCCCATTGAACCTTTTTTCTGTCGTGCCGGTTCGGGAAGTACCAGAAGCGGCGGGGAAGAATATCCCTATTTAAAGGAGGCCAAAAGTCCGGGCGACTTAAAGGCTGACGGTTTTTTAAGTCTGGCGGTGTTTTTGCCCCGGACCATGGCGGATAAGATAAACTCCATTCCCGGGGCGGTTTCTGTGGAGGCTTCGTCACTTCCGGAGGAAATCCAGATTGTGGAGAGGGACGGGGCCGGATATGTAAAGAAGGTGCAGATCGGGCAGAAGACATACAGCGGGGAAGAGGTTCAGTACGCTCTTGGGCTTTCGTCCTCCTGCTATTCCTTTGAGGAGGTGGACGGCAAAATCCGCGTGACCTGCAAAGGAATCGGCCATGGGTACGGATTTTCCCAGGCCGGGGCCAACGCCCTGGAGACGGAGGGATACGATTTTAAAGAGCTTTTGAATTATTATTTCCAGAATGTGGAAATTGCAAATTACTGAATAAGAACGTTTCCTTTGGTAAGAATATTACCGAGGTGATAAAACGTGAAAGAGAGAGTAAACCAGCTTTTCAAGGATAAGTTAGTTCTTGTCATGGTTGTGTTGGGCCTGCTGACTATTGTTGCGGCAGCAGGAGCAGTGAAGATCCAGAAGAGGGCTCAAAATATGGAAGAAAGCCCTTATCTGGAAATCAAGGAACCGGAGGGCGTCATTGCCGGAGAGGAGATGGATCCTCCCATGGTGGCGGGAAGCTCCAATGCAGAAGAGCCGGAGGAGAACGCGGGGTTTATTGCGGAGAACGCGGTAAATGAACCCATTGTTTATCCGGCGGAAACAGCAAAAGTCAATATGGCGGAGACGAAAGCGCAAGAAGCAGGGGCCATTGCCAATGAGTCTTTGGTCCTCAACTTTACGGAGGCTGATAAGCTTATGTGGCCGGTGGAGGGAAATGTGATTTTAGGATACAGCATGGATACCACCACCTGGTTCCCCACTCTGGAGCAGTACAAATGCAATCCTGCCAACATGATTCAGAGTGATGTGAGCACTCCCGTTTCGGCTCCGGCGGATGCCAGGGTTCTGGAAATCGGAAGCAACGAGGAGATTGGCAATTACATCTGTCTGGATCTGGGGAATGAGTACACGGCCATCTGCGGCCAGTTAAAGGAAATCCCGGTTGTGGAGAATGAATATCTCCACAAAGGCGATGTGGTCGGTTATGTGGCCGAACCTACCAAATATTATTCGGTGGAGGGGAATAACCTCTATTTCGAACTGCGTTTGGGGGAGAAGCCGGTGGACGCGCTGAACTATCTGGAATAGAAACATGCATGGAAGAGAGGTGCCCTTGGGGCCTCTCTTTTTTTGCGTAGGAAGGCCTTTCCCATGAGACAAAAAGCGCTTCGTGCAGAAATGCACACTTTTTTAATAAATTGTTCACACAGAATTAGTGAATTTCAATATAAAATGTGATATACTGTTTCTAGACAGCTTGTAACGACCAATTACTTTAAAGAATTATGGAGGACTGCATATGGATTATGCACTACTTAAGAAAAACTTTGAAAATCACAGATTCCATACATCCTATTTCAAATCAAAGGAAGAGGCAGCCGCCTACTTAAAAGAAAACATCCACAAGGAGCTGGTGGGCTTCGGCGGATCCATGACGGCGAAGGAAATGAATCTGGCAGAAATATTAAAAGAGGATAATGAGGTGGTCTGGCACTGGCTTTCAGACATGCCTGCGGCAGAGGCCAGACGGAAGGCAATGGAATCCACCGTGTATATTTTGAGCGCCAATGGAGTTGCCGAAACCGGGGAACTGGTGAACATCGACGGAACTGGAAACCGCCTGGCTGCCAGCCTGTTCGGGCCGAAGAAAGTGTATTATATTATTGGAAAAAATAAGATTGCGCCGGACCTTGGGTCCGCCATGGAGCGTGCCAGAAATACTGCCTGCACAAAGAATGCCATGCGATTTCAAATAAAGACTCCCTGCGTGGCAAACGGCGGCGGAAAGTGCTATGACTGTAACAGCCCGGAAAGAATCTGCAACGCGTTTTTAATTCTGGAGCGCCCCTTAAACGGGATGGAAGTGGAGCTGCTGTTTGTGGATGAAGAACTTGGATTTTAAAGGAGAGAGCACATGAATATACTGTTTTTTCTGACTCCCAAAAGCGAAGTGGCGTATATTTATGACGAGGAAAGCTTAAGACAGGCTCTTGAGAAAATGGAGTATCATAAATATTCCGCTGTTCCCATCCTAAGCAGGCAGGGGCGGTATGTGGGAACACTTACAGAAGGAGATCTTTTGTGGTACATAAAAAACCAGCTAAGTCTTAATCTTAAGGAGGCGCAGAGAATCCCGGTGACGGCAGTTCCGAGACGGTCTGATAACTTTCCGGTTAGTGTGGACAGCAAAATGGAAGATCTGCTGGAGAAGGCTATGAAGCAGAATTTTGTTCCGGTGCTGGATGACGATAAGTCCTTTATTGGAATTGTCACAAGAAAAGATATTATGAAATATTTCGCCAGAAATATTGGAAAAACGGAATAAGAAAAAGAGGGGCTGCAAAAACAGTCCCTTTTTTACTTCATATGGACGGAGTCTTTTACGGGTCCGGAATTTCCAGAATGTACCGTTCGTAAGCATTTATAATCATGGTTTCCCTGTATTGCCGGACCCGTTTGGACAAAGGATCGTAATTTAAATGTACATGGCCGTGTACCAGATACCGGAGGTTTTGAGAATCTATCATGCGGCGGAATGCCTTAAAGCCTGTATGGGCTATCGAGGGGCCGTCTCCCAGACCGTATGCCGGGGCATGGGTTAGGAGAATATCCAGTTTTTTCCCATGCCCTGCATGGACTTTGAACCACAGTCTGACAGCACGGAAGAGCATTTGGGCCTGAGTATACTGGTGCGGGCCCGGTTTGTAGCGCATGGAGCCGCCCAGACCTGCTATTTTTAAGCCTCTGAAGCAGAAAACCTTATCTTCTATGCAGATACAGCCCTCCGGAGGTACGGTCTGGTATATTTTGTCATGATTTCCGTGGACGTAAAGCACCGGCCCATGGGAAAAGGTAGCCAGAAAGGACAGATACCGGGGGTCCAAATCTCCGCAGGAGAGGATTAAGTCAATCCCGTCAAGACGACTGGGGTGAAAGTAGTCCCACAGAGCCGGGGCTTCTATATCTGAAATAACCAGAATTTTCATGTCAGATTCCTTCTTTGTTTTCGTGTATCCCCTGGATTTTCACCATGGGAACAGCCTCATCACACAAATCTTTTATATCGGGAATATGCCCAATGATATTATCGGCAAGCCAATCCATTTTTATTATTTCAGCAGGAGATAAACAATCATTTCCCTTATTTCTAAGCGCATGGTTCTGGTCGTAAAGGTCGCCGGAAAAGATTCGGAACTCTCCGTTTACGATCTGCTTTTTCACCAGATCGATGAGATTTAAGGTCCGGTCCGGGATCGACTTGGAGCAGATTATGTCAATCATTCCGGAGGAAATACCCCACCAGTAATTTAAGGATTCGCCCATTCGCTCCGGCGCCGTCCGGTTCCAGTTGCCGTTTAGGATGGTCTGTAGAATCCTCTGATAGAATTTACCCCAGTGCCAGATGGCGGAAGCCAGGTTTCCGCCATTTTCATCGTCCAGGTCATAAAGTCCGTAAAGACGGGAAGAATGCAGAGGGGCGATCATTTCGCGGCCGGAAATGTGGCTTACTTTGGCTTCTGTCAGGATTTTATTAATATTGGAGTTCTTTTCCGTGGACCATACCAGGTGGACCCAGGCTGTGGGATTTACCATTTTTACCCCCAGGGCAAAGGCATTGATGCTGGCTGGAGTTCCAAAAATGGGGAAATCAGCAATGTAGCCGATGCGGTCTGTACGGGTCAGGATTCCTGCCAGCATTCCTATGAGGAATTTGGCTTCGTAAAGCCGCCCATAATAGGTCCGCAAATGTCCGCTGTATGAATTTAAGGAGCAGTTTAAAATTTTAATGCCCGGATATTTGATGCCGGCCTTGATGCTGGGGCCTAAAAACCGCGGGGAAGTGGTGAAAAGCACCGAGCATTCATCGGAGACGGCCTGTTCTATGGCCTCCGAGCACTGTTCGTCGGTTTCGATGCCGTCATAAACGCGGATTTTAAGCTTTCCGGCCATATTGTCTTCTAAGTAGAGGCGGCCCAGATTGTGGCCATAGGTCCAGCTTGAGGTCTCTGCAGTTTTGTAATAAAGGAAGCCTACCGAAAGCTTTGGGGCAGACGGGGCGATGAACTTTTGAATAATGGCTTTTTCCGGATCCTTTAAAAGCTTTAGGATATTTTTCTCCGGTTCCTCTTCCGGCTGCATGATCACGCTCACGTTTTTGTCACAGGGAAGGGCTTCTAAGTCCTCCCACAGGGGGGCGAGCTGCTTTTTTAAGGTTTCCTGGGGCAAGTCCACCATATTCTCATAGCCGTATACATTTAAATAGGCCAGAAATGCGTCTCCAACGGTGATGGGAATTTTCGCGCCGCCCTTTTCTTCATATGCTTTGGAAAAATGTAAAAGGCAGGAAGAAAACAGCCGTTTTTCCTCCACACTCCAGGGCGTCCCGAAAGTTTTTGAAAGAGCGCTGCAAAGCTCATGGAAGCTGCCGGGTTTGGAAAAATAGATGGTGTTAATTCCGGTAAAACGGAAAAAATCCATATATTCGTAATAAATCCTGGATTCTTTTGTATCATTGGCAGCGGGGATGATTCTTGTCACATAGCCGGAAATCGTAATGGCGCCGGAATATTTCAGGACGCTGACACGTTTGTTTCCCTCTATTATATAGTAGGAATTCATAAACTCGCAGGCGATCACAGGTTCCCGGATGCCCTCGTCGATATGAGATCTATAGAGGGACGACCATTTATCGGCAAATTCAGAGCTTTCGCTCAGAAGAGGCATAAAGCTGCTGGAAAAGGCCTTGGTACGGCCTGCAGTTTTCGTCCCTACGATACGTTCAACAGGGATTTCTATGAGTCCCAGATCGTTTTCTCCAACTGTGTCGGCGAAGGGAAGCAGTTCATCCAGCACCTTTAAATAAGGGTATTTTCCCTCTGAAATATCCTGGTGGTATGTTTTCTGGGCCATTTTTCTGGCCCTGGTGTAATCAGAAACAGCCATGACTGGCTCCTTTCCGCCCTAAAGAGGCTTGTTCTTTTCCCGCCAGTGATTGGGGGAGAGATGAAAGATTGTCTTAAAAGCTCTGGAAAAATGGAGCTGGTTCTGGTATCCGCACATTTTTCCGATTTCATTGATGGTCATGTCTGAGAATTTCAAAAGCTCCGCCGCGCGGTTCATACGATAGTACATCAAAAAGTGCTGTAAGGTCTGATTGGTGATTTCCTTAAAAAGCTTCCCCAGATAGTTCCTGTTTAAACCGCAGAAGGCGGCGATATCTTCTACGGTAATGGGGTAACTGTAATTTCTTTCGATAAAAGAAATGGCTTCTTTTACATAGGAATCCTTTAAATTCCCGGAGGGCAGCGTCCTCCTGGTGGCAGAGCCGCGGATTAGGCTGTCAAAAAATAAATAGAGATGACCAATCTGATTGATGCTGGAATGGAAGGGGTTGTCCACGATGTGCATGATTTCTTCTTTGATGGCGACGGCAAATTCTTTTTTCTTAAGGCGGTAGACAGGCTGGTCAAAGCCAAGGCCGGCCATCTCCATGAATTCCAGCGCTTTTACCCCGTCAAATTCCACCCAGGCGTATTCCCAGGGGAGATGTTCGTCGGCAAAGTAGGTATTGACCTGCCCGGGGCAGATTAAAAATCCCTGGTTCGATTCGACTTTATATTGCCTGGTTTCATCGTCTGAGTTATTTGAGTTCAGAAGCCCTTTTCCGGAAAACACAAAATGGAATAAATAGTGATTTCTTTTGGCAGGCCCGAAGGAATGCATAGGGAGGCATTGCTCCCATCCGTACTGGAACAGGGTAAGATCGATATTCTTATCGTTCTGGAATGTGTTAAATTTGTAATTTTTTTCCATAATTGCCTTTCCTTTCTGGTCTGGCAGGCCTGTGAGAGGTCATTCGTATACCATAATGTTAGCACATTTATCTAAAAATGTATATATATTTCATTTTGGCATATAAGCATTTTTCTTGTTCATAGAATTCTGATTTGGTAAATTGATATAATTTTCTTACAAAACAGTTGTACTTCTATACTAAATAACCAAAAGGAGGGAAGCTTGTGAAAAAGCTCAAAAAAGCGTTATTGCTGTCGGCTGTTTGTGCGCTTGCCGGGATTTCTGCCGGCTGCAGCAAAGGGGCGGCGGACGGCAAGACCCATCTCACATTCCAGATCTGGGATGTGGCCCAGAGAGACGGAATGCAGGCAATCTGCAATGCCTATACGGAGAAGCATCCGGATGTGGTGATCGAAGTACAGGTAACAAGCTGGTCTGAGTACTGGACGAAGCTGGAAGCAACAGCCATCTCCAATCAGATGCCGGATATTTTCTGGATGCATACCAATGAGATTTTAAAGTATGCAGATTACGGAAAAATTGCGGATCTGACAGACCTCTACGATGAAGAAGATCCGGACTTCTTCAAGGACAATTATTCTGAGGTCTCTCTGTCTAATGTACAGGGAAGCGATGGCAGGTACTATGGGGTTCCCAAAGATAAGGACACGGTTGGTCTTGTTTACAACCGGGAAATGTTCGATGCGGCGGGTGTTTCCTATCCGGATGAAACCTGGACCTGGGATGATCTGTGTGAGGCTTCTCAGAAGATTTATGATGCCACAGGAAAATATGGCTATATGGCATACGGCGATGACCAGCTTGGCTACTGGAACTTCGTATACCAGAATGGCGGATACATCCTGGAAGAGGACAATATCCACGGAGGTTTTGACAACCAGGCTACCATTGACGCCATGAGGTTCTACATTGACCTTCAGAAAAATGACTGGTGTCCGGATCAGAATTACTTTGCGGAGACTTCTCCCGGTACTGCCTTCTTCTCTGAACAGGGGGCTATGTTCCTGGAGGGAAACTGGAATATTCTGTCTGAGATGAAAAATTACCCCAATATGGAAGGAAAATGGGATGTGGCGGTTCTTCCCAAATGCCCGGATCCCGCAAGCGGCGACGGAAGAGCCACCATCTCCAACGGTCTCTGCTACGCCACCTCCGCAACCGGAAAGAATCTGGAAACCGTAAAGGATGTGCTCCGTTTCTTTGGTTCCGAAGAGGGACAGAGGATCCAGGGCGAGTCCGGCGCGGCCATCCCGGCCTACAAGGGATTAGAAGAGACATGGGTCGGCGTATTCGATCAGTTCGGCTATAAGTTAAATGTCAAATGCTTTACAGATATGTTTGAGTACAGCGTACAGTCCGTCAACAACAAATACCGTCCGGTATGGAAGACGAAAGTTACTGAGAACCTGTTGAAAATCTACTCCGGCCAGTTAAGCTTTGAAGATGGAATGAAGATCTTCCAGGAAGCCATTAATACCGCGGCCGAGGATGATTAAGGAAGGAGGCACAATATGGCAAACAGCAAAGAAA
>CAJUDN010000010.1:53779-55726 GCA_910585355.1 uncultured Lachnospiraceae bacterium
CAGGTGACTGGAGTTCAGACGTGTGCTCTTCCGATCTCGAGAGTATGTGGGCCTATATCATGGTGGCTCCCACCATCATCGGACTTTTGGTGTTAAATATTTATCCTCTTATTGACACCATTAAACTGAGCTTTTCCAAGACCAGACCTTTTGGACTTTATGAGCTCCGCGGAATTGAGAATTATGTAAAGATGTTCCAGAGCGCAGAGTTCTGGCGCGCGAATCTGAATACCCTGTATTTTTGTTTACTGACCGTACCCCTTGGAATTTTTCTTTCCCTGGTGGTTGCAGTTATGTTAAATACAAAAATAAAGGGAAGAACGTTCTTCCGGGCCGTATTCTTCTTACCAATGGTCGTGGCTCCTGCGGCGGTAGCCATGGTATGGAAGTGGATCTTCAACACGGAATACGGCATCATCAACACGCTCCTGGCTCATAAGGTCAACTGGATTACCGATCCCAATATCGTTATGATTACCTGTGCGATTGTGGCTATCTGGTCCGCCATCGGCTACGATGCGGTGCTTCTTCTTTCAGGACTTCAGAACATTTCCAAATCCTATTATGAGGCGGCAAGCCTGGACGGGGCCACAAAACTTCAGCAGTTCTTTCATATTACGCTGCCGATGGTCTCCCCAACGCTGTTTGTGGTCATGATCATGAGACTGATGTCTTCCATTAAGGTATATGATTTGATCTACATGATGATCGAGGAGGCGAATCCAGCGCTGACAAGCGCCCAGTCCTTAATGTATCTGTTTTACCGGGAGTCCTATATTTCCGGCGACAGGGGACTTGGCTCCTCAGTGGTAATCTGGACCGTAGCCCTCATTGGTCTTGTGACTGTGATACAGTTCTGGGGCCAGAAGAAGTGGGTAAATTACGAGGTATAAAGAAAGGAGGAACTTATGAACTCATCATTAGAAAGATCCAGAAAAATCCGCACAGCCGGTACATACGCGTTCTTTATTATCGGCTCTGTCATTATGATTTTCCCGTTTGTATGGATGTTCCTTACAAGCTTTAAGACAGTAGAAGAGAGTATGATTATTCCTCCTACCATTCTCCCCGCCGCATGGCAGACGAAAAACTACACCGATGCTACTGCATCTCTGCCGTTTCTGGCGCTGTATAAGAATACTTTTTTAATGATCTTTTGGCGTGTGGTATGCGCGGTGGCGTTTTCTTCCATGGCAGGTTATGCGTTCGCGAAGCTTAACTTTAAGGGAAAGAACATACTGTTCTCCGTGATTCTGCTCCAGATGATGCTTCCCTCACAGATATTCATTACGCCTCAGTACCAGATGCTTGCAAAGCTTGGCCTCACAAATTCCATCTTTGGACTGGTATTCCCGGGCCTTGTCAGCGCCTTTGGAACTTTTTTCTTAAGACAGGCATACATGGGAATTCCTGATGAGATTTCCGAGGCCGCTTATCTGGATGGCTGTAACCAGTGGCAGGCGTTTGTAAAAGTAATGGCCCCTCTCACAAAGTCCTCCATGGCGGCTCTGGCTGTATTTACGGCCGTATTTGCATACGGAGATCTGATGTGGCCGTTAATTGTTAATACAGACCTTAACATGATGACGCTTTCCTCCGGTCTTGCAACCTTAAGGGGACAGTTCAGCACCAATTTCCCGGTTATGATGGCAGGTTCTTTATTGGCTATGATACCGATGGTAGTTCTGTACCTGTTCTTCCAGAAGCAGTTTATTGAAGGCGTTGCGATGACAGGCGGAAAATAAAGGGCAGAAATAAAGGACAAAAATAAAGGATAGGAAATAGGATAGGAAATTAAAACATATGGCAATCAGATATAATGCAGACAGCAGAACTTTTATTCTGGAGACCCGGGACAGTTCTTATCTTATGAAGGTCAGCAGGTTTGGCAATTTACTGCACCTGTATTACGGTGACAAAATCCCGGATGAAAATCTGGACTACCTG
>CAJUDN010000011.1:0-9517 GCA_910585355.1 uncultured Lachnospiraceae bacterium
GTCAGTTTTCGGCATTTTGACTAGAAACTGTTAATTTTCAGACACACTCTAGTGCTCCATCCAGACAGAAAGTGAAGTAGTGGACTGTCTGATGCGTGACAGTGCCAGGCAAAATTTCGACGGCGATGTGGGACCATCGACTAGAAATTTTAACGACGCAATGGTACGTGACAGGCAGTTCACAACTACGATTACTGTCTGGATGGAGCACTAGGCGGTGGAAGCGCATTAAAACCATAAATAAATTAAGAGGAGACAGGTACATGGAAGAGAAAATTCTTACCTATTTAAAATCCCATGAAGAAGAAATTTTTGAGGACTTGAAAACCCTTGTGATGGCAGAAGCCAGTACCTCGGATATCGAGGCGCTGGCGGAGTGCAGAAAAGTGCTGGAACGTCTGATTACCCAGAGGACAGGCGCCGGGACCTATGTATATAAAACGGAAAACGGCCATGACCCGGTACGGTTTGAACTTGGAGAAGGAGAAGAGAAGATTCTGCTCATTGGTCATTATGACACGGTTCATCTCATTGGCTCTTTAAAGTACTATAAAGAGGGAAACAGGCTGCATGGGCCGGGCGTCACTGATATGAAAAGCGGACTGGTCTCTGCCATCTGGGCGGCAAAGGCATATAAGGACCTGGGAATTTGTCCTGGTAAAAAGCTGGTGTTCATTTTTAATGGTGATGAAGAAACAGGAAGTAAAGAATCAGGCAAAATTATCTGTGATCTGGCGAAGGATGCAAAGGCGGCTCTGGTGTGCGAGCCCTGTATTATAAACGGGGATCTGAAAACAGGAAGAAAGGGGACTCTTGGCTTTACAGTGACCATCCACGGTAAGGCTTCTCATGCGGGAAATGCACATAAGGACGGAATTAATGCCATTGAGGAAATGGCAAGAGAAATTTTATTTGTTCAGAGCCTTACGGATTATGAGGCGGGAACGACTTTGAATGTGGGGATTTGCCAGGGCGGAACCAAGGTCAATGTGGTTCCTGAGCTTGCAAGTTTCCGGGTGGACTGTCGTTATAAAACTATGGAAGAGGGAAAACGTATCAGGGAAGCAATCTGCGGTCTTCCCGTAACTGTTTTGGGAACCAGAAGAGAAGTGGAAGTTATCGAGGGAAAAGCTCCCATGGAGCAGACCTCGTCCAATCTGGCCTTATTTGAAATTGCAAAAGAATGCGGAGAAAAACTTGGACTATCCTTCTCCCACCAGTTCGTGGGCGGAGGAAGCGATGGAAACGCTGTGTCTGCCATGGGTATTCCCACCTTGGACGGCCTTGGCGGCTGCGGCGACGGAGCTCATTCTTCAGAAGAGTATCTGCTGGTTGACCAGTACATTCCAAGGATTGCGCTGCTGGCGTCTCTGATTTTAAAAATTTAAGGGCTTTTAAGGCTTTGCTGCCGTTTATAGGAGATAAAAAGAAGCCTTGCGGGCATGTTCAGGTATGGTTTGTGATGAAAAAGGCAGGAAGGTTTGCAGTGAGAGGAGAAAAGGCGGCTTGTGACGAAGAAGGGTCACGGGCCGCCTGTTTTTTCTAATTTTTAACAGGGAAGGTTACTTCCGCTTTGAACAAATCGCCGTCAATGGTGATTTGGAATTTTCCGCCCTGAAGGGCAGTCAGATCCCTGGCAATAGAGAGACCTAAGCCGCTGCCTTCGGTGGTTCGGGAGGTATCTCCGCGGACGAAACGTTCTGTTAGCTCATCGGGGCTGATGTTTAATGGAGAGGCCGAGATATTTTTAATGGAAAATGTCACTTCAGGTCCATGGTCCTCAACCCCAACGTAGACGCGGGTGCTTTCAAGGGCATATTTAAAGGCGTTGTTATAAAGGTTTTCCAATACACGCCAGAGGCGCCTTCCATCAGCTTCGATCAAAATAACTTCGTTGGGAAGCGTATTGACCAGTTCCAGATGGCGGAGAGCATACTTATCCTCAAATTCTCCGGTGGTCTGCTGCACCAGTTCAACAATATCAATATTAGCCATTTCCAGCTTAATATTTCCCGAGCTGGCTCTGGATGCCTCCACCAGGTCTTCGGTCAGCGTTTTTAACCGCTGGGATTTCTGATCCAGAACCTCTAAATATTTCTGGATCGTGGGGTCTTCCGGGTGTTCTCTCTTAATTAAGTCTATGTAATTAATAATGGAAGTGAGAGGCGTCTTGATATCATGGGACACATTTGTAATCAGATCCGCTTTTAAGCGTTCGCTCTTCACTTGTTCGGCCAGAGCAGTCTGCAGGCCGTCGCTGATTCTGTTTAAGCCTTCTGCCAGTCGTGCCTCCAGATGAGAAAATTGGGAAACCTCCACTTTATAGTTTGTCTCGCCGGAGGCCAGTCTCTCAATGGCCTCATGGATTCGTTCCGTTTGGACTGCATTGCTGTACAGGTAATGGAAAACCATAAGATTTCCCAAAACCCATACAATGACAGCCAATATAAACGGGATGGAACGGAAGGCCTCTTCATGGTTTAGAACAAAGAAGGCTCCCAAAGTAATCGCGAAAACGTTGGCGCTTAAATAAAGAATGTATCCCAGGGTCAGCCGGTACTTAAAGCTGTGCTCGGAAAGGCTTTCCATTACCTCATAAAGGAAGCTGTTTTTCCACAGAGTTTCGGCCTTATACCGCCGCAGGAGGCTGAAAAAGGTTACAATCACACAGAAGTACACGACGCCGAACATTATGACGCGGTTCGCTCTGTCCCAGTAATTGGAAGAGACCACCAGGTGGAGAAGCCTCGACAGAAGCGGAGCAACTAAGACTGCTCCCAGGTACGTCACAGACAGCATGAGAAGCAGCATAATGTCCGTTCTTATCTTATCGAAAGGATAGAGGGTTATGGCCGGGTCGGAAAAGGACTGATGACCGGATGCGTATGCCAGGAAAACAAAGGTAAGAAAACATCCCGCCAGGCCGATTGCCGCCAGGTAAAGCCCATTGGCGAAGGACTTACGGGAGCTGTTATAGGCGGCAAATTCCTGGGCGTAATCATCATTGGCCTTATAACTGGTATCCAATCCAACAACCACGTAGTTTTGGTTGCTGTTATAGGGATTGTTCTGCGCCATCAAAGCCGGGATACTGGGAAATGTGGAATCAAAGTTGGTTCTGACAGTAAGATCGCTGGAGTCTCCGGCATAATAAATATATTTTCCCATGGCCATCATATCATCCACCGACATTTCTGGCGCATTGGTGAGAATTTCATAGATGGCGTTGTTTTTTGAGTAGTAGGCTACGCGAAAGTAAAAATTGGTGAAATCCGACATAAGCCTGGAATAAATGGAGTAGTAGGAGGAGAATCGGCTTAAAATTTCATAGGTCAGTTCCGGGAGCGTGGCGAAGGACTGATCTGGCCCGGTCAGTTCGTCTTCTGACTGGTAGCAGCGCCACTGCACATAATATTGCGTTTCATCTTCTTCCGATTGATTTTCCGGAATCCCTTTTAGCTCATAATTGTCGCTTTCATCCAGGTAGTAACCCAGGGACTTTCCATAGAGGATAATATCGTTTAAAGTATAAGTCACGTCGCCGCCGGGGCCGGAGGTTGCCTGAAGGACCACTTTATTGTAATCCACGCTCCCGTTGGTTTCAAAAATTTCCTGATATTTTAAGTAGTCAAAAATGCTGGTGATGTCGGATTGTACTTTCCTGTTAAAATCGGGGGACTGCTCAAAGGTTTCACTTTGCAGCCAGTCCAGTCCGCGGCCATAATTGGTGTTTAAGTACATAAAACCGATTCCCAAGAGAGCTATGCATGCAAATATAAAATGCAGGAAACCGGCCATACGTTTTAAAACAGGGGTTAGTGATTTCTGGTTCATAAGGCTCTCCTTACTGCTTTTCAATCTTATAGCCGACACCCCAGACCACCTTCAAATAGCGGGGTTCCTTCGGATTAATTTCAATTTTTTCACGGATATGGCGGATATGGACGGCAACAGTGTTATCTGCCCCGATGGCATCCTCGTTCCATATTTTTTCATAAATCTGGTCAATGGAAAACACTTTTCCTGCGTTTTTTACCAATAAGAGCAGAATATTATATTCGATGGGAGTGAGTTTGATTAATTCACCATCCACAGAAACTTCTTTATTTTCATCGTTGATTAAAAGACCGCCGCATTTATAAATCTGGGAATTACTCTGCTGGTTTAAGTTTCCAAGCTGCGTGTAGCGGCGGAGCTGTGATTTTACACGGGCCACCAGCTCCAAGGGATTAAAAGGTTTCGTGATGTAATCATCGGCTCCTATATTGAGTCCCAAAATTTTATCGGTATCCTCGGATTTTGCGGACAGAATAATAATGGGAATGCTGCTGGTTTCCCGCACCTTTAAAGTTGTGCGGATTCCGTCCAGACCCGGCATCATAACGTCGACAATCATGAGATTCACTTCATTTTTTTCAAGAAGCTCAAGAGCCTCATAGCCGTCAAAGGCCTTAATTACCTGAAAACCCTCTCCGGTGAGATAAATGTTTATGGCTTCTACAATTTGTTTATCATCATCACAAACTAAAATGGTCTGCATGGGACTCCCTCCTTTTATGTAAATGGATTGCAGGACAAAAATTCGCCACATTCAGTATAACACAAAAATGTGGCGAACATATTAAAAATTCCTGTCAATAAGTAAAAAATAATGTAACTGCTCGGTAGGTCTGTGCATTTACTGCACTGACCGTAAGATAAACTCGGCCAGAAGGCAAAAATCTCATCGCCGCAGGCGATTTTCAATTGATTTTTGCTCGTAACTGTGATGGCACAGAACAGTTACAAAATAATGTAACTGCTCGGTAGCAAATCAATTAAAACGGAAAACGGCCGTTCCGTAAGCCGGGAGCGGGTAAGCGAAAGAGAAAGGCTGGCCATCGCACTCAGATTTGACAGCTCTTACCGAGAACGGGTGATCGCCGCGCCCGTAAAGGCCGTGCTTGTTATCCAGAATCAGAGTATAGGTTCCTGCCTTCGGTACGCCCACACGGTAATCATCTCTGGCCATGGGGGTGAAATTCACAATAAACAAAAGATTTTTCCTGCCTGTTTCATCTCTTCTTACAAAACTGAAAATACTTCTGTCTCCATCATTGGCGTTGATCCACTGGAAGCCGTTGAAATCGTTGTCAAGCCGGTAAAGCGCCGGATATTTCTGGTAAATGTGGAGCAGATCGCTGAAATATTTCTGGAGGTCGCGATGAGCCGGTTCGTCAGCCAGATACCAGTCCAGACCTGTTTTTTCATCCCACTCATGATACTGGCCGAAATCCTGGCCCATGAACAGCAGTTTTTTCCCGGGGTGGCCGATCATAAAAGTGTAGCCTGCCTTTAAATTGGCGAATTTATCATCCGGGAATCCCGGCATTTTGTTAATCATGGAACACTTTAAATGTACCACTTCATCATGGGACAAAGATAAAATATAATTTTCACTGGTGGCATAGGTAATTCCGAATGTCATTTTGTTGTGGTTGTATTTCCTGAAATAGGGATCTAACTTCATATACTCCAAAAAATCGTGCATCCAGCCCATATTCCACTTAAAGGTAAATCCGAGGCCTCCGGTTTCCGGTCCCTTCGTAACACCGGGCCACGCGGTGGATTCCTCGGCAATCATGATGGCCCCGGTCAGGTGTCCGGTTAAGACGCTGTTTAAGTGGCGGAAAAATTCGATGGCTTCCAGATTCTTGTTTTCTCCATACTTGTTGGGAATCCAGTTTCCGGCGCTTCTTCCGTAGTCCAGATAGAGCATGGAAGCGACGGCATCTACCCGGAGTCCATCCACATGGAAATTTTCCACCCAGTACATGGCGTTGGCGATTAAGAAGTTTTTCACTTCATTTTTGCCGTAATCAAAAACTTTTGTGCCCCAGTCGGGATGCTCCCCCTTTCTTGGATCAGCATATTCATAAAGAGGTTCGCCGTCAAAGTCGGCAAGGCCGTGGGCATCCTTTGGGAAGTGGGCCGGAACCCAGTCCAGGATAACTCCTATGCCTTTTTTATGAAGGTAGTTGACAAAGTACATAAATTCCCTGGGGGTTCCATAACGGGAGGTGGGGGCATAGTAGCCGGTTACCTGATAGCCCCAGGAGCCATCATAGGGATGCTCTGCGATTCCCATTAATTCCACATGGGTATACCCCATCTTTTTAACATAATCGGCCAGTTCATGGGCAGCTTCTTTATATGTATAATAGCCTTCCTTTTCGGCCCGGTTTGTTTTTCTCCAGGAACCGAGGTGCAGTTCATAGATGGACATGGGGGATTTTACGGGATCCGAGTTCTTCCTGGAGGCTATCCATTTTTCATCGCCCCATTTGAAGTCGGAGATATCAGCCACAACGGATGCGGTGCCGGGACGGAATTCCGCGCTGAATGCATAGGGATCCGCCTTAAAAATAATTTTATCTTCCCTGGTGGTAATTGCAAATTTATAGAGGGCGCCAGTGCCAAGACCCGGTACAAAAGCTTCGTAGATGCCGGAGTTTTCCAGATTCTGCATAGGAGTGGCATCCGGGTTCCAGCCGTTGAAATCACCTACCACACCGACAGCCTTTGCATGGGGGGCCCAGACGGCAAAGTAAACGCCGTTTTTCCCTTTGTATGTTTTCGGATGAGCGCCCAGCTTTTCAAAAATTTTGTAGTGGGTTCCCTGGCCGAACAAATATCGATCCAGCTCAGTGATAAATCCTGTTCCTGTCGGCTTTTTTGATGGAGTTTTTTTCTTTTTGCTTGTTCCTTTCATACTTACTCCTCCAGAAGTTTAAAAATTGCGCCGCCGTTGGGCGGGAGTGTTACAGAAAGTCTGCCATTTTCCAGGGAAACCGGTTCGGCGGCTTCATCCAGGAGATTTGCGGCCTGGCGGGCGCGGAGAGGAACCGGAATGGAAAGAGAGGCAGGCTGATCATCATTGTTGACAGCCGAAAGAACCAGGCTGTTGGCGCCAAGACGGCAGAATGCATACTGTCGGTTGGTGAGAAGGAGCTCCTTATAAGGGCCTCCGTGGAGTTCTTCATTTTCTTTATGAATTTTAGCCAGCGCCGAGATGTGCTCTGTCAGGGCGCAGAGCTTGGCGCTCTGTTCTGCAATGGAGATGGTCGGGCGGAGGACCTCGTCGGAAGTGTGGGAGCGCTTCCCCTCAATTCCCCATTCGCTTCCATAATAAATCGAAGGAATTCCGGGCAGTGTGAATAAAAGCTGGTGTATGGGGAAGAGATGTTCCGGATTGTTTACCTTGCTGGCGATGCGGTCCTCATCATGGTTGTCCACGAAGGTATAGAGGGAATTTCCGACAGCTTCCAGCCGTTTCACATTATGGGCGATTTCGAAGTAATTATGATCATTGTGACCGGAGTAGAGGGCTTTGTGGAGTTCATAATTGGTAACGGAATGAAGCATTTCTCCATTGACCCAGCGGCCGTATTCCCCGTGAATTACCTCGCCCAAGAGCCAGAAATCTTCTTTTAAGGGGGCGGTTCTCTGGCGCAGCTCTTTCATGAAATTAAAATCCAGGACATTGGCGCAGTCGAGACGGATTCCATCGATATCAAACTGTTCAACCCAGAATTTCACAGTATCAAAAAGGTACTCCCTTACAGCCGGATTCCAGAGATTTAAACAGGGGAGTTCATAATGTCCCTCCCATGTCTCATACCCAAAGGAATCTCCCATGGGGTTGCTCCATCCGAAATTGACTCCGCGGTACCAGTCCTTATAAGAAGACGCCTCGCGGTGTTCTTTAAGATCGCGGAAGGCAAAAAACTCACGTCCCGTATGGTTGAAAACGCCGTCCACCACAACGCGGATATCATTTTTGTGACATTCCTCCACGAATTTTCTGAAGTCATCACATGTTCCCAGACGTTTGTCAATGAGCCGGAAGTCTCTTGTGTCATATCCATGTTTTGAGGATTCAAAGAGGGGACCGATATAAAGGGCAGTGCAGTTCAGACGTTTCATATGAGGAATCCACTGCATCAATTCCCCAAAGCGGTCTGCTGTTGTAGGCTCATGATTTTCTTTTGGTGCGCCTAAAAGCCCGAGAGGGTAAATGTGATAAAAAACTGCTTGCTGATACCAGGGCTTCATAATTCTTATTAAACCTCCTGTAATTCATGCTTTTTAAGTCTTTGCAGCAGGAACTGGTAACGAAGCTGGGCGGCGTTTAGCTCATAAATATAACAATCAATCAGAGTGGGATCCACTACCTGCTCAAATTGGCTTTGGGCGGATAAAATAGCCCCTTTGCTGATTTCGATCTGCCGTTTCAGTTCTGTTACGTCCTTCATGCGTTCCTTGCGTAAAGTCATTTTTTTACTGGAAAATATCATACTGCCACACTCCTTGCTTTTCCGTTTCAGGAAAAAGTTATTTCCGCGAGCAATGAGCCAGGTGCCGTGCTTGCTGCGGGGTATTTCACTGTTAGTGGTAGTATCGTCCGTCATTTGCCGGTATATTCATTGAATGGAAATAACTGTTCTGAACTTTAAACTGTTGAGCGGTTACGAAAGGAATTCTTCCGCAGTTCATTATTAAGGCGGATCAGCTTTTCTACTGCTGCATCACTGTTTAAATAGTAATAATTGCAGACCCCCCTTTTCAAAACATCAATGAAACCGGACTCTTTTAAAATTTTTAAATGGTGGGAGACTGCCGGACGGGAGAGGCTGGTTTGTTCGGTGATCTCCTTCACATTTAAGCCGGGTACATTTCGCTTCTGGTCTGTGGCATTAACTTCGTATAGACACTGGATAATATTAAGTCTTGTGGGATCTCCAAGAGCGATGAAAAGTGGAATACATTCTGTGAAGATATCTCTTAAATTAGAGGTTTCCGTCATGCCGGCCCTCCTTTCGGAAAATTATTGGTTTAAAAAATTGAACTAAATATATTTTATCATTTTTATGGTTTTACGTCAATCTATTGTTGAAAATTCCTTTTATTTAGATGTCTTATGTAGTCATTTTTGTCTATTTTTGATGAAAACAAGAGGGGCATTTTTACAGATATGAAATTGACTTTTCTTCATGTTTTGGAGATAATAAGAACACATTCAGAAATGAGTTCTTCATTTTTTAACAGATTAAATCCCGGCAGGTTCGCCGGATGACCGATTCAGGTCAAAATTCCAGGGATTAAACTTAAAAAAGGCGAAAGGAGGAAAGTATATTTTTGACAGCTGTAATGTTTTTGCTTTTATTATCGGCAGCGGTTACCGACTGAAAGTATAAAAAGATATTCCATTGGCAGATTCTTCTGGGAATTTTTGCGGGTGTTTTAGGGATGAGGGAAAACTGGTTTTTGTTTTTTATTCATGTGACTGGTACGTGCGCGGTATTTTATATTTTCTTTTTGTACAGGATGCTGGGGGCCGGGGATATTAAGCTGATGGCGCTTTGTATTGGAATATTGGGAATTACGGATGGATCTTTCGTGCTTTTTCTGGGCTTTCTCTCCGCCTCGGCGGAGGCTCTGCAAAAGCTGGGAAAACGGCGGGTTCTGTGGAGCCGTC
>CAJUDN010000011.1:9527-54448 GCA_910585355.1 uncultured Lachnospiraceae bacterium
CGGGCTGGTCGCTTTTGTGATTCAGTCGGGGCGTGACAGAAAAATCCGGGCATACCCGGGCCGGACAGACCCTTGTGAGAGCCTGCGCCTGGGACCTCATTTATTTCTGGGGTACTGTGCTTTTCTTTTACTTTTCAGGTAGCCATGGAAACCCGGTGAGAAAGGAGGAGGAAAATGAAAAAAATAATGGCAGTATATGATGAGGATCCGTTTTATGCGGAACGGCTTTCTGATTATGTAAACCGAAAGGAAAAGGGAGTTTTCTTTGCACAGGCTTTTACATCCAGAGAATGTCTGCAGGAATATGCAAGGGAAAACGAAATAGATGTTTTGCTTACCGGGATTCCTGAAAAACCCGAGGAAATTCCCGACATCCCCTCCAGACAGAAAATCTATCTGGCAGAAGAGCCGGGAAAGGAAACGGTCGGGAAAGAAGCGGCCATTTATAAATACCAGTCCGGGGATGATATTATTCGGGAGGTGATGGCTGTTTATTGCGAAGCCTCGGAGACAGCCTTTGGGCTTCCAGGGCTTGTAAATAAGAAGAACAGGATTATAGGTATCTATTCACCTGTAGGACGCTGCGGAAAAACTTCGCTGGCTCTTTCTATCGGCCAGATACTGGCAAAGGAGGAAAAGGTGCTCTTTATTACCCTGGATACCTTTACAGGTTTTTCCGGGCTTCTGGACGAGCGGTGGAAGCGGGATTTGTCCGATTTAATTTATTATTATAAACAGGGAAGGTTTCACGCGTTAAGGCTCAACTCCATTATCTATTATCTTGGAGATATGGCCTGGCTGCCGCCAATACGGTTTCCGGACGACTATAACCAGATTACTGCCGAGGAAATGGCGGATTTTCTTCAACAGATACTAAATGGGAGCGACTATGGGACTATTATTCTGGATATCGGGGATTACGGGAAACAGATTCTGCCGCTTTTGGAAATATGCCAGGTGATTTACATGCCTGTAAAAGAGGACGTGATTTCCCAGGCAAAACTTCAGGAATTTGAGGCCTACATATCGGATTGCGGAAAGAAAAACCTGAGGGATAAATTCTACAGGCTTCACGTGCCGTTAGTAACGGGAGCGCGGCGTATGGAACACTTTCCACAGGAACTTCTGTGGGGAGATATGGGAGACTTTGTGAGAGGAATGTTAAAGGGGCAGAGAGGCTTATGGGAGAATTGAAGAAGAGGATGAAGGAAGAAATCCTTCAGGGAATTTCTTATCAGAAACAGTTTTCAGATGAGGAAATATCAGAGCTGATTGATGAAAAGATAATGGAGCAGGCGGAAAAGGAACCCATGCCGTTAAAAGAGAGATTGCTGCTTCAAAAAGAGCTGTTCGATTCCTTTAGGCGCCTGGATATTCTTCAGGAACTGGTGGACAATCCTTCTGTTACGGAAATTATGGTGAACGGGCCGGGGGATGTATTTGTGGAGACCGGGGGAAAAATCAGGCGGTGGGACAAGTCTTTTGAGTCCAAAGAGCAGGTTACAGATCTGATTTTACAGATTGTGGGACGTGTCAACAGGATTGTAAATACCTCTTCCCCCATTGCTGACGCCAGACTGTCAGACGGCTCCAGGGTTCATGTGGTGTTGGAACCTGTTGCCCTGAACGGACCGATTCTTACAATCAGAAAATTTCCGGAGCCGATTACTATGAAACGGCTTCGGGAATACGGAAGCATTTCCGGGGAGGCGGCAGAGCTTTTAAAGATGCTGGTTTCCGCCCGCTACAATATCTTTGTCAGCGGAGGAACAGGGGCGGGAAAGACGACATTTTTAAACGCGCTTTCCGAATTTATTCCGCCGGAAGAGCGGGTAATTACCATTGAAGACTCGGCGGAATTAAAACTGTCTCATATTGAAAATCTGGTTCGTCTGGAGACCAGAGATGCCAATGCGGAGGGGGAAGGGGCGATTGGGGTTGGGATGCTGATTCGGGCAGCCCTCCGCATGAGGCCGGACAGAATCGTGATCGGAGAAGTGAGAGGAAAGGAGGCGTTTGATTTACTTCAGGCCATGAATACGGGACATGACGGCAGTTTCTCCACCGGCCACGGAAATGGTCCCAGAGATATGTTAGCCAGATTGGAAACTATGGTGCTTATGGCGTCGGATTTACCGCTTTCCGCGGTCCGGGGACAAATCGCATCGGCGGTGGATGTGATGGTGCATGTGGCCCGCATGCGTGATAAAAGCAGAAAAGTAGTTGCTGTTGAGGAGGTGGATGGAATTGAAAACGGGGAAATTATTCTCAATCCCGTATTCTCCTGTAAAGAGGACGGCCGTCTTAAAAAAGTGGGAGAGCTTAAACATAAGGAAAAACTCAGACTGGCAGGGTATGGACTATGAGATTTATGAGCTAAGTAAAAAGGAATGGCTGCTCTATGGAGGGCAGGGAGTTTTATACCTTGCGATACTCAGTTTTGTGTTTTACCGGAGTATTTTCGTTTTCCTTCTGCTTTTGCCTGTGGGAGTGTGCTATCCGATTTTTATGAAGAAGGACTTAAAAAAGAAGCGGATGGAGCTGCTTAATCTCCAGTTTAAAGATGCGGTTCTTTCTGTGGCGGCCAGTTTAAGGGCAGGATATTCTGTGGAAAACGCCTTTGCGGTATCTTTGGATGAGGTAAGCCGGATACACGGCGAGAATTCTATGATCTCTAAGGAAATCCGGCTTCTGCTTCAGAAAAACAGGATGAACCTGACCTTTGAGGACGCCCTGGAAAACTTTGCTGTGCGGAGCGGACTGGAGGATGTGAAAAGCTTTTCCGATGTATTTCTGGCAGCAAGAAGAAACGGCGGCGGCCTCATGAAAATTATAGCCAGAACGGCGGAGATTATCGGAGAAAAAATACGTGTACAGGAAGATATCATCACAGCTACCGCCTCCAGACGGATGGAGCAGAAGGTTATGAGCGCGATTCCTGTTTTGATTGTATTTTATATGGAACTTACCTCTCCTGGCTTTTTTGACATTCTTTATACCACCATGGCAGGGAGAATCATTATGACAGCATGTTTTTTCATATATCTCGGGGCCTTTCTTATGGCCAAAACGTTTATGGAGATTTCAGTATGAAGGCAAAGAAAAATGTTCTGTGGAAACGCTATGGTAAATATGGGGTCTGCGTGGGGACAGGATGCATTTTGTTTTTTCTTGCGGAGTTTGTGGAAACCGCAGAGAATCCTGTGGAAAAAGGCGTGCTTCGGAGGAATCCTTGTGGACAGGGAGACGCGGTCTACGAATTTTATGTAGATGGACTGGGAAGCGGAGAGAATTCCATGGAGGTCTCTGTGTCGGTGCCGGAGAAACGGATGAATAAAGAACAGTTTTCTGATTGTGTGGATGAAGCGGTAACGATTCTGCGTCAGCGAATGCTGGGAGAAAACGCTTCTCTTCAGGAAGTGTGCCATGATCTTGTTCTCGAAAAGGAGATTCCGGAGTTTGGTTTCAGGGTTTCCTGGGAGTCAGAAAAACCGGAAATCATCAGCAATATGGGACTTGTGGAAAACGGGAACGTTCCGGAGGCGGGGGAGGTTGTTTATTTGAAAACAACTTTGACATGCGGAGAGGAAACAGAAGTTTTTGAGATTCCGGTCACGGTTGTAAAGACAGGGGACTCAGTTCTGAATCAGTTTATGGACTGTCTGGAGATGCTGGCTGGACAAAATATGGAACGGGAAGAGATTGCCCTTCCTGAAGAATTTGACGGAAAGACGCTGACTTACCGGAGAAAGGGACATTCTCAAAATATACTTTTAATTCTGCTGGGGGCAGTGTCCGCAGGGTGCCTTTATCTAAAAGAGTTCAGAGACGAACAAATGAAGCGTAAAAAACGGGAGGACAGTCTGTTACTCGATTATCCGGATCTGGTTTCCGGATTCCTCATCCTTACCGGAGCCGGGTATTCCATAAAACAGGCTTTAAAAAAAATGACAGCAGACCGTAAAAAAGCAGGGAAGAACGGGCTTCATCCGGTTTATGAAGAAATGCAGATTACATTAAATCAGGTGGAAACGGGAACGCCGGAGGTACAGGCCTATGCAGAATTTGGAAAGCGCTGCGGTCTTCAATGTTATGTAAAGCTCGCCGCCCTTTTAGAAAGCGCTGTCAATACAGGAGGGAAGAATATGAGAAAGCTCATGGAGGATGAAATGGAGGCGGCCTTTCAAAAACGGACGGATTTTGCCAAAAGAAAGGGAGAGGAAGCGTCCACCAGACTTTTGATTCCCATGTTTTGCATGCTGGGCGTTGTGATGGTTATGGTTGTGTCCCCGGCGCTTCTGGCGCTGGGGTGAAAGGAGATAAAAAATGAAGATCATGGAATTTCTGACGGAGGAGGACGGCGTGGGTGTTATTGAAGTGGTTTTGATACTTGTGGTGCTCATTGGGTTGGTCATTGTTTTTAAAGGGCAGATCAATAAGCTCCTCAACAATATTTTTACAGAAATTAATAAGCAGTCCAAAGAGGTGTACTAGTCATGAGGAAACGGGGAGAGATAACCGTGTTTTTAAGCCTCATTCTGGTCTGCATGGCGTCGCTTTTCATGGGTCTTTTGGAATCAGCCAGAACGGCCGGAGCAAGGCTGTATTTGAATATGGCGGTCAATTCGGCCATGTCCTCTGTGATGAGCCAGTATAACAAAAATCTCTGGGATATGTACCATCTTCTGTTTTTGGAGTTTGAATCTGAGGCTGCCATTGAACAGTCTTTTGAGGAATACCTTCAGTTTTATCTGGAACAGGAGAATTTATATCCCATGAAAAATAAGCGGGTTGTACTGTCCAGGGCTGTGACCATGCAGGAAAATGAGGGCGAGGCGCTAGAGGACGAAATTCTCTCCTATATGAAATACCGCCTGCCGAAAGCAGCAGAAAATCTTTCAGGTCTTGAGCAGGAGGCTGCCGAGGCTGGGAAAGCGGGGGATTTTAAGAATCTTTTTGAAATGTGCATGCAGGCCGGGAAGAAGGCGAGGAAGCTGGAAAGGGCAAGACGTGCCTTAGAAACCGCCCTTGCTGAGATGAAAAAAGGAAAGGAGGAACTGGAAGAGGCGGCAGAGAAAGAGAAGGAACACCGCTTTGAGACTGCCGCTGAAAAGCTGAGAAAGAAAATGAAGCGGTTTCCAGATCTTGTGGATGCGTACGAGAAGGAAATAGTTAAGATTTCCGAACATATGGAAGCGGATGGGGATTTTTGCAAAAATGAAGATTGTGATTTGCAGGCATCGAAAGCCATGAAAAATGAAGCAGAGGCTTATGGGACAGTGGAAGCGTCAGCAAGAGAAATACTGCTCCAGTACAAAGAGAAGGAAAACCTGATAGAACCCGGGCGGATATGCCTGGAGGAGCTGGAGGAGAACTTTGCCAACAGCCAGGAGGAAGGGGAGGTGGACTGGGAGGAAATACGAAGCTGGCTGGAACTGGTGGAAATTCCGGATGGACTGGGGAAAGAACGGTTTGACAGCGAAAGATCAAGGAGTGTGGACCGGCTGGAAGATATCTTAAGCGGAGAGTTATTGACGCTTGTTTTACCGGAAGGCACGGATATATCAGAAAGAACGGTTTCCTTAAAAAATAAGCCCGCATATGAAACAAGCGGCAGCGGGCCAAAAAAGGATCCAGTAAAACAGCTTCTGCTTAATGAGTATATTTTTCTTTGCTTTGATTCTTTCCGTGAAAAATGTACAGGACGAAAAACCATAGAAAATCAGGCGCTTCTTTATGAGCAGGAGTATCTGCTTTGCGGGAAGGCTGCAGATAAGGAGAATCTGAAAAGTACGGTGGAAGAAATACTGGCTGTCCGGGGAGCGGCAAATTTTGCCTATCTTTTAAGCATACCGGATTTGAGGGCGCAGGCTGAGGAGTTGGCGGCGGTTCTGGCGGGAGGAAACCTGTCCATGCAGATAGTAATATCCTTATTTATCCTGGCGCTATGGGCGTTGGGGGAAGCTGTATGGGATGTAAGAAGTCTTCTGGATGGGGGAAAAATCCGGTTCTGGAAAGACGAAACCACATGGAAGCTCAGTCTGGATGGTTTGCTCTCCCTGGAGTTCCTGAACGGAAAATCTGAAGAAAAAGAGGACGGAAAAGATTACCATGATTATCTTAGAGTCCTGTTCTTTTTAAAAGACGCCCGCGCGCGCAATTACAGGATGATGGATGTGATCCAGTGGAATGTACAGACAAAGCAGAAGGACTTCTCTGTGGGGGATTGTGCACATCAGATTGAAATTGAGGCGGATATTGTGCAGAAACATGTTTTTGGAATACAGACTCAGTACGAGCAGACTGTGAGTACAGAATGGTCTTATTAAAGGAGGTGAATGGCGGTGCTCCCTTTTCTGGGAAATATTCAAATCCAAACTATGCTCTTGAAATTTCGGCTGCGGTGTAAAAATGCAAAGTCTCTCCAAGTACCTTGTAGCAACCCCCTGACGCGTTATAAAGAAAGATGTATGCCGGAAAAGGGAGTACTGCCATTCATCTCCTTGAAAAAAAAGGCTTCGGCCAGTATAACTGTGGAAGCGGCTGTATGTCTGCCTTTGTTTGTATTTTTTTCTTTGGCTCTTCTGATGCCGATGGAATGGCTGAATCAGCAAAGGCAGATACAGACTGCCATGGAGAGCCTGGGAGAAAGCTGGAGCCAGTATCTGTATGTACTGGAGAAAAGAGAAAATCAAGAGCAGGGAGCAAATCAGGAGGAATGGGAATATAAAGAAGAGCAAGAATATAAGGTTCTAATCTCAGATATGGCCGCAGGGCTTTTGCTGAAGGGAAAACTCAGCAGATATGCAGAAAATGTGACGATAAAGAGGGCTGAGGTTCCGGATGAATCCGGACATATTTACATAGAAGCAGAATTCAGAGAAAACATACCGCTTTTTGCCACACCAAGCTCAGGAGTTCTTATGAAAGCGGCAGTGAAGAGAAGAAGCTGGATTGGCTTAAACGGGAAGTTAAAGAAAAAGAGGACAGGAGCTGGAAGCGAGGACTATGAAAACAGCATTGTGTATGTAGGCGCGTCTATGGGGAGATATCACTGGTATCGGGACTGCCATTATCTTTCAAACCAATATGAGTCAGTTTCCTTTGAACAGATTATAAATCGAAGAAATTCTTTCGGAAGTAAATATACCGCATGTGCCAGGTGCGCCCAAAACACGGATTTGACGGAAACCGTCTATGTGACGGAAGGGGGCGTGCACTATCATCTGGACAAGCAATGTACGGCAATGGTGTCTTACGTACGAAGTCTGCCCCTTGATGAGGTCAGACACCTGGGGGCCTGTTCCTACTGTGAAAGAAGGAAAGGGAGTGAATGATTTTTTTGCGGTTAAGATAAAAGACGTGCCTGCAGTATAGATATAAATTATGAAGAAATAGGAGGAACACGTATGGTCAGCTGGTGGGAATTTTTAAAAACGAGTTTATACTTTTTTATTTTAATAAGCGCTGCATGGCAGGATATCCGGTATCGGGGAATCGGGAAAACGTTTCTTTTATTGGCAGGCTTTTTGGGACTTGTTGTGAGCTTCGGGGCTGGCCGGCAATGGTGGAATGTTTTTATATCTGTGATACCTGGTATTCTGTTGCTGGGGTTCAGTCATCTGACAGACGGCGGAGTCGGGGAGGGGGATGGATGGTTTTTCGTAGTGTCAGGGCTTTTTTGGGAGCTGAAAGAAAATTTGCTTTTAATGCTGTCCGGGATATTATTTTGCAGCATGTATGGCCTGGCCTGGTCTGCTGCTGTCTTGGCGAAGTCCGGAAACATAAGGAAAAAACATTGCCGTTTCTTCCATATCTGCTTCCAGTGGGGCTGTGGCTGATATTGAGTTAGAGGAAAAAGGATATCCAGCCAGCTTTACAGTGGAGGCGGCAATGGTACTGGGAATCGTGTTTTTGACCATAGGTGCACTTATTAAGGAGGCATATATACTCCATGACACGGTAACTGGCAGTATGATTCTTGAAGAAACGATGGAAAAAGCGCGATACAGTAGAGACGGATCAGAGAACTTAAAATATTATGAACAGAACGGAGAAAACCTTGGAAGTCCAAGGCTTTGGCTGGGAAATTATGATCTGGATTTGGGGATAAATGAAAGAACAATAGATGGAAAAGCGAAAGCCGGAAAATGGGTACTGCATATGGAAATGAAGCCTTTTCGGCCATCTGCATTTTTGCGGAGAACAGAGGCTTTGCCTGAAATGGGGTACGATCAACATGGAAATTAGAGTAGAATTTAAGCGGGAAATGAACCGTAATTATATGGTTGCAATACCAGAGGGAAGGCAGGAAGCCGGGTACGCAATTCGCATGCTTTCAGAGAACCCAATTCCCGGATTTCTCCCGTTTCAAGAAAAGAAAATAAACGGAGATGTACGGTATTATTATGACATAACCTCAAAACAGCCATTAGAAAGAATCCTGGAATATCGAGGTTTAACGGGAGAAGAATTGAAACATCTGGTTTCGGATCTGGTTTTTTCCCTGCGCCAAATGGAACGGTTTCTCCTGGACGAAAGCCAGGTGATGCTAAAACCTGAATATATTTATGTGGAACCAGACATATTCAAGTGCTTCTTCTGCCTGCTTCCAGGAAAAAAGAGTGATTTTCCCAATATTCTCCGGGATTTTTCCCAATATCTTCTTGACCATGTAAACCATGAGGATGGCAGAGCGGTGATATTGGCGTTTTCTATATTTAAGGAGTGCAGAAAAGAAAACTTTGGAATGGAAGATATTGAGAAGTGTCTGCAAAAGTCAGAACGGGAGGCTGTAGAAAAAGAAGCGGAGAGCGGCACGCCTGCTCAACAAAAAAGAGAGATCAGACAGCAGACAGAGCGGGAGCCGGAAAAAGAACAGATACCAGCAAGAGAACAGGAACCGTTTCCTGAATCTAAAAAAACCAAAGAAGAGATGGAACGGGAAGCGTCCGGCAGATATTGTTGGATGCTTTCTGCGCTGGGGATGGCCATACTTCCTGTAATGACATTTGTATTTTTGGGGTTTGAAGGAGTACTTCAGTATAAGTGGATTCTGGGAGCCCTGGAGCTGTTTCTTGGAGCATCCGTTAAACTGTTGTTTGAAAAAGAAAGAAAGTCTTTAAAAAGCAGGGGCAGGGAAGATATAGAGGAGGCCGTATGGGAGGTCTGTTTTCAGGATGAAAAAGATCAGGAACCCCAGGAATACCAGCTTCCCCCGTCCTCACGGATTGCGAGCGGTATGGAACAGGAGAATGATTTTGAAGAAGGGATGCAGACGATGCTACTAACGGCGCGTCCCATAGATTCGGTAAGCCGCAGATTGGTTTCAATAAACGAAGATATGGAAATTCCCATTGGGTACTTTCCGTTTCTGATTGGAAAGAGTAGAGGAATTGTTGATTTTTGCCTGAATGAACCGGGAATCAGCAGACTTCATATAAAAATAGAAGAAACTGCACAGGGGTATTCCATAACTGATTTAAATTCCACAAATGGTACACGCGTGGATGGGAAACTTTTGGAGGCTAATGCAACCTGCGACCTTTTAGTAGGAAGCGAGGTGGAAATCGCAGCGCGGAAATTTAAGTTCCAGTAAGTGCTGGCAGGTGCGAAAAGTAATGCAGGGACAACTGCATATGCCCATTTAAGATTGCCCGCGGCAAGGTAGTACTGGCTCCCAGTCAATAAACGGAGCGACTGATTAGGGTGTGGACAGTAACCAAGGCCGGGCTGCTGTTACAAATTGACAGAAAGGGGTGGTTTTTTAAAGAAAATTAAGGTATAATTCTGGTATTATGAGATAGGCGCTGACAAATGGAGAAGGAGGAATCGATATGCCGTTTCGAATACCAGAATACCATCATCCGGATTTTACACTTCGAAAATTCATGGATGCGCCCAATGTGAAATGGGAGATCGTGGAGAAGGACGGAGTTGCCCCGGAGTATTTTCATAGCACATCCATGTATCCGGAATATTTTAAAGTCAATGGAAAATGGGTGCTTGCAAAAGAAAGCCGCATGGATTCCAGTGTGGTAATCTGTGATGACGGCCATCTGGAGGTTGTCGAAAACCGGAATCTTAAAGAGGGAAATAAGGTCATTTTGGGTCGGAGTGAGGGAGCCCAGGAGGGAATTTATGTGCACAGCACAGGTTTCATAAATGAGAAAGACCAGCTGGAGGATAAATTCGTTTTCCGCCAGGGAAGAAGCCGTGAAACTTCATACGCCCGTGATTATGATACCCTGTTTGAACTTTTGAAGTATGAAAAGGAGCATGGACATATTGTATGGGTTATGGGCCCCGCATTTTCTTTTGATTGTGATGCACGAAATGCCATGCAGGCGCTGATTGAGAATGGGTATGCTCACGGTTTGATGGCAGGAAATGCTTTGGCAACCCATGATTTGGAGGGAGCGCTGCTCCATACTGCATTGGGACAGGATATATACACTCAAAAGTCTCAGCCCAATGGCCATTATAATCACTTGGATGTGCTGAACAGAGTAAGGAGAAGCGGTTCTATCCCTGAGTTTATTGATGAGTATCATATTGATAATGGAATCATTTACAGCTGCGTAAAAAATCAGGTTCCTTTTGTACTGACAGGTTCCATTCGTGATGACGGACCGATGCCGGAGGTGATCGGGGATGCCTATGCCGGGCAGAATGCCATGAGAAACATGGTAAGGAAATCTACATGTGTCATTTGTCTGGCAACCATGCTTCATACGATAGCTACAGGAAACATGACCCCATCTTTCCGCGTGCTTCCTGATGGAACCATACGCCCGGTTTATCTGTATACGGTGGATGCTGATGAATTTGTGGTTAATAAGCTTTTAGACAGAGGAAGTTTGTCGGCAACGACCATGGTCACCAATGTGCAGGACTTTATTACCATTGTGGCGAAAGGCCTGGTATTGATGAAATAATCCCTGTGGAGTAATTCTGATTTCCAGGTGAAAGGATAGGAAATATGGGATGTGTTTCGGAAAAAAAGCCATATGTAAACTGGATGTTCATTATAGCTAATGCGCTTTACTTTTTGTATCTGGAAATTGCAGGTTCATCCGAGGATGCCTATTTCATGTACCAAAAGGGCGCAATGCTGGCGTCTGCGGTATTGGAGGATAAGGAATATTACCGCCTGCTCACATCCATGTTTATGCATTTTGGAATCAGGCACATCATAAACAATATGATCGTGCTGTGGGCGCTTGGGGATAACCTGGAACGGGCATTGGGGCATTTAAAATATTTTGTATTTTATTTATGCTGCGGCATAGGGGCCAACAGCATATCCATGGCGGTGAGCGGATCGAATGCCATGGTGGTTTCAGCAGGCGCATCAGGTGCAATTTTTGGAGTGGTCGGCGGTCTGTTGTACGCAGTTATCGCTAATCGCGGACAGTTAGAAGACTTAAGCGCACAGCAGCTTATGTTTATGGTTGTACTGTCTTTATATATGGGTTATGCAAGCTCTGGAGTTGACAATACCGCACATGTTTCCGGACTGATCCTGGGAATTCTTTTTGGAATATTTTTATATAGAAAACCAGAAAAATATTATGGACAATGGAGGAATCAAAGATGAAAGACAATAACTGTATTTTTTGCAAAATAGCCAACGGAGAAATACCATCGGCTACGATATATGAGGATGAGAGCTTCCGTGTGATTTTAGATCTGGGGCCGGCATCAAAGGGACACGCGCTGATTCTTCCTAAAGAACATTTTAAGGATATCTGCGAACTTGAAGACAGCGTTGCGTCAAAGGTATTGCCATTGGCGGCGAAAATTGGTACTGCCATGAAAAAATCTCTCGGATGTGCCGGCTTTAATGTTGTGCAGAATAATGGAGCGGCAGCAGGGCAGACGGTGTTTCACTTTCATGTACATATCATTCCGCGATATGAGAATGGTCCGTCCATGGTAGCCTGGACTCAGGGAGAAGAAACACCGGAAGCACTGGCAGAAACAGCTGCTAAAATTAAAAGTGCTTTATAAATCCATTCCAATTTTACCAGGGAGAAAATATGCCGCAGAATAATAATGAACTGCTGCAGGAATTGATTGAAAAGTATGCAAAGATGTATATGAAGATGGCTTATAACAGAGGCGTTCCCTATGATGACGCAGAAGATGTTGTCATGGAGGCGTTTTGGTCTTTCTATAAGTCGGAATACTTTGGGAAGCTGAGCGAAGAAGAGACTAAAATAATGTTGGCCCACATTTTAAAGAACAAGTGTATTGATTATTACAGGAAGAACAGTCGGATGGAACTTGTAGGGATGGATGAGTGTGAGGCTGAACTGGATCGTCTGAGCAGACGTTCCGAAAATGCACTGGAAAATACTATGATTGAAAACGAAGACTATCGCCGTATTCGCGAAGCCATTGAAGGTATGAAAGAGATTTGGAGAGATGCGGCATTCATGTATTTCATCGAAGAACGTTCCACTGCGGAGATAAGTAAGGCTCTTGGAATTTCGGAAATAGTGTGTCGTTCCAGAATTTCAAGAGCCAGAAAATACTTAAAAGAAAAATTGAGAGACCTTTGGGAACAGACTTAGCTGGAAACAGATTCGTTTATTAACTTCATAATGGTTTCAACCGCGTTGTTTAGGTGGCTCTTTTCCATGGCTTCTATGTGCCGACGCCGATTCTCAAAGGTATTCTGAATGGCTTCATACAAGGAGCTGTCCACCATATTCTCTTCTTCAAGCACAGTGGAAAATCCCTGCTTTGCAAAGGAATTCGCATTCAATATCTGATCGCCGCGGCTGGCAGCAGCAGATAAGGGAATTAAAACATTTGGTTTTCGCAGAGCCAGGAATTCGCAAATAGAATTTGCGCCTGCACGGGAAACTATAATATCGGCAGCAGCAAACAAATGCTTTAAAGGGCTGTCAACATATTCATATTGTACATAACCAGCTGTTCCGATCAGCGATTCATCAAGATTGCCTTTTCCGCAGATGTGGATGACCTGAAATGTCTCCAGGAGCTTTGGAAGAATCCGGCGGACTGCAGTATTAACTTTGACAGAACCAAGGCTTCCTCCCATTACCAGAATAATGGGTTTTGCGGCGGAAAGGTGAGTGTACTGAAGTCCGGCGAGGCGATCGCCTTTTAACAATTCTGAACGGATGGGGGAACCTGTAAGGACGGCCTTATCCTCCGGAAGATACTCTAAGGTTTCTGGGAAATTACAGCACACCTTTTTTGCAGAGGGTATGCACAGCTTGTTGGCAAGACCGGGGGTCATATCGGATTCATGTATAATGACAGGGATATGATAATGCTTTGCAGCAAGAACCACGGGAACAGCCACGAAGCCGCCTTTGGAAAAAAGGACATCAGGTTTGTATTTTTTGATTAATTTCCGTGCTTCTTCATATCCTTTTAAGACACGGAGCGGATCCGTAAAGTTTTTAAGATCAAAATACCGACGCAGCTTTCCGGAGGAAATTCCGTCATAAGGAATGCCTGCGCCCTCAATCAGCTTTTTTTCAATTCCGTTATAGGAACCGATATAGTGAATATCGTAATCTGCCTTTTGAAGGGATGGAATCAAAGCCAGATTTGGGGTAACGTGGCCAGCGGTCCCACCGCCAGTGAGTATAATGGTTTTCATAAATCATTGCCTCCATGGATTTTCATGCAAATTTGCAAGGACTATTTTAATAGTAACGATTAGAAAGGAAATGTCAACCCCAAAAAAGAAATTGCCAGTGGGAAATGAGGTGTTGGAGTTATGACTGAAGTAGAAAAACGAGAAAATGAGGCATTAAAAAAGTGCCTGAAAGAGGCATATGGTTATTCAGACGAGCAATTGCGGAAGGAAATGGAAGAAGCGGAGCAGTCATTGAATGACTCCGATTTCCCTGGCGCCGAAGAGCGGATATATCAGAAAATAATGGAGCGTGAGGCTGCGGAAGAGAAAGCTGCAGACGCAAATGCAGACGTACCGGACGGGAGGAAGGTGATACGCCTTAGGAAAAAGAGAGTTTTTCTGGTCGCCGTGTTGGCGGCTGCGTTTGTGGGATTGCTCGGGCTGACTGCCGTTGGTGAGAAGAGTTATTTTTTCAGGATAAGGGAAAAGAAGACTGGGATTGTATTCAATAATGAAAAGAATATTCAGGAAATCAGCAAGTTGGAACAAGCATATGAAAAAATTGAAAAAAAAGTGAATATTCCTGTATTAAAACTCGGCTATATTCCTTCAGGAATGAAAATGGACGAAATAGTTTTAGAAGAGTATAGTGCGGATATCAGTCTTGACTATAATGGAAACAGCATACACTTTGCACAGATAAGAAAAGCAAAAGAAACGTCTATAAGTATTAATTCGGATAGAGGGGAAGAAAGTTCTATCTGGAATGACTGGATCAAAAAGGATATTTTTTATAGAGCCAATATACTTACGGAAGATTTAATCGAATATGAGGGATATGTTACAGTAGATGAGGTTATGTATTATATTTCTGGTGTAATTGACATAGGTGAGTTTTTGAAAATACTAGAAAATTTAACTTTTTACTAAAATCTTGTCACATAATGGAATTTCCTGCGTTTGTATTTATAAAGGAGGAAATTTTATGAAGATAAGAAAAATGCTTTGTCTGGTAGTAGCTTTTTCCGTGCTGATGTCTATGGCAGTGTTTGCCAATGATTTGTCATGGGAGAATTTGCCAGGTCATCATGATCAGAGTATTCTGCTGGGGCCGGAAGAGCTTACATCGCAGGATATTGTTTACCGTAATGCCAGGGGCGAGATTATTTCACATGGGCTGACAGAGATAACCAATGAGCAAAATGGAAATCTTTATGTACGAATTGCAACGTATGCTCATAAAAACGTAGATAGAATTCATCATGCGGTGGCGCTGGATCAGTGGGACGACAGCCAACAAGAGTGGGTTCAGATAGATTTCTGGGATTTTGATAAGACGAAAGAAGAGGGAAATGGAAAGCTGACGATGTTCTCCACCAGCTTTAGACTTACCGGTTACGAAGTAAACAAATACTATCGTGTACGCGGTATCCATGTAGTCGAACTTGGCGACGAAATGGAAGGCTGCGCCACAGAAACAGACGGCGTAAAACTTACCAAAAGATAAAAACGATATATAATCTGGTACCATTATATATAACTATACTATTAAGAAGGGAGCTGATATCGAAGCTTTAAACCCTAATTCATACAGAGTCCAAAACATTTTCATTGACAGTATAAAGATAGCGAAACCGTCACTCAGCCTTGTCCAACTGGGTGACGGTTTTTTACGTTTCGGGATTAAATTTAAGGGGCTGTTGCAAAATAGAGGAGTTCATCGAGATATAGTATACTGTTTTCAAACAGAAACATATATTTTGTATGAAAAACTCATTTTGCAACAGCCCCTTGCAATTAGTGCTCTGCTTTATACTGTTTTAAAGCTCTTGCCAGCTGGTCGGGACATGAGGTGGGACGGGCGCCGCAGAGAATTCCGTCAGTTCTTTTAATTACTTCGTCGATGTCCATTCCTTCTACTAATTTTCCAATGCCCTGAAGGTTACCGTTACAGCCGCCTGCGAATTTTACGTTGGTCAGTTTGTTGTCAACCACTTCAAAAGAAATCTCCCGGGAACATGTACCCTGTGTTTTATAAAGCATATGAAATCCTCCTTTTATTGTATGGGGCAAACGCCCGTTTTTTATCAGATTGATTATACATATTCATGAGATACCTTGTCAAGTGAGAAGCCGACAATGATGGAAAGGAGGAGGCGGGTTACTGTGAATTGTGCCGGCGGCTGACAGGATACCAGTTGATTTTCCTGCGCTGTTTCCGTATAATGGAAACTATCATAAACAAGAAAAATAGCGGGAGGAAAATAGAATGCTGGGTATTATTGGCGCGATGGAAGTGGAAGTGGAAAAGCTGCGGGGAATGATGGTGGATCCAAAGGTCCGGACAGTGGCTGGAATGACCTTCTGTCAGGGAACCATTAAAGGAAAAGAGGCGGTAGTGGTACGCTCCGGAGTCGGAAAAGTGAATGCAGGACTCTGCAGCCAGATTCTTGTGGATCAGTATCATGTGGATGGAATTATAAATACGGGAATTGCGGGTTCCCTTAGAAATGAAGTTAATGTAGGAGACATTGTGCTTTCCACTACTGCGGTGCAGCATGATATGGATGCGTCCGGCTTTGGCTATCAGATTGGAGAAATTCCCCAGCTGGGAATGAAAGAATTTCCGGCGGATGAACACTTAAGAACTCTGGCTGAGAAATGCTGTCAGAAGGCCAACCCTGATATTCAGACCTTTACCGGCCGGGTGGCCAGTGGGGATCAGTTCATTAATGATAAGGAAAAGAAAGCATGGATCCGCGAAACCTTCGATGCATATTGTACAGAAATGGAGGGAGCCGCCATTGCACAGGCCGCTTATTTAAACCAGATTCCATATTTGGTGGTCCGCGCGATTTCAGATAAGGCAGATGACAGCGCCAACGTGGATTATAAGGAGTTTGAGGCAAAAGCCGTGGAACATTCGGTGCGTTTAATTGTGTCTATGCTGGAAGAAATGTAAGAAAAAAGAGTCCGGATGGAATGGTTCCCTTCCGGGCTTTTACTGTTTCTGAACTCCTTAAGAATCGAATTCTCCCGCTATTTGACGAACGATTTTTGGCTTCTTAATCTTCTCAAAAAGCTTCTAAGTGGTTATAATGGGAACCATCATCTGGAACGATCTGGACGAAGAAAGGGGAGCTATTTATGTTACAATTTTTACAGACTGGAAAAATGCTGTATGTTCTTGCGGCCGTATGTGCACTGGGAACTCTCAGCAAGCTTGTGACAAGCAGCCTCTACAAAAGATTAATTAAAGAAACCGGAAACATGGCACTGACGAAAAATAAGAATTTGAAAGCACTGAAGCAAAAAACCGAAAACGTGTTTCTTATCAGTCATGGAATCCGAAACACCGGCGTTTACATAGAAAGGCAGATATATGGATTCCGCTTTATGAAAATGTCTCTGGATAGTTGGGACAACCTTTCCGTGCAGGCAATGATTTTATGCTTTTTGATTGGAGGCGTAGCTGCGTTCGCCTCTTACTGGTATCGCTGCGATTCCTACTATATTGTACTTTACGGGACCATAGGAATCCTGTCCGGACTGTTTTTGGTGCTTGTTGATAATGGAGCCAATATTGCAGTGAAGAGACAGCAGCTTGCGGATTGCCTTGCGGATTATGTGGAAAATTCTCCGCATTTTTATAAAAATGTGGATAGAACTTCGGAGAGCGCAGAACCGGAAAAGAAAAGCAGCGCAGCGATTAAATCTCTGAATCCCAGGCCGCGTGAATTTGGAAGAAAGGGAGTAAAGGCGGTGCAGGAGATGGCGGTGGCGGATGAGGAGGCAGCTCTGACAGAAGGAAAAGAGGATGTCAGAGAGCAGGAAAGCCAATTTCACATAGAAAAGGCAGAAAAAGACACCGGAAAAACAACAAATGCCCAGACAGAACGGCAGGGCGGCAGGTTTTCCGTTTTATCCAGAAAAAAGGATGGAGTTTTGGACGAGCAGGCCGGGAAAAATTCGGGCGGTGGGAAGGAAAGCGCCGGCGCCAAGCGGCAGAATGCCCAAAAGAGAGATGAGCTTTCCGGGAATATCGAATATCTGAGAGAGAGCCTGGAACAGATTGCGGCCAGCAGAGAACAGACAAAACGAACGCTGCAGGAAATTCTGGCGACGGAAAAACCGGGAACAGAGCGGGCCAGGAAAGAGCTGAAACCAGAGGATTTGAAATTGCTGGGGGAACTTCTGCAGGAATATTTAACATAGAAAGTGGAAAAATTCCAGTCGGCATTGTCAATGGTTTGGCCAAGTGATATAATGAAAAGCAATATGAGAGGTATCTCACACAAGAAAAGGAGAAGGGATTTATGAGCAAAGAATTATTGTTTGATTATTCCAAGGCGTCAAGTTTTATTCGGGAAGAAGAAATAGCAAATATGAAGAGCGCTGTGATGGGCGCAAAGGAAGTTCTCACAGGAAAAACAGGCGCGGGAAATGATTTCCTTGGCTGGATTGATCTGCCGGTTGATTATGATAAAGAAGAGTTTGCAAGAATCAAAAAGGCAGCGGAAAAAATCAAAGGCGATTCTGATGTGCTGCTGGTAATCGGAATCGGCGGCTCCTACCTTGGGGCCAGAGCCGCGATTGAATTCCTGTCTCATAGTTTTTATAATGTCCTGCCAAAAGGAGCGAGAAAGACTCCGGAAATTTATTTTGTCGGAAACAGTATCAGTAGCAAATATGTTAAAGATCTTCAGGATGTACTGGAAGGTAAGGACTTTTCCATCAATATTATTTCCAAATCCGGCACAACTACGGAGCCTGCCATTGCCTTCCGCGTGTTCAAGGAGATGTTGATTAAAAAGTATGGCAGAGAAGAGGCCAATAAGAGAATCTATGCAACAACGGATAAGGCAAGAGGCGCATTAAAGAATCTGGCAAATGAAGAGGGATATGAGTCCTTCGTGGTCCCGGATGATGTGGGAGGACGTTTCTCTGTACTGACGGCCGTCGGCCTGCTTCCGATTGCGGTAAGCGGTGCAGATATTGATAAGCTGATGGAAGGCGCCGCCTTTGCAAGAAAGAAAGCTTTAGAAGCGGAGTATGAGGCAAATCCGGCCCTGTTGTATGCGGCCGTCCGCAACATCCTGTTAAGAAAGGGAAAACAGGTTGAAATCGTAGCAAATTATGAACCGAGCCTTCATTATGTTTCTGAATGGTGGAAACAGCTTTATGGTGAAAGCGAAGGGAAAGACCAGAAAGGTATACTCCCGGCAGCTGTTGATCTGACAACTGATTTACATTCCATGGGTCAGTTCATCCAGGATGGTGCCCGTATCATGTTTGAGACAGTTCTCAGCGTGGAAGAGTCCCCGGCGGAAATTGTTCTGCAGGAGGAAGAAGTGGATACCGACGGCATGAATTATCTGGCCGGACAGACTGTGGATTTTGTAAACAAGAGCGCCATGAATGGAACGATTCTTGCCCACACAGACGGCAGCGTTCCGAATCTGCTGGTTAAGATTCCGTCTCAGGACGAGTACAGCCTTGGTCAGCTGTTCTATTTCTTTGAGTTTGCCTGCGGCATCAGCGGATATATTCTCGGAGTAAACCCGTTTAACCAGCCGGGGGTTGAGAGTTACAAGAAGAACATGTTTGCACTTCTTGGCAAACCCGGCTACGAAGAAGCAAGAGAGGCTTTGTTGAAGAGACTGTAAAAATAGAAAAGAGACAGCGCACGGAGTTGCCATCCTGTGCGCTGTCTCTTTTTTGATTTATAGATAAAGTATAAAACCGGATAAGAGCAAAACTCAAAAGTATATTCAACTTTATTTGCCGAAAGAGGACATCTTTACTAAAATAGCTTTTTGGGGATGTCCACAAGGATAACGGGCATCGGATTGTCTAACCTACACCCGGCGACGGGAGAAAGTGCCTGCATGGAGTTATTCTCACGTTTCTTTTGATTTTCTCCATTTCGTACACCAAATGATTTGCGGCTTCGTTGCCGGAAATAAGGCACATCTGAGTGAAATCGCCCGTTCCTTAAAAGAGCACATCATATTCAAGAAAATGGTTGAAGCAGGAAACACATTGGCTTTAGACAATGGGGAGTTCATATCACACAGGGGCGTCTCACTAACCACAAAGCGTCCCCCGGAAAAGCTATTCCTGGGGATCATTTTAGGCTGGCCGTCATTAATTATTCCGGTTTGACCGATTGAAAAGCCCCCTTTCTGTCTGCTCCCGCCAGAAAGCTCGATTTCAAAATTAATAGTTGGCGCAGTCGACTGCCATAGAGATGAGGGAATACACAGGAGACCGTTTTGGATTTAGAATAAGGATAAAGTATCCTCACACAAACCAGCTGGGAGATCCTGTCATAGACAGAGGCAGGCCTACTCCTCAATGACATGAATTTCCAAATAATCAAAATCAATGCCCTCAATAAAACTGTCTTTTGTAAAACGCGTCTTATCATGGCGCTTAAAGTCTTTTATATTGGAATCCAGCCAGATGGGCTGGCTCAAATCGAATGTGTAACAAATTTCTTCCAAAGCCTGAAAGACCATGGATGTGCGGGACATGGAGTAGTCGCTGTTACATGCCACAGTATCCTTTAACAGGTGATTATCCTTCCAGATTTTTCCCCACATACGGAACATGGGCGGCCTCCTTTCTGTTACGCTGTTTTCTGGCTGGCATCTCCTGCCGCCAGTGTAAGATTCTTTTGCGTCATTATATCAATAAATATACAAATTTTAAAGAGGCTTTTTGAAGATTTTACCTTGTGCGGCGGGTCAAGTTGTAGTAATCTATATATAGTACAAAAGCCAGGAGGACAAAAGATGGCACAGCCTATTACGGATTACGCTGCCTTTTTTGCTGGTGCAAAGCAGGCAGTAGAGGAACTGGAACAGTTGAAACAGCAGGAACGACAGTTAGAGGAGACAGAAAAGCAGCTGGAAAAAACGCTGAAGACGAAACAGCAGACCATTGCCGATACGATTTCCCAGACGGTAAAACAAAGGGCTGATGAAATTTCAAGAAGCTATGATATGGAAATCGGAAAAATCCAGGACCGTTTAAAAAAGGTAAAATCAAAGCGGGAGAAGGCAAAAACTCAGGGGATTAAAGAGAGGATTGCGGAGGATACTCAGGAGCTGTTAAAGGAAAATGAAGAATGGAAGGGACGGATTAAAAATTTGTTCCGCGCCAACCATGTACCGACGTTTTGTTCCGGCAGGCTGTATTATTCTCTGTATTTTACACGGGGCTTAAAAGAAACTCTGATTATGCTGACTGTTCTTCTGATTTTCTTTCTTGCCGTACCATGTGGGATTTATTTATTAATTCCTGCCCGGAAAACATGGTATCTGATTGGAATTTACGTTGGAGTCATCGGAATTTTTGGAGGGATTTATGTAAAAATCGGGAATTCCACGAAGATAAAATATATGGATGTGCTGAAGGAAGGCAGGGATATCCATGACAGGATCAGGGCCAATAAAAAACAGATAAAGGCCATCGTCAAGGCGATTCGAAAGGATAAAAATGATAATATATACAATCTTCAGAAGTTTGACGATGAGATTGCCCAGCTGAATCAGGATTTGGCGCAGACCAATAAAAAGAAGAAGGATGCGTTGGGCACCTTTGAATCTGTGACAAAAACAATCCTTTCGGACGAAATTATGGGAAATAATAAAGCAGAGCTGGAGAGACTGGAGGCTGAGCTTTCCGATACGGTGTCGCAGCTTAAGAACACGCGGATTACCTTAAAGGAAAAAGCTCTGTACATTACGGATCATTTTGAGGTGTTCGTTGGTAAGGAATTTGTGACGACAGAAAGGCTGGAAGCGCTGGAGAAAATTATCGCAGAGGGCGCAGCCGGAAATATCAGTGAGGCGATTTCTGTATTTAAAAGCAGAGAGTACGACAGGTAAAGAAAGTTAAAAAAATACAAAGGAGTAAGAGGTATGAGAAAACAAATCGTGCGGATTGCTGTCATGACGGCTGCCATGACGGCATGTATGACCATAAGCGCATTGGCGGCAGGCTGGAAAACAGATAATTCAGGGCGATGGTATGAAAACAGCGACGGAAGTTATCCAAAAAATCAATGGCAGTGGATTGACAATGATGGAGATGGAATATCGGAATGCTATTATTTCGATGAAAACGGATATGTCCTGGAAAACACCACGACACCGGACGGGTGTGAGGTGAATGGAATCGGTGCATGGGTGAAGAACGGAGAGATCCAGACACAGGCCGGCGGTACAGGCTCCGGCAGTACAGATTTCGGCGGCACAGGTTCTGACGGAACGGGATGGAATGATTGGTATGACTGGGGAAACTGGGGAGGTTATAACAATGATCCGGAGTGGTATGACCATGTGGAGGGTCTGAGCGAAGGAGACCGGGCGGCGTATCATTACGATGCCAAGTATTACAACTGGGATTCCAGAACACCGGAGTATATAGGAAAGGTGCAGGAGCAGTATAACCGTATTTACGCAAATCCGACGGCGGAGACGGCGGCTGCGGAAATGGTATGGGTGGATATTCCCGTATGGCGGCTCAGGAACGGCCAGAAAGTGGCTGATACCACAAGAATACAGGTTTTAAGCTCCATCGCCGACGAAGTGAAGGAGATTTTCACAGAAATTTATAACGGGCCGGAGCAGTTCCCTATCAACAGCATTGGCGGTTACGCGTGGAGAAGCAATGGTCTGGGAAGCAATCACAGTGCGGGGCTGGCCATTGACATTAACCCGGACCAGAATCCCCAGGTGAGGGAAGACGGGACTGTTCTTGTGGGGAATAAATGGGAGCCCGGCGTGAACCCATACTCCATCGGACGGGACAGCGATGTGGTAAAGGCCTTTGGAAAACATGGCTGGGGCTGGGGCGCATCCTTTTATACGAAAGATTATATGCACTTTGACTGGTAATAGAACGAAATCCGGAATCGGCGGGACATCCTTGGGATGTCCCGTCTTTTTGCTTCATGGGAAAGACTTTGTTACGTTAATGCATAAAAGCAAGATGGAAAAGAGAGAAGAAGAACTTCGTGTATAAATCTATCATGGACAGCCTATAATAACGTATAGGAAAGAAAAGGAAACGGAGACAAAGACAGGCCATGAGATTTCGGAAACGGGAAATTTATTATTACGATACAGTTGCGGGGTTTGAAGCAGAGAAGTTTGCCGGCCGGTTTTTGATGATGCTGCTGGATGAGATGCGGGAATCCAAAAAAACAGAGGTCGTTTTTTTATGCATTGGCACTGACAGGTCCACAGGAGACAGTCTTGGACCGTTAATCGGTCATAAATTAAAGGAGCAGGGAATCAGAAATGCAAGGGTGTTTGGAACGCTGGAAAGTCCGGTTCATGCCATGAACCTGGAGCTCTGTATGGCGGGACTTCAGGAAAAATTCCCTCATGCCCTGGTAGTGGCTGTGGATGCTTCCGTGGGAAATGTGGAGCATGTGGGATTCGTCACTCTGGGACGCGGGCCCCTAAAGCCTGGATCAGGAGTAAAAAAGGAGCTGAGAGCAGTAGGAGATATTTTTATCACCGGAATTGTGGGGGCTTCCAGAAACGGAGATCCGCTGATGTTACAAAGTATCCGGCTTTCGGTTGTGATGCGTCTGGCAGACTGCATCAGCCGCAGTATCTGCCTGGGGATGAATCTCATTGGAAGGCGTGTCGAAAATTTTTCCGGAGAGCCATCCCCGTTTTGACAGGTTTTGCAGATGGGACATGCTATACTTTCGCTTGAATAAAAGAAAATGGGCCGGCGCGGGCTTACCTGGCCGGTCCGATGAAAAATATAGCGAGGTGAGACCATGGGAGATTTATATAATCCATTTCCGAAGCTGCCGAAGAATATCCGCCAGATTGGCGACACGGACCAGGTGGTTCGGTTTTATGTGGAGGACTATGTAAACACATATCTGAAGCGGCTGTATCCCACAGGAAAGCAGACGCTGCGGGTGGGACTTTTACTGGGGAATGTGGAACAATACGACGGAACTCCATACATATTTGTGGACGGCGCCATGGAAATGGAAGACGTGGAGGTGAACGGGGAAAAGATTAGCTTCTCGGACAATGCCTGGAAAAAAGCGTATCAGGCCATTGAGGAGGCGTTTCCCAAGAGGACCGTACAGGGATGGTTTCTATGCGGCGGACCGGGGAGTCAGCTTAGTCCGCTTAACTACTGGAAACAGCACGGACAATATTTCGCGGGGAAGAACCAGCTCATGTATTTAAACCATGGGCTGGAAGGCGAAGAAGCGGTTTATGTTACGTCAGACGACGGGTTTTACAGACTGAAGGGATACTGTGTTTATTACGAAAGAAATCAGATGATGCAGGACTATATGATTACCAGAAAGGATGTACATCGGATTGAATCGGGTTCCCATGAGAAGGTAATCAAGGATTTCAGACAGCGCATGATGGTAAAAAAGGAACAGGCAAAAGAGCAGAGCCATCGGACAAGCACCCTTGGCATGATTTGCGGAATGCTTTCTGTGGCAGTTCTGGCAGGCGGCGTGGTGCTGGTCAATAATTACACAAAAATGCAGCGGATGGAAAGCGTTTTGACTTCTGTCTTGCCGGCAGGAGTCTCCAACTGGGATGAGTATCAGAAACAGAAAGCGGAAGAGCCGGATTTTGTAATTGAGGAACTGCCGGGAAATGTGCATCCAATAGGAGAGGCAGCTGGGGAAACCGGGGAATCCTATGGAACTGAAACCATGGGGAGCAGCATACCGGAAAAAGAAGAAGTCAGAGCTGAAGACGCAGATTCCGCCCTGGTGGAAGAGGCGGTGCCGTCCGTGGAAGGCGGGAGCGTGGACAGCGGGAGCGCGGACAACGTGGATGCGGACAGCTATCCGGCGGCTGATGAGAGCGGACAGGCCGGGGATCCCGGGGATGCAGCGCCGCCCGTACAGACAGAACCGGAAAGCCAGACCGGAGGAGCCGGTCAGGAAGAGCCTTCCTCCCAGAATCTGGTAGGAATGGAGAAGGGAGCCGGTCAGGGTGATATTGAAGAGCCGGAGCGCGAGCCCATAGATTATGCGGCGGCCGAGGCAAATGGATATCATATATATGAGGTCGGAGAGGGAGAGACCCTGTACGGCATCTGCTGGAAAAACTATGGCGATCTGAAACATCTGGCAGAAGTCTGCCGTTTGAATAACCTGGAAGATGAAGACCGGATTCTGGCCGGACAAAAGTTGATTTTGCCATAAGGCAGACGCCGCGGGCAGGAAGATGCAGGGCTGAGTGGTTACAATTTAGCCATAATTAAGAAAGAATTTAATGCGAATCTCCTGGAAATGTTGTATACTGAGAACATACAGGCATTTCCGGGAGATTTATTATATGAGTGGTATGAGTTCCATGGACAGAGAGAGGAAAAAACGACAGCTTCGCAATAACATTGTCCAGACTCCGAAGCAGGACCGCCCGCCTTTTTATAAGGAAGAAGGGGACGGTGAGGATACCCTCCGTCAGGCCCTCGGCCAAAGACGAAGGAAGAAAATCTTCATGTTCCTGGCACTGGCGATGTTTCTTGCGGCAACATGTTTTTGCTGGTATCAGTACCAGAATGAATATGAATATACAGAATATGACGTGTCCTGGGAGCAGTCCATGCGGTTTTCTGACGGGGTTCAGAGCGGGGGACAGGAAGCGGGAGATACCTCGGAAAGTGGGACAGGTAAAGTAGTCGGCGACAGCAGCTTTGTACAATACGAGTATTTTGGCGACAATATGATTAAATATACCAAGGACGGCGCCTCCTACATAGATGCTTCAGGAAAAACCGTCTGGACCCAGGGCTATGAAATGAAAACTCCCATTATCAACGTGAACGGCGATTATGCAGTTATTGCGGACCAGCAGGGAAACCAGGCGTATATCTGCAACCGTGAGGGATGCACAGGGGTGGCCAAAACCCAGCTTCCCATCACAAAAGCAGCCGTTTCAGCCAGAGGCGTGACTGCCGCCGTGGTGGAGGACAGCACGGCCAGTTATGTTTTTTATTTTAAAAAAGACGGAGAGGAGCTGGGAATCTATATTAAAATGCTGCTGTCCGGCGACGGGTATCCCATTGATCTTGCTCTTTCCCCTGACGGGAAGCAGGTTGTCATGTCGGTGGCCTATCTGAAAAACGGCGCCCTTAAAAGCAAGGTGGTATTTTATGACTTCTCAGAAATCGGAAAAAATGTAAGCAACCGTTTCATTGGCGCCTTTGAGGAAGAATTTGACGGAAAAATGGTTGCAAGGGTCCGGTATCTCAATGAGGAAACCGTCTGCGTGTTTTCTGATAAGGGGATGACTTTTATTTCCGTAAAAAATGTAATTCCGGATACTACAGTCGTTACGGTTCCGGTGGAGGAGGAGATTAAAAGCATCTGTTATTCGGACCGGTATGCCGGAGTGGTGGTGGACAACGCTTCCGGAAGCTCCAGCCGTCTGGATATTTATAATACGGATGGGAAGCGTGTTGCAAGTGTTGGCTTTGACTACCCATACAGCGGAGTCGAAATTGACGGCGACAAAATTATCCTGTATAATGAGGAGTCGTGCAGGATTTACAATCTGGACGGCCATAAAAAATTTGACAGGCAGTTTGATTTCCCGGTTTCCTGTGTCCGTTCAGGAAAGAATCATCTGAACAGTCTGATTGTGGCCGGCAGTGATGTGATGAAAGAAATTAAATTAAAATAATTTGAAGAGGAAATTCACAGGAGGAAGAATCATGAATGCGATCGACAATTTGGCAGTTAATTCCATTAGAGTCTTGTCCGCCGACGCGATCCAGAAGGCCAACTCTGGACACCCGGGGCTGCCCCTTGGCAGCGCTCCGGCGGCGTATGAGCTGTGGGCTAACCATATGAACCACAATCCGGCGAATCCGTCCTGGGTAAACCGTGACCGGTTCATTTTGTCCGGAGGACATGGCTCCATGCTGTTATATTCTCTTTTATATTTATTTGGATATGGACTGAAGAAAGAGGATATTATGAATTTCCGGCAGGTTGGTTCCCTGACTCCAGGTCACCCGGAATATGGCCACACGGTTGGAGTGGAAGCAACCACAGGCCCTCTGGGAGCCGGAATGGGGATGGCTGTCGGTATGGCTTTGGCGGAAAAGCATCTGGCCTCCGTATTTAATAAGGATAATTATCCGGTTGTGGACCACTACACCTATGTCCTCGGCGGAGACGGATGCATGATGGAAGGAATTTCCTCGGAAGCATTTTCTCTGGCAGGAACCTGGGGCCTTGGGAAATTGATCGTTCTTTACGATTCCAATAAGATTTCCATTGAGGGAAGCACGGACATTGCGTTCCGCGAGAATGTGGAAGAGAGAATGCGCGCTTTCGGTTTCCAGACCATTACGGTTGAGGATGGAACTAATACGGACGCCATCGGCCTGGCCATCGAGGCTGCAAAGGCTGAAACAGAGAGACCGTCCTTCATTACCATCAAGACCGAAATCGGCTATGGCTGTCCGGCAAAACAGGGGAAGGCCAGCGCCCATGGAGAACCACTGGGCGCAGACAATGTAAAGGCCATGAGAGAGAACTTAAACTGGCCTTATGAAGAACCGTTCTTCGTACCGGAAGAGGTTTATGAACATTTTGCGAGACTGGGGCAGGAAAAGGCAGATGTGGAAGCTGCGTGGAATGTGATGTTCGCCGCATATTGTGAAGAATATCCGGAGATGGAAGTTCTTTGGGAGAAATATCATGCCGGCGTGGACGAAGAGGCCTTGCTAAACAATGAGACATTCTGGCTTGGAAAGGAAAAACCGGAAGCAACTCGTTCCCTTTCCGGAAAAATGCTGGACCTGTTAAAAGATGAAATGCCGAACCTGATTGGAGGCTCTGCTGATCTGGGTCCGTCCAACAAAACAGAGATGAAGGGTGCGGGCGATTTCTCCGCAGAGACTCCTGAGGGAAGAAATTTGCACTTTGGCGTAAGAGAACTGGCTATGGCGGCCATCGGAAACGGCATTATGCTTCACGGCGGCCTGAGGGCTTATGTCGCCACATTTTTTGTATTCAGCGATTATGTGAAGCCAATGGTAAGGCTGTCTGCTCTTATGAATATTCCGCTGACCTATGTATTCACCCATGACAGTATCGGGGTTGGCGAGGATGGCCCGACTCACGAGCCAATCGAGCAGCTTGCCATGCTTCGGGCAATGCCCAATCTGCGCGTATTCCGCCCCTGTGACGCGACAGAGACATCTGCCGCTTGGCTGACAGCCGCCGCCTCCAAAAAGAACCCCACGGCTCTGGTTCTCACAAGGCAGAACTTAAATCCAGTTGCAGGAAGCAGCAGGGAAGCTTTAAAGGGAGGCTATGTGATTGACGACTGCAAAGGGACGCCGGAAGTGATTCTCATTGCCAGCGGTTCGGAGGTAGACCTGGCTGTAAGGGCAAAGGCGGAGCTTGAGGCCGAGGGAAGAAAAGTCCGCGTGGTTTCCATGCCCTGTATGGAACTGTTCGAAGAACAGAGCGCAGAGTACAGGGAGTCCGTGCTGCCGAAGGCTGTCCGTAAGAGAGTGGTTGTGGAAGCCCTTTCTGATTTTGGCTGGGGTAAGTATGTGGGCCTGGACGGCGCATACGTTACGATGAAGGGGTTTGGCGCCAGCGGCCCGGCCGGAAAATTGTTTAAAAAATTCGGATTTACTGTGGAAAATGTGGTAAATACCGTGAAAGCACTGTAAAAATGGAACAAGGCTAGTGTACTGACACACTTACTTTCAGTCAAATGACGCAGAATGAATTTTCAGTCTGCAAGGCGGCGGAGGGAGGCGATGCGGTGGCATCGTTGACCGACAACAACGCAGCAGATGGAAATTCAGGCAAGTCATTTGGCGAAATGTAAATGTGTCAGTACACTAGTGGGTCTTTGGGAGGCAGATATGAGCCAAAAGTGTATAGGAATCGACATTGGAGGGACCACAGTAAAAATCGGTGTGTTCCAGGCGGATGGGACTCTTTTGGAAAAGTGGGAAATTCCCACAAAGAAGGAAGAGAATGGGAAATATATCCTCGGGGATATTGCAGCTTCCATCAAAGAAAAGACAGCCGGGTGGAGTATGTCCCTCTCCGATTTTGCCGGAGCAGGCATGGGACTTCCGGGGCCTGTTCTGGACAACGGATATGTTACGTTCTGTGTGAATCTGGGCTGGAGAGACATGAATGCCCAGGAGGAATTAAGCCGCCTTTTAGACGGGATGCCGGTAAAGAGCTCCAACGATGCTAATGTGGCGGCCCTTGGTGAAATATGGCAGGGCGGCGGCAGAGGATACAAGGACATGGTCATGGTGACTCTGGGGACCGGGGTCGGCGGCGGTATTATCTTAAATGGAAAGATTTGGTCAGGCATGCAGGGAACCGGAGGAGAGATCGGCCACATGCATGTGGTAGAGGGAGAGACAGAACAGTGCAACTGCGGCGGTTACGGATGCCTGGAGCAGGTAGCCTCTGCTACAGGAATTGTCAGGGTGGCCGCCCGGCTTCTGGCAGCGGATAAGCGGCCTTCATCCTTAAGGTCCATAAGGAATATCACAGCTAAAAATGTGCTGGATGAGGCGAAAAAGGGAGATCAGCTGGCGGCAGAGTCTGTGGAGACTTCCTGCCGTTACCTGGGCTGGGCGCTGGCCAGTATTACCATGGTACTGGATCCGCAGGTTTACTTAATCGGCGGCGGCGTTTCAAAAGCAGGTGAATTTTTAATTGAGAAAATCCAGAAGTATCATGACGAGATGTCTCCGATGGCGGTCGGAAAGGCTAAAGTATTATTGGCCACCCTGGGAAATGATGCGGGGATTTATGGTGCGGCGAAGCTGATTTTAGAATAAATGAAAAAGGAGAGCTGTACGCGGGCCGATAAGAATATCGGTCCGTATACAGCTCTTTCCGCCCATCGTAAAACTTAAGTACTTTTGGAAGTTTCCATGCCCTCATCTTTGCGGCGGCTTTTCCGCTGGGGCGTGTTTAAATATTGCTTTAAAATGAGGAGACCCCGGCCGCGATAACCGGGGCAATTATGAAAAATCTATGTGCAATTTGTCTAATTTGAGAGGTAAAACTCATTTGCTTCTATGCATTTAGTATAAAAAGCGTATATGAATAAAATGTGAACACAGTGTAAACAGATTATGAAAGTTACAATTTACAGAGCAGGGAGAGCCAGACAAGAAGATGTCCCCTGTGAACAGTAACTTATGAAACATAGTGACTCAGATGTCGAAAAAAAGTAAGAGCCATTCAGAGAGGAGTATGTTATAATCGTAATAGCAAAAGCCGGATATGAATATCTCCTGAAAGTGGTTCATAATCGTAATGGTTCAGCATCCGTTACTCATAATCAACCATACATAACAGAAAGGAACCGACACATGCCAAATCAGGAAAAACAGAAAATCTTAGTTTTAGGACATCGAAATCCCGACACAGATTCTATCTGTTCCGCTATCTGCTATGCAAACCTGAAGCAGCTTTTAAACGGGGAAGAATACGAACCTTGCAGGGCAGGAAATGTGAACCCGGAAACTCAGTTTGTATTGAAGCATTTTAAAGTGGAAACTCCGCGGCTGGTAGAAAATGTAAAAACGCAGGTAAAGGACATAGAAATCAGAAAGACAAAGGGCGTTGACCGCGGCATTTCTCTGAAAAATGCATGGAGCCTTATGCAGGAAAACAACGTGGTTACGCTTCCAGTTGTCGCTGACGGCGGTATTTTAGAAGGGGTTATTACCATTGGTGACATCACGAAATCCTACATGGATTTGTATGACAGCAGTATTATCTCCAAAGCGCACACCAAGTATGCAAATATCTTGGATACGCTGGAGGGAAGCATTGTTGTAGGGGATTCGGAATGTTATTTTGACAGAGGAAAAGTCCTTATCGCTGCCGCCAATCCGGATCTGATGGAAAATTATATTGAAAAGCATGATCTTGTGATTTTAGGAAACCGTTACGAGTCCCAGCTCTGTGCCATCGAAATGGAAGCGGGCTGCATCATTGTCTGTGAGGGTGCGGGCGTTTCTCTTACCATCCGCAAGCTGGCGCAGGAGCGCGGCTGCACGGTAATTACAACTCCGTATGATACCTATACAACGGCCCGCCTGATTAACCAGTCCATGCCGGTGAGTTATTTTATGACCACGGATCATATTGTGGCTTTTTCTGATGAAGATTATCTGGATGAAATCCGCGAAATCATGGCCAGTAAGCGCCACCGGGATTTTCCGATTTTAAACAGCGATGGAAAATATCTGGGTATGATTTCCCGTCGAAATTTACTGGGGGCCAAAGGAAAACAGATCATCCTTGTGGATCACAACGAGAAAAATCAGGCGGTGGAAGGCGTGGAAAGCGCCGATATCCGCGAGATCATTGATCATCATCGTTTAAGAACTGTAGAAACCATGTCGCCGGTATTTTTCAGAAATCAGCCTTTGGGCTGCACAGCGACCATTATCTGCCAGATGTATCAGGAAAACGGTGTGAAAATTGATAAAAAGACTGCGGGCCTCCTCTGCAGCGCAATTATTTCTGATACTCTGCTGTTTCGTTCTCCTACCTGTACACGGATGGACAAGACTGTGGCTTTGATGCTGGCCGATATTGCGGGGATCAATGCGGAGGCATATGCAAAGAAGATGTTCGCGGCCGGAAGTAATTTAAAGGGAAAATCAGATGAAGACATCTTCTACCAGGATTTCAAGCGGTTTTCCGTTGGAAAGTCTGTGTTCGGGATCGGGCAGATTACGTCTTTAGACTCCGAGGAACTGGAGGCCTTAAAAGAAAGGATGCTGCTGTATTCGGAAAAGGCCAGAGAACAGCATCATATTGACATGATGTTCTTTATGCTGACCAATATTCTTACGGAATCCACCGATCTGGTCTGCGTGGGCCAGGGCGCTGAGCAGCTTGTGGCCAGCGCTTTCCACACCTCTGACGAAGACGACGGGAGCGAAGAAAAGCTGGATGGGTTTGTCCATCTCCCCGGTGTGGTTTCCAGAAAAAAACAGCTTGCTCCTCAGATTATGATGGCGCTTCAGCAGTAGGGAGGGTATGATGGCGAAACGGCAGTTTAAACCTGGAAATATGCTGTACCCGGTTCCTGCAGTGATGGTGTCGGTGTCGGATAAAGAGGGGAATTCCAATATTATTACAGTGGCGTGGACCGGGACAGTCTGCACCAATCCGCCGATGCTATCCATCAGTGTGCGTCCGGAGCGATATTCGTACCATATGATACGGGAGACAGGGGAGTTTGTTGTAAACCTCACAACAGAAAAATTAGCTTATGCCACAGACTACTGCGGAGTGAAATCCGGTCGTGATACCGATAAATGGAAAGCCGTGGGCCTTACCCGGGAAACGGCCAGTCAGGTTTTGGCGCCGCTTATTAAGGAATGCCCGGTGAACCTGGAGTGCAGAGTCAAACGAGTGGACGAATTGGGGAGCCATCATATGTTTTTAGCGGAGGTGGTGGCCGTTCATGTGGATGAGGCATATATGGATGAAAAGGACACCTTTCATTTATCAGATGCAAAGCCCCTTGCCTATTCTCATGGGAGATATTACGGTCTGGGGAAGTGTCTGGGGACCTTTGGATACAGTGTGAAAAAGAAAAATAAAAGAAACAATTCGCTCAGAAGGAATATGAATCATTACAAATAAAAAAGAGGGGCGGCGCTAAATGGGAGAAAAAAGTAATATAGTATTAATAGGCATGCCGGCTTCCGGAAAAAGTACTGTGGGGGTTCTGTTAGCCAAACGGCTGGGATATGCCTTTGTGGATGTGGACCTGGTGATACAGGAGCAGCAGGGAAAACTCTTGAAGGAAATCATTGAGGAACGGGGGCTGGATGGATTTATGGCCGTCGAGGAGGACGCCAATGCCGGGCTGCAAGTGACAAAGTCCGTAATAGCTCCTGGAGGTAGTGTAATTTATGGTTTAAGAGCCATGGAACATTTACAGAAAATCGGAACCGTCGTGTATTTAAAAATTGAATATGAAGACCTGGAAACGCGTCTGGGAAATTTAAAGGACCGGGGTGTGGTCTTAAAGGACGGCATGACCCTGAGAGATCTGTATGCGGAACGCGTTCCATATTATGAGCGTTATGCAGATGTAACTGTAGAGGAAACCGGAAAAACTTTCGGTGACATAGTAGATGAATTACGTGCGTATTTTGAAAGGAGAGCGTAGCTTATGGGAAAGATTTATGGGAGTCTGGAGGAACTGATCGGTCATACCCCGATGGTAGCGCTGCCGAGAATGTGTGAACAGCATCAGACAGCTGCCAAAGTCTATGCAAAAATGGAGATGTTTAATCCCGGCGGAAGCTCTAAGGACAGACTGGCAGTGAAACTTCTGGATGATGCAGAAAAGGCGGGCCTGATTACCCGTGGGAAAAATGTGATTGTGGAGCCCACCAGCGGCAATACCGGTATCGGCCTGGTTTCCGTCGCCCGTGCAAGAGAATATCGGGTGATTGTGGTTATGCCTGAGGATGTGAGTGAAGAGAGAAAGAAGCTACTGGATGCCCGCGGCGCTGTGGTTGAGCTTACCTCAGCAGAAAAAGGCATGGCCGGAGCTATCGAAAGGGCAAAGGAGATTCTGAAAGAGGATCCGGATGCGTGGATGCCGGATCAGTTCAACAACCCCAGCGGTCCCCAGGCGCATTATGAGACCACTGGTCCGGAGATCTGGGAAGACATGGACGGAAAAATTGATGTATTTGTCTGCGGCATTGGCACCGGCGGCACGATCACCGGGGTAGGACGCTATTTAAAGGAAAAGAATCCCAACATTAAAATTGTTGGTGTGGAGCCTAAAGACAGCGCTGTTTTAAACGGAGGAAAGCCGGGCCCCCATATGCTCCAGGGAATCGGGGCCGGATTCGTTCCCAGTATTCTGGATATGAGCATTATTGATGAAGTCATGGACATTGATAAGTATGAAGCATACCTGACCTGTTATGATCTGACCGCGGCGGAAGGCTACCTGGTTGGGATTTCCGGAGGAGCCGCTCTTCAGGCGGCAAATTATGTTGCAAGACGTGAGGAAATGGCGGGAAAGAACGTTGTGGTACTTCTGCCTGACAGCGGGGAGCGATATCTGAGCACAGAAATGTATGATGAAGGACCAGAAGAATAAGGGCATAAAGACGGGCCGGCGTTTGATTTCGCCGGCCTGTTCTTAAATTCGGCCCTCATTCGGTCAATATAGCCCACGATACCTCCCTCATTCGGACTCAATTTCCCACAAACTGTGACGCACATCTAACGGAAAGCAATTTTCAAACACGCTCTATAGCGTGTCCGCACGGGCATTTGGAGAATGCTGCGGGAGAGTTTATTTACTAAAGGATAAGACGATGGTGCCATCCTCATGATATGTAACAGCCTCCCGGTTCAGATTCAGGCTGTCGATAGCGGCCAGGTATTCTTCCTTTGATTTGAAGTATGGTTTTGCCTCGGCGATTACTTTTTTTGCCCGTACGGCGTCGTCGGTCAGAAGTTTTGCTGCCGTGAGGACCAGACACTGCGCCGGATGGAGACAGCCGAGAACTTTATCAGCCACATAGTAGTCTTTTCCGTGTCCGGTTCCGATAGAGCCGCTGGTGTGGGGATGGATTGCCGGCATAATGGCGGAAACGTCACCCATATCGGTACAGCCGGTGCCCCAGGGGCCGCGAATGACAGTATCCTTTCCCGCAATGGTTTCCATGGCTTCTGTCATGACCTGTGCCAGATTTTCATCGTTATTTAAGGGGAAATACCCTGGATGATCGTCAATTTCCACATTACAGCCCATGGAAGCGGCGGCTCCGGCCAGGGCCTGGTTTACTTTTTTATTATATTTATAGATGCTGTCAAAGGAAGCGCCGCGGACGTAAGATTCTATTTTTGCGGTTTCAGGAATCGCGTTTACGGCAACTCCTGCCTCGGTAATGATGGGATGGAAACGGATATGGTCGCTGTCCACAAAGGTTTCGCGAAGGGCATTGACTGCGTTTAAGCCGCATGTTGCAGCATACAGCGCATTTTTCCCCCGCTCCGGAGAACCGCCGGCATGGGAGGCAACACCCTTAAAGGTGATGTTTTTTGTGACGCAGCCATTGCAGCCTGCACCGATGGATAAAGCCTTTCCTTCGGGAAGGCAGCCGGAATGAATCATCATGGCCATATCTACGCCGTCAAAATATCCTCTGTGAATGAACTCTACTTTACCGCCGAAATACTTGATAATGCCTTTCTGTCTGAGAGTTTCACGATAGCCCAGTTCAATCAGTTCTTCGGCCGGAACGGACATAAGGCGGATGGAACCGCAAAGACCGTCAAGTGCGCCGGGTTCTTTTAAGGCGGCGGCAACTCCCAGAAGGATAGCGGACTGTGCATGATGGCCGCAGGCGTGGACCGCGGAGGTTTCCGGATCTGCATCGGGATGGTTTCCAACGATCAGAGAATCCAATTCGCCTAAAATCGCGATTTTGGGGCCGGGTTTTCCGGTATCCAGGTCGGCATAGAAACCAGGGATATTGCCTGCTTTGATCAGGGCGTAGCCCAAAGACTCAAACTTCTCCTCCAGGTATGCGGAGGTCTTCCACTCCCTGTAGCCAGTTTCCGGGTGTTTCCAGATATAGTCCGCGGTTTCATTCATCAGTTGTTCCTGTTTTGCCACCATTTCCAACAGCTTATTTGCTTGTTCCATAGATTTACTCTCCTTTCAGAAACAGGTCTTTCATATTGCTTTTATTATAACTGAAATGTGTAAAATAGTCCATAAAAACAGAGCTGTCAAAAAATAATGTTGTAACAGTTCAGCCTTGCGAAGATTTTTGGGAAAAAACACGCTGAAAACTTGTTTTCATAAGTGTTTTTTATCCGGAGTCTTCATAAGGCGGACGCCGCGTGCTTCTTGTCCGCGATACATGGGCAGGAAGATGCAAAGCTGAACTGTTACATAACGTTACAGTTCACGGAGGAATTGACAAATTCATCATGATTTAGTAGAGTAAAGATAAAAATATAGAAGAAAGAGATATCCATGATTAATTATAAAACAATACGGGAACAGGTTTCAACATATATCCGGGATCAGATTTTGCAGTCAAAAATTAAACCAGGAGAGCGTATTCTGGAACAGGAAATTGCGGATGAGCTGGAAATCAGCCGTGGTCCGGTACGTGAATCTCTGCGCCAGCTGGAGCAGGAGGGACTTTTAGAGTACCGGAGGAACCGCGGCTGCGTGGTGCGTGAATTTCAGAAGGAGGATGCGGCTGAAATCTTTTTTATCCGCTCTGCCCTGGAGGCTGCTTCTGTTATGTATTGCGAAGGAAAAATCCCAGACAGTCTGCAGGAACAGATGGAAAAAATTCTGAATCAGATGCAGGATACAGCAAAAGACGACGGGCTGACAGAGTTTGTGGAACAGGATCAGGCGTTTCACAGCATGATTGTAAAAGCATGCGGCCTGGAACGGTTGTATGCGTTATGGAACAGTCTGACCCCTGTAAGTATTGCTCTGTTTATGACAGACAGTCGGAAAAATTTTGTTCTGCAAAAGCAGTATCTCAGGCATAAACAGGTTTTCGAGGCATTAAAATCAGGGGATGCAGATCTGGCTCAAAAAGCGATTTATGCTCATTATATAAAGACGGAGGCCTTATTGTGCAATAAAACATAATATTCTTTTTTAATAAATTGTTGACAATCTACAAAATACAATTTATAATAAAGAGCAGGAAAGCAACACAAGGTTACGCATCTTCAAATTGTCAACAATCAACATAATGCAAATGCAAACAAAGGAAACTATTGGAAAGGAGTAAATCATGAAACAGCATGAAATTGCAGTAGGAATCCTGGGCGCCACCGGTGTGGTGGGAACAGAAATGTGTAAAGTTCTTGAAGAACGAAACGTGCCATGTACAAGTATGCGTCTCCTGGCTGACAGATCAGAGGCCGGAAAGAAAGTAATCTTTCGCGGAAAAGAACTGACAGTGGAGGAAGCCACGGATGATTCTTTTGATGGTCTTGACATTTTGCTGGTGGCTGTGTCTGATACCGTGAGCCGGCGGTTTTCTCCGGTGGCAGCGGCCAAGGGCGTGGTGGTAATTGATAATAGTTCTGCATATCGTATGGATCCGGAGGTTCCCCTGATCGTGCCTGAAGTGAACCCGCAGGATATTTCCCGGCACAAAGGAATTATAGCCAACCCAAACTGTTCTACCATTATTGCTCTGGTAGCCGTTCATGCTCTCCACCAGGCGCATCCAATCAAGCGCATGATTGTTTCCACCTACCAGGCCGTTTCCGGAGCCGGAATCAATGGATTAAAAGAGCTGGAGGAACAGGCGGCTGACTATGCCAGCGGCAGACCTATTTCAGAAAATAAGGTATTCCAACATCAGATCGCCTTTAATTTGATTCCGCATATTGATGCGTTCCAGGATAATGGGTATACCAAAGAAGAACTGAAAATGCTAAATGAGGGGCGGAAAATTTTCCACGAACCTGATTTGGATATTACCTGTACCTGTGTACGGGTTCCCGTATTAAGGAGTCATTCGGAGTCTATTTATCTGGAATTTAATGAGAAGGTATCCGTTGAGGAGGCGAGGGAACTGATTTCAGCCGCGGCGGGTACGAAACTGGTGGATGAGCCGGATAAAAACATATATCCAATGCCCCTTGATACATCTAACCAGGATTTGGTTTTCGTAGGGCGCATCCGCCAGGATATGACAGAGGAGAATGCTCTTGACCTCTGGTGCTGCGGTGATCAGATCAGGAAGGGAGCAGCAACCAATGCGGTTCAGATTGCAGAGCTCATCATTGCAAAAGAGCGGGCCTAGGCTTGGAGGTGGACAAATGAAACTGCTCGTACAGAAGTTTGGCGGGACCTCCGTTGCTACCAGAGAAGCCAGAGAGCTTGTATGTAAAAAAATCCAGATGGCCCAAAGAGAAGGATGGTCGGTTGTGGCCGTGATTTCCGCTATGGGGAGAAAGGGAGAGCCCTACGCAACAGATACTCTGCTGGAATTGTTCTCTGAAGGAAAAACGCTTCCGTGCAGCAGGGAGCAGGACGCAATTTATGCCTGTGGGGAAATGATTTCCGGCGCCCTTGTGGCCAATGAACTTCAGGCTGAAAAGGTAAAGTGCGTGTTCCTGAATGGAGAGCAGGCGGGAATCATAACGAATGCCAGATATTCAAACGCGGATATTTTGGATATCCGCCGGGATGCTGTTCTGAAGTGGCTGAAAAGCGGCTATGTGGTGCTGGTTGCCGGAGGTCAGGGAGCAACGGAGCAGGGAGCATTTACCTCTATCGGCCGCGGCGGCGGCGATACGACTGCCTGTGCGATAGGATACTATTTGTCCGCGGAGGAGGTGCGGATCTACACGGATGTAGATGGTATTTTCACTGCTGACCCCAGAACTGTCAAACAATCATATCCAATATCGGATATGGATTATGAGCAATGTCTGAGAATGGCCAAGTGCGGCGCTAAAGTGATTCACCCCAAGGCAGTAGCCTATTCCCAGATGGGGGGCCGGAATGTTTTAAGCGTTCGCTCAACCTTTACAGATGAACCAGGCACAAGAATTGGAACTTATGAAAGCAGCAGTATTGGTGTGACAGCCCTTAGAAGCCGGGGATATTTCCGGTGTGAAATCTCAGAGAAATCCCTGTGGTTTCCATATCTGAGCCAGGCGGACATATCTGCGGAGTATGGCGGGTTCTGGCATGGTATTTGGAATACTGAAGGGGGAAATGCCATAAAGCCGCCGGAGGGAACGGAAATTCGGGATGTGATTTTTGCCATTTTTCCCAAAGGCGTTGAACTGTCAGGGGAAGTGGAAGGCCGTTGGCCGCTGGCAGAGGAAATCTTCAAGATAGATGAACGCTGTATGGCAATCATTGCAAAACCGGATCATTATGAAGAATTAATTAATCAGATACATGATGATCTTTGTATTGCAGGATGCCGGGACCGAAAGGTATTGTGCCCCATGTGATACCAGATTGCTTCGCTTCGGACGGCGTTAAACACGCTCTGGCGCAAAGCGTCCTGGCACCATTACAAAGCAAAATTTAATGAAAAGAATGGAGAGATGAGAATGAGCAGTTTCATTTGTGAAAACACTTGGGAAGAAAACAAAAAAGCCATGGAAGAAAGAAAATTGGCGATCATTCCAGTGGGAAGTACGGAACAGCATGGCCCGGCCCTTCCTGTTGGCACAGACTGGATGGTTGCGGAATATCTGGCAAAGCAGGTGGGAGAAAAGTGCAGCAGGGCAGTGGTAACTCCCGTGGTTCCCTTTGGACATGCTCTGTATCACAATGATTTTCCCGGTACTCTGGCAGTGTCCCAAACCACGCTTTGCACTTATGTGAAGGAAATCTGTGAGCAGCTGGTAAATTACGGAATTACCCACATTTTATTTATTAACGGTCATGGCGGCAATAACAATGCGCTGTATGATGTGGGGCAGTATTTCCGCCATAAAAATATTCCGGTCGCCAATATTCAGTGGTTTGAAGTGGCAGGAGCCCTCAATAAAGAATGGGGCTTAATCGGACACGGCGATATCATTGAAACCTCTGTGATGCTGCACATTGCTCCCGATACTGTAAGACTGGAGCGGGCGCATATTCCGGAGAATAAGCAGTATGGAAACATCAAAATTTTGGATCTGCACCGGGGCGAGTTTGAAAGCGCCAGTGTTTACCTGAATATCCGTACAAAGGATGCCAGCTCCAGCGGCGATCTGATTGAATATGGTCATTCTTCCGATGTGGATTACACAAAGAGTCCGAAAGACGCGACGGCTGAAACAGGAAGGGCTGTCTGCGAGGCTGTTGTGGATTATACATTGAGGTTCATTGACGAGTTTATGCAGTTTAGCTTTTAGTTTTTTTTAATCTCACTCATAAATATCTTCTTCATTTTCTTGTTATCTTTCATAGTTTTAGATATAATATGAGAGATAACAGAAGATGCGGGAGTTTTTTTATTTGATGAGGTCAATATAAAGGAGGGGCGATTTTGTATATCATTCGTGTAAAAATGCAAAAACCCGGAAAAAAGGGCCGGGGGATCGTGGAGCCGGTGGAGTTCACCTTAAAGGAGAGGCCGGGGACTGTAGTGGAGCTGATTACAGAACTTGTGAAGCTCGGCGTAAAGGAATATAATGAGAGAAGAGATACGGGACAGATTCTTCCATACCTTACAAAAGAGGAGATTACCCAAAAGGCCTCCGCCGGGAAAGTATCTTTTGGAGTGCGGGGCGGTGAGGACGCAGAGGAAGACCAGGCGGTGAAGAATGCCCTGCAATGTTTTGAAGACGGGATTTTCCGGGTGTTTGCCAACGATAGAGAGCTGGTGCAGCTGGGGGAGGAGATCTCCTGGCAGGAGGAGACTGTGTTTACGTTTGTCCGGCTGGCTATGCTGTCCGGTTGGTAAAATTGTAACAGTTCACAGATAAAGGAGACATTGATGGATGGAAAAAAAGTATTTACAAGAAAACAGAAATTCCGCCTTCTGGCGCTGATGCCCGCATACTTCATTATAATTGGTGTAATGTTGCAGCCGCTTCCTGAGATCATACCGGGGCTGTGGGCCATTATCCGGGAACCAGACTTCTTAATTACAGATTATTTTATCATCGGGGGAGTGGGAACGGCGCTGATTAACGCAGGTCTTTTGACACTTTTTTGTATTGCCATTATTTATTCTCTGGGAATGGAGATGGATGGACATACCATTACTTCCTGCTGTCTGATGTTTGGATTTTCTCTGTTCGGAAAAAATCTTTTAAACATTTGGACCATTCTGTTTGGCGTTTATCTGTATTCGAGATATCACAAGATGCCTCTTTCAAAGTATATTTACATTGGACTTTATGGTACCAGCCTGTCCCCGATCATTACGCAGATCATGTATATTTCTCATCTGCCATATGGTCTCAGGCTTTTCATCAGTCTGCTGGTGGGAATTGCCATCGGCTTTGTCCTGCCGCCGCTTTCTACACACGTTCACTATGCCCATAAAGGATATTCTCTTTATAACGTGGGCTTTTCAGCAGGAATTATTGCAACAGTGACGGTATCGCTTTTAAAATCCTTTGGAGTGACCACAGAATCCAGACTAATTTGGTCCTCAGGGAATAACGGACTTTTTCTCCTGGTATTGGGCAGCTTTTTTCTGCTTACGGCCATAGGCTCCATTGTCCTGGGAGGACGGGAGGTTGTCAGTTCTTATCGTGCAATTTTAAAAAGTACGGGAATCGCCGGAACGGATTATCTGAAAGAGGAAGGCGGAGCCGCCACATCCTTTAATATGGCAGTAAACGGACTTTTTGCCATGCTGTTTGTGGTCTGTGTCGGCGGAGATCTGAATGGGCCGACGATTGGGGGTATTTTTACCATTGTGGGCTTCAGCGCTACCGGAAAGCATCTGCGGAATATCGCCCCTATCATGTTCGGGGTTCTGCTTGCAAGCTTCACAAAGCGGTGGAGCATTACGGAACCGTCCCCCATGCTGGCGCTTTTGTTTTCCACCACTTTGGCGCCAATCGCGGGAGAATTCGGCGTACTAATGGGAATTCTGGCCGGATTTCTCCATTCATCTGTAGCCCTGAACGTGGGAATCGTTTATGGGGGAATGAACCTCTATAATAATGGATTTGCCGGAGGAATTGTGGCTATTTTTATGGTTCCGGTGATTCATTCGGTTATGGACCGCAGGGCGCGGGCCAGAGGAGAGATTTCCCTTTAGAGTATTTGTTATGGAGGCTGTTCTGTCATGAAAAAATATCTGGCCTGGCTGCCGGCCCTTTGTATTGCAGCCGCAATCTTCTTTTTTTCCGCCCAGCCTGCGGACGTATCCACAGAGGTCAGCAGTGGAGTTACCAGACTGCTTCTCGCGGTCGCCATGAAACTTAATCTGATGCAGGCGGCGCCGGAACGTCTTTATGAGCTCTGTGAGCTCCTAAGCACGCCAGTGCGTAAATGCGCCCATATTACAGAGTTTTCTGTACTCCATGTATCCGTTCTTTTTGGCTTGCGGCAGTGGGGATTTTCCGGAAAAAAATGGTTAAGAACAGCCCTTATGGCGACGGTTTTTTATGCGTGTACCGATGAGTTCCATCAAATTTTCGTTCCGGGAAGGGCCGGGATGATACAGGATGTGATGATTGACAGCATTGGAGCTGCGATAATCACCGCTGCGCTCTGGTATCGCTTTGTGAAGCAGAACCAGAGAAGACGTTTTTCTACGCTCCGTGAACTGTAACAAAAAATTTGCGGCGGAGGCTGTCCTGAGAGATCCGCGTTGCTTTTTATAGGGAAGTATGATATAGTACCCTCTGTACCAAGGCCGCAAACGCTCCATAGTATGGGGGGGGTGCATAAACAGACCGGTGAGTTCGAGACCTTCCTCACCTAAAACAAAACTAAAGGAGATAACAGAATATGAAAGACAGCAAGCAGTCGAACAGCCCATTGTACCAGATTGTGTTTGGAGCCGCGATTGCGGGAATTTACATCGTATTAACGATGCTCTTTCTTCCGATCAGCTTTGGCCCTGTTCAGTTCAGAATTTCGGAAGCGCTCTGCATACTTCCCTTCTTCACCCCGGCGGCGGTCCCCGGTCTCTTTATCGGGTGCCTTCTGTCCAACTTCCTTGGTGGGGCAGCAATGCTGGATGTGATTTTTGGGAGTCTTGCAACTCTCATTGGAGCGGTTGGCTCCCGGATGTTGAGAAGGAACCGTTTTATGGTTTCCCTTCCTCCGATTTTATCCAATACTGTGATTATTCCCTGGGTGCTGCGTTACGCCTATGGTTCAGAGGATATGATATGGTTTGCCATGATTACGGTTGGAATCGGCGAGGTTCTGGCAATTGGTGTTGTGGGCCAGCTATTGCTGTCGGCCCTTTCCAGATACCGTACTGTAATTTTTGGCAGAAGAGTGAAAGCATAAAAATAACCTGGGACTGTCGCAAAACAGCAGATTCCTGCGATATATCGTTTCAATACTTTCAGATATTGAATATATATTGTAGAATTACTGATTTTTGCGATAGCCCCAGTTTTTTTCTTTCACTGCCTGCCTTCGTGTCGTTTATACGCCCTCCAGGTGGTGGCCAGAAGATGAATGTCATGGAGATATTCTTCTTTAATCTGTGTGGCCAGAGCCGCTTTATGGGGAGCTGATTTTACAAGGTCCGGCGTGAGGTAGGCTTCCTCTGAAATGGCTTTGAAAATATCGGAAAATTCATCGATATCCGCTTTTGAGTAGGTTTCGCAGGGTTCCGGTGTGAAAGGCTCCGGAATAACTCTTGGGTGATGACTGGAAAAATAGCTTTGGAGGCCATAGTCTACAACCCGGCGGTCAATATCGTCCGTAGTAACCCCCGTTTCTTCCGTAAGAGGTTTCCAGCTTAATCGGGACTGCTCGATGCGCCTTACGCCTTCCGCAAGGGGAAGGGTGAGACCCTTTACCTCCGAAAGGCGGGCAAGCAGATAGTTGTTATTTAAAATAGAAAGCTCCGCCGCCTCTTTTAAGCCCTCTCCGCCCAGAGTCCGGATATAGGCGTAAGCCTTAAGGACTACGGATGGATTGCCGTAGAATTTACGGATTTTTCCGATGCTTTTTTCACGGTTATAATCAAAATAGTATTTATTTCCATCAAAGCGAATCGCCGGATTGGGGAGAAACGGTTCCAACTCGGCTGTGACGCCCTGTGCGCCGCAGGCCGGTCCCTGGCTTCCGTGGGGAGCAGAAAAGGATTTATGAAGGTTGTAGTGGCACATATCAAAGCCTGCATCCCTTGCTCTGGTGATGCCAAAAAGTCCGTTTAAGTTTGCCTGGTCGTAAATGCAGAGGCCGCCGACGGAATGAACGGCGTCTACAATCTCCCGGATGTGGGGATTGTAAAGCCCTGTATCTTCCGGGTTTGTAATCATTAAACCTGCCGTGCGCGAAGAAAGAGCGGCTTTTAATGCCTGCATATCAGGGTATCCCGATTTATCAGGCATCAAAGTGATGACCTTGTATCCGGCAGTGGCCGCCGCGCCGGGATTTCCGGGATGAGAGAGCATAGTAGTGATAATTTCATCTCTCTGCTCGCCCTTATGATATGTTTCATGATAAGCTCTCAGGACGAGAACGTTGGAAAAAATTGCCTGGCTGCCTCCTCCCGAAAGCAGGCAAAATGCGTCCATTCCGGAAATTTCCTTCAGGTATTCCTGGGTGTTGTATAAAATCTCCAAAATCCCCTGAACGCTTTCTTCGGGCTGGCAGGGATGCAGCTCCTTAATTTTCGGGCTTTTTGCAAAAGCTTCATGGATAACTGGATTGTATTTCATGGTGCAGGTTCCAAGGCCTATATCAATATCGAAAGCGGCTCCGATGGTCTCCTGAGACAGCCTTAGATAATGCCGGAGAACCTGAGGCTGGGACATTTCGGGAAGCTTTGGCGGTTTTTTCCGCAGGAGTCCCGAAGGTATGAGCTCACATGCGCCGGCAGTGGCCGCCAGTACCTCCGGTTCCATTTCCGGAATAAGTACCCCTCGCTCCCCCTCGCTTCCCAGTTCCATGATGATAGGTTCATCCCATCGTGCTTCGTGAAAATTTGCTCGGTTCATCGGGACTCCTCCTTTGTGGCTTGTCTGAGGATATCACACAAGCGGTCAATTTCTTTCACAGTAGTAATTTCGCTGATGCAGTAGAGCGCGCTTTGCCCCAGCTTTGGAAAATCTCCGGAAAGGTCTTTGCCGCCGAAAATTTTATGTTTCAAAAGAAACTTGTTTATTTCCTGAACAGTTTTGCCGCAGGGGTCAAAATTAATGATGAATTCCTGAAATTTCGTACCGCCCAGAGGGTCTACGGAAATCTGAGGAATTTCGGACAGCTTTTTGACTGCATAGCTGGTCCTTCGCATAATTTGTTCGCCCAGCTCCCTCATTCCGTCGGGTCCCATTAAGGCAAGATAAACACCGGCCGCAATGGCCCACAGGCCGGAAGCGGTTCCGAAGTACTCATTGGCCAGTTCGCGGCTTCCATGGGAGCACCGCTCGTTCAAAGCGCGTCCCCAGCCGAATTCCCCCTCGTTTTGCGTCTGAGCGATTCCGTAAAGGTAGGTTGGGATTTCCTTTATATAGCGGGGGTCGTCCCGGACGCCGATGAAACCGGCGCAGCCGCCGCCGTAATGCATTCCAATTCCCAGCGGTTCGATGTCTCCGCATACAGATCGGAAGAGCACACGTCTGACC
>CAJUDN010000012.1:0-20820 GCA_910585355.1 uncultured Lachnospiraceae bacterium
AGTATGATATTAAATGTACGCTGTAGTACTAGAGTGTGTCTGAAAATTCATTCCCATCATCTGTACGCCCCGCTATGCGGGAAATTTGGCCCTCATTCGGTCAACGCCGCCCTCTACGCCTCCCTCATTCGGCTCCAGTTTCCTACAAACTGTGACGCACATCTGACGGAAAGTAATTTTCAAACACGCCCTAAAACACCTCAGAGAGTGAAAGAAACGAAGATATTTTTTGGAGGAGGTTTCATGGCCAAAAAGAAAAACAAGAAGGTGATACGGTATCGCAGGCCTCTTAACATCAATGTCGGAATGATTATCTTCGCATTGATTTTTGCGTACATGTCCTTTTATGTATATACTTATCTGAGACGGGAGAAAATTGAATTCTATGAAGTGGTGGAGGGCAGCATCGTAAATGACAGACGGCATACCGGATTGATTTTCCGCACGGAAACCACCAAATACACCGAGCATTCGGGGAACATCAATTTTTATTTAAGGGAAGGCAAAAGGGCCGCCGTGGGCACCAGGATTTATTCCATTGATGAGACAGGAGTTTTATCCAGGCTCCTTGCGGAAAATGCAGGTGAAACGGCTTCCCTCTCAAAAGATAATCTGTCTTCGCTGAAAAAGCAGCTTTCCTCCTTCAGCCAGACCTTTATGGAAGAAGATTTTAAATCCGTATACGACACCAAATATACCCTGGATTCCCAGGTACTGGAGTATGTTAATGTGGACGCTTTAAAGAATCTGGACAGCGTCATTGCCGAAATGGGTGTAAATTTTGATCAGGTACGGGCGGACGAGTCCGGGATTGTTTCCTATACTGTGGATTCCATGGAAACCATTGCCCCGTCTCAGGTGACGGAAGCCATGTTTGACAAAACGGCGTACACGAAAAACATTATAAAATCCGGAGATTTGGTGGAGCAGGGAACTCCGGCGTATAAGCTGATTACTTCCAGCGACTGGTCTATTGTGTTTCCGATGGATGAGGAGGAGGCTTCCCTTTATAATGGAAAAACGGCTTTGACAGTGAAATTTGCCGGAAGGGGCCTTAAAGCAGTCGGGGCATTCTCTACAATTTCCGGCGCAGACGGAAAACGGTATGGTAAACTGGATTTCACGAAATATATGGAGCAGTTTGTCTCAGAACGCTTTGTGGATTTTGAGATCATCACCGAGGAGGTAACGGGACTTAAAATTCCCAGGAGCGCCGTTACGGATGTGGAGTTTTATCTGATTCCCAGGGATTTCCTTGTGACGGGCACGCGCGGCTTTTACAGAGAAACCTACACGGCAAACGGCCCCAGCGTTACCCTCGTGAACTGTGAAATTTATAATTCAGATGATGAATATTATTACATTAAAACGGGAGAAAACAGTGAATTTAAAGCAGGAGACTATATTGTGAAGGAAAATTCACAGGACAGGTATCAGGTGGGGACCATGGCCACCCTTCAGGGGGTATATAACATTAACCGGGGATATACGGTATTTAAAAAAATCGAGGTTTTGACATCCAATGACGAATACTATACGGTAAAGAGGGGAACGGATTACGGTCTTTCCGTCTATGACCATATTGTGCTGGATGCTTCCGCAGTCACTGCCAACGGAAGCGTTATCTATCAATAACCGGAGGAGAGAAGATATGAAGATTGCAGAGAATTTAGCGGTTGTAAGAAAAAAAATGGCGGAGGCCTGTGAGCGGGCTGGGAGAAATCCGGAGGATGTGACCCTGATTTCCGTCGGTAAGACGAAGCCGGTTTCCATGCTTTTAGAGGCTTATGAGGCGGGAGCCAGAGACTTCGGAGAAAATAAGGTGCAGGAAATACTGGAAAAGCGTCCACAGATGCCGGAGGATGCGAGAATTCATATGATTGGTCATCTTCAGACGAATAAGGTGGGACAGGTGATTGACAAAGCTGTGCTGATTCATTCGGTGGACAGCATTCATCTGGCTGAAAAAATTGAAAAGGAGGCAGGGAAACGCGCCCTGATATCTGATATTTTACTGGAGGTCAATGCAGCCAGGGAAGAAAGCAAATATGGGTTCTTTCTGGAGGAGGTAATTCCGGCATTGGAAATCATTGGAAAATTCCCCCATATTCGTGTAAAAGGTCTCATGACTATTGCTCCAAATGTAGAAAATGTAGAAGAAAATCGAAAATTTTTTAAAAAATTATTTCAATTATATGTTGACATCAAAAGTAAAAACATTGATAATGGTACTATGGATGCGCTTTCCATGGGTATGACGGGAGATTATGAGATTGCCATCGAGGAAGGAGCTACCATGATAAGAGTCGGAACTGGAATTTTTGGTTCCAGATAGATGGGAGAGAATAGACAATATGAGTTTCCTGAGTAAACTGATGGATACAATGCGTTTAAACGACGATGAAGATGACGATTACTTTTTAGATGACGACTACGAGGATGAGGACAAGCCTGCAAAGAAGCCGGCGTTTAAGAAATCGGCGGATACGTATGCTGATGATTTTGATGCTCCGGAGCCGGTCAGACCGCGGTTTCTTCCCAGGGGCTCCAGTGGAAATAAAGTGGTTCCCATGCGGCGGAACATGGAGGTTTCTCTGATTAAGCCCACATCCCTGGATAATGCAAAAGAAATCTGTGATTATCTTCTGGACGGAAAGGCCGTTGTTCTTAATATGGAAGGAATCCATACGGAGACTGCTCAGAGAATCATTGATTTTACTTCCGGAGCTACATATTCTATGGATGGAAACCTCCAGAAGATTTCCAACTATATTTTTATTGCCACACCGCAGTCCGTTGAGCTGTCCGGTGACTTCCAGGATCTTTTCAACAGTGGAAATCTGGATATTTCCGGACTTAACATTCATTTATAGGAATTGAGGCTGTCGCAAAATAAAAAATTCATCAACATATAGTATTCTGTTCTCGAGCAGAAGCCTATATCTTGCGTGAAAAACTTATTTTGCAACAGCCCCTGTTACCATTTATAAGAGACAGATATGGAAAAAGAGGAACAGATTTTCAGAAAAAGGGTTCAGGAACTGGCGGATATTTGTTTTTGCCGGGACGTGCCTGCAAATACAGACTTTTTAACGTTAAATGAGCAGACAATTTTCCAGAGTATTTCTGGCAGCCTGCCGCCGGTAAGATTTGTTCTTTCCGGCGGCCTGGCATTGTCAGAGCGGAAGGTTGTCTGTTTTCTTCCATCCTATGAAGAGGAGCTTCGGGATCCGCCGTTTGAATGCCTGAACATTGCGCCGGTAAACAAAAAGTTTGCCGAAGAGCTGTCCCACAGGGATTTTTTGGGGGCTGTCATGAGCCTGGGAGTGGAACGGTCCATGATCGGAGACATCTTTTTGAAGGAGGGGGAGGCCTATGTGTTTGTGATGAAGAAAATGAGCCGGTATCTGGCGGAAACCCTTTCTTCTGTCCGTCACACAACTGTTCGCGTGTCTGTCTGCCAAGATGTGAATGAATGTTTAAAGCCAGAATTTGAGGAAATCTGCGGCACAGTAAGTTCCATACGGCTGGACAGCATTGTGGCTCTGTGCGGACGCCTTTCACGGACGAAGGCAGCGGCATACATTGAGGGAGAGAAGGTGTCTGTAAACGGCCAGCTGGCGGCTGTTCCATCCAGAACCGTAAAGGAAGGAGAGAGCCTTTCCATTCGCGGAGTCGGTAAGTTCTTGTTTTCCAGCGCCGGCGGACAGACAAAAAAGGGGCGCACCGTGGTGACGCTTTTAAAATACAAATAGGCAAAAAGGAGAAGTATGGATATCCGAAATGAAAATCGAATGACAGTCCAAAAAGACGGAGCGCCGATTTATGATATTGTTATAAATGAAACTTTTAAAGAACTCTGTGAGGAGATGAGAGGTCTTGAAACCCGGACAAAAAAACTGTGTATTGTGACGGATTCCAATGTGGCGCCCCTTTACGGGGGAGAGGTTTTAAAACTTTTGTCCGGCTGTGCAAAGAAAGTGCTTACTTATGTGTTCCCTGCCGGGGAAGAAAATAAAAACCTGGACACGGTGAAGGGAATTTATGAATTCCTCATAGAAAACAAATTTGACAGAACAGATCTTCTGGTTGCTTTAGGAGGCGGAGTAGTGGGAGATATCTGCGGGTTTGCGGCCGCCACATACCTTCGGGGCATTGATTTTATCCAGATTCCCACAACCCTTTTGGCTCAGGTGGATTCCAGCATTGGCGGGAAAACGGGAGTGGATTTTGACGCATATAAAAACATGGTGGGCGCCTTTCATATGCCGAGACTGGTGTATACCAACGTCAGTGTTCTGAAAACCCTCGCAGAGGAACAGTATTCCGCGGGAATGGGAGAAGTCATGAAGCATGGCTTAATCCGTGACAGGGAATATTACCAGTGGCTCATGGAACATAAGGAGCAAATTTCTGAAAGGGATCCGGATACCTGCCGGATGTTAATTCTGGGAAGCAATAAAATCAAGCGGGAAGTGGTGGAAATTGACCCCACAGAACAGAATGAGCGGGCCACTTTAAATTTTGGTCATACGCTGGGGCATGCGATTGAAAAGCTGAAGGGATTATCTCTTCTCCACGGACACTGCGTTGCGCTGGGAACGCTGGCGGCCATGAACCTCTGTCTGGAACGGGGGCTGGTTTCTGAAGCAGAGGTTGCGGATTATAAGGAAGCCATGGCCTACTTTAAGATGCCGGTCCGGGTGGAAGGATTAAACCGGGCGGATGTGATTGCCGCCACAAAAAATGATAAGAAGATGGAGGCCGGGATCATCAAATTCATTCTTCTTAAAAAAGTGGGGCAGGCATATATTGACCGGACAGTGACGGAGACGGAGATGGCAAACGCCCTCTCTGCCATTATGTGAGGAGAGAGACATGGATAACATATGGAAGCGGTACGGGCTGTTTGGAATCCTTGTGATTCTCCTGGCGGCCTTCGACCAGTGGACGAAAAGGCTGGCATACGGAGGACTTCGGGTCAATGGTCCCGTCGTTTTGTGGGATGGGGTATTTGAGCTCCTGTACTCGGAAAACCGCGGCGCGGCCTTTGGAATTCTTCAGGGAAAACAGGGACTCTTTTTTCTGGTGGCCGTCGCCGTATTTATTGTTGTATTGCTGTTCCTTGGAAGAATGCCTTCCGGGAAACGGTATCTGCCGTTGTTTGGCTGTCTGGTGCTTTTGATGTCCGGCGCTCTGGGAAATCTTATTGATCGGATGTTTCGGGGGTTTGTGGTGGATTTTTTTTACTTTAAACTGATTGATTTTCCGATTTTTAACGTGGCTGACTGCTATGTGGTGGTGGCTGCGGCTCTGCTGATTCTCCTCACCGGTTTTTATTATAAGGAAGAAGAGTTTGAGTTTCTTTCAAAAAAGGAGAGCAGCCAGTGAAACAAGAAATACAAGTGACGGAGGAGATGGCCGGCGACAGAATTGATAAGTTTCTGTCTGAGCAGTGTGAGGAGTTTACCCGCTCCTTTTTGCAGAAGCTCTTAAAATCCGGTGAGGTATGGGTAAACGGGAAGCAGGTGAAGGCCAGCTTTAAAGTGTCAGAAGGGGATTTCATTTCTTTTGAGGCGCCGGAGGCTGTGGAATCCATGATTTTGCCTGAGAATATTCCTCTCGATATTCTCTATGAAGATCATGATGTGATTCTGGTGAATAAGCCCAAAAGAATGGTGGTCCATCCGGCTGCGGGGCATTATACGGGCACCCTGGTCAATGGGCTGCTGTATGATTGTCGGGAGGATCTGTCCGGAATCAACGGCGTTTTAAGGCCGGGAATTGTCCACAGAATTGATATGGACACCACCGGAGTCCTGATTGTCTGCAAAAATGACATGGCTCATCATTCCATCGCCGCCCAGCTAAAAGAACACACCATCACCAGGCGGTATGAAGCCATCGTCCATGGCGTTATAAAAGAGGACGAGGGAGTTGTGGACGCCCCTGTGGGACGGCACCCCCGGGACAGAAAAAAGATGTGCGTCAATTACCAGAATGGAAAAACAGCTGTGACCCATTACCGGGTTTTGAAGCGGTTTCAGGGATTTACACATATTGAATGCAGGCTGGAAACCGGGCGCACCCATCAGATTCGCGTTCATATGGCCCATCTGGGCCACCCTCTTTTGGGAGACGCAGTCTATGGCCCTGCAAAATGTCCCTATGCTTTAGAGGGCCAGACGCTTCATGCGGGAATTTTAGGGTTTATTCATCCAAGAACAGGGGAATATCTGGAATTTAGGGCTCCAAGGCCGGAATATTTTGAGAGGCTTTTGATAGCTTTAACAGAAAAGAACCGATGATTTGTGAAATGCAGTTTCACAGTCGTCGGTTCTTTTTTTGAGGCTGTCACAAAAACCAATAATGCTACAGTATGTACTGTTTCCGAACGTGTTTGAAAATTGCTTTCCGTCAGATGCACCTCGCAGTTTGTGAGAAATTGGGTCCGAATGAGGGAGACATAGTGGGGATTCAGAGCAGGACGCTGTGCAGCACCGTAGTCCGCACTGGCGCCTCCGGATTCCGGATACGCTCTAAAATTTGTTTTCCGGCCGTTTGTCCGATTTCTTTTGAGGGCTGTAAAACCATCCGGACATCCCTGGTATAATAGTTTTTCCGTCCTTCCACCGTTTGTCCAAGCAGAACAAGGTCTGTTCCCAGCTGTATCCTCTGAGAGTTCAGATAGTACAGCACATCGTCTAACATCATATTATTGGAGGCCACAATGGCTGTGCATTTCTTTTCAAGCAGCGTCTTTACCAGGGGCACCGCGCTCTGGGAAAGGCTGTTTCCTATCTGAATCAGGTCTTCTTCCACCGGGATCCCGTATTCCGTAAGCGCTTCTTTATATGCGTTCAGCCGGTTTATACTGGTGGATAACCGCATCAGTCCCGTAATAAATCCGATCCGGCGGCGGCCCTCTAAAATCATCTGGCAGATGCCGTCGTGAATCGCCGGATAGTCCTGAGGGATAATCATATCGCAGGGACAGCCGGGAAGCTGGCGGTCAATAAAGACCATTGGAAACTTTTCGGGAACCAGGGGCCGGATGGAGGAAAAATCCGTAAGCGTAGAAGCAATAATGAGGCCGTCCACCAGACCGGAGGACAGCAGCTTCAGATTTTCGATCTCCCGGCTTTCAGTCTCTTTCGTATTTACAATTAACAGTTTGTAGCCGTCCTTTGCCAGGATGCTTTCTGCTTCTTCAATGATAATTGCCCAGACCGGGTTGGCGATATCGGGCACCACGATCCCGATCAGATTCTTTCTTCCTGTCTTGAAGCTTCGGGCGGTGGGATCCGGAACGTATCCCAGGACTTCAATACTGTCCATAACTTTCTTTCTTGTCTCTTCAGAAACAAAACGGGTGTTGTTGATGACGTGGGAGACGGTCGCAACAGACACCTCGGCATGCTTTGCCACATCCTTCATACTTGCTCTCATAAAACACACCCCCTGAAAATCAAGTAAAATTAACTGTGCGGCAGTTCAGATTCCTCCTCTGAACCGTTACTTTCCGCTGAGTAAATCTTAGTTAAACGTTTAATAAATATAGTTCCAGTATAGAACATAAGGAAAAAAAAGTCAAGGAAGGATAAAAAAATATACAAAGTGCACAAAAAATAGGGCTGATTTATATAAAAACAGACCAATTGACAATGGGAGAAAAATTGTGTAATATGAAAACACGAAGACGTAAACGTTTACGCAAACGATTATACAAACAAAAATGTACGAAAAAGCATAGGAACGGCAGAGAAAATCCAAACATATGTCGTAAGTTACGGCGCAGGACGTACAAAAAAACTGAAAAGAGGAGGGGAAAGAAAGTGGGAAGAGAAGTCGTATTGAGAGCTGAAAAGATCAACAAATCGTTTCCGGGCGTCAAAGTGCTGTCGGATGTGAGCTTTGATCTTGAAAAGGGCGAAGTACATATTCTCCTTGGAGAAAACGGCGCAGGGAAGTCGACGCTGATGAAAATTTTTTCCGGCCTGTACAGCGTGGATTCGGGAAATATTTATGTGAATGGAGAAAAGGTTGCGATACGAAATACCAAGGATTCCCAAAACCTGGGAATTTCCATTATCTATCAGGAGTTCGATCTCGTGCCATATCTGACAGTGGCCCAGAACATTTTCCTTGGAAGGGAGCCGTTAAAGAAAAACGGAAGTATCGATCAGGCGGAAATGAAGAAGAAATCCCGGGAATATCTGGAATTTTTGAGGGCCAACGTGGATGTGGATGCGAAGATCTTTACGCTGGGAGTGGCCCAGCAGCAGCTGGTCGAGGTGGCAAAGGCGCTGTCCCAGGACGCAAAAATCCTGATTATGGATGAACCGACGGCAACCCTGAGCGACAGCGAGATCGAGAGACTGTTTGAAACCATAAGGCGCCTGCAGCAGAGCGGCGTTTCCATCATTTATATTTCCCATCGTCTTCAGGAGTTAAAACAGATCGGTACGAGAGTGACGGTTTTGCGCGACGGCATGACGATTTGTACAGAGGATATTCAGGAAATCAGCATGGACGAGCTGGTCCACCGGATGGTCGGACGCGAGGTATCCCAGGAACGTGTCAGACTGGAAAATACGGCCCGGGAAGAGGTTGCCTTAAGGGTCAGCCATCTGAACCGGAAGAATGTATTAAAGGACGTATCCATCGAAGTCCATAAGGGTGAAATCGTAGCTCTGGCCGGCCTTGTCGGCGCCGGCCGTACGGAGCTGGTCCACGCGGTCTTCGGTATTGATAAAATCGACAGCGGAGAAATCGAAATTTCAGGAAAGAAAATGGAAAAACCCACGCCGGGGAAATGTGTTAAGAGCGGCCTTGGGCTCCTGCCGGAAAGCAGAAAGGAAAATGGTTTATCCCTGACTTTGCCGATCTTCCAGAATACTTCCCAGGCTGCCATGGAAAAGATCACGAAAAGAGGGATCCTGAATCTGAAAAAGGAACGGCAGGTGGCTGAGAAGTATATCAAACAGCTAAACATCATCTGCACCGGCCCGGAACTGGAACCTTTGTATATGTCCGGAGGAAACCAGCAGAAGGTGGTTATCGGAAAGTGGCTGTTTACAAAATCCGATGTGCTGATTTTCGATGAACCCACAAGAGGCATTGATGTGGGAGCCAGAGAGGAGATTTACCATATCATCGACAATCTGGCAAGGGAAGGCGCCGCGATTCTGGTGATTTCCTCCGACCTTCCGGAGGTGTTAACGATTTCCGACCGTATCTATGTGATGCGGGAGGGACGGATCGCAGGGGAGATCAATTACGAAGATGCAAGCCAGGAGCTGATCATGAGCTATGCTTCAGGAGGTAGAGAATGAAACTAAAATCCAGTCTTTTAAAGAAATTACCGTCCAGCGGCGCCATATACGGGATTATTCTGTTCGTGCTGTGCTTTTCTCTGGTAATTCCCAACTATTTTACGCTCCATAATATTTCCAATATCGCAAGACAGTCCGCAGTACTCTGCTTCATTTCCATGTGCTCCTGTCTGGCGATCCTGACGAACCAGACAGACTTATCCTGCGGCGCCATTTCAAGCTTTGCGGCCTGTGTGGCAGCCAAAGCCATGAACGGAGGCTGTTACGTTCTTGTTGGATGCCTCATCGGACTTCTGGCGGCATTAGCAATCGGGGCCATCAACGGGGTCCTGGCAGGATACACGGAAATTCCTACCTTTATTATCACGCTGGCGACCATGAATATCGCGGAGAGCCTTGGCATGGTGCTCCAGGGAGGCACGATTCATATTCCCTATGAAAATTTCAAGCTGCTCAGCGAAGGAAACATACTCTATATCCCGATTCCGGCGCTTCTGGTGGCGGCTCTCTATATCGCCATGAACTACATTCTGAAACATCGCAAGTACGGCACATATCTTTACGCGGTGGGCGGCAAGGAGGATGCGGCGTGGACCTCCGGAATCAATGTAAAGAGAATGAAGCTCAGCGTTTACCTGATCAATGCGGTTCTGGCCGCCTGCGCCGGCTTTATCTATGCGGCGCGTTTAAGCGCAGCCAACCCGTCCCAGGGAAACGGACTTGAATTAAACGGTATCTGCGCGGCGGTCCTTGGCGGTATCGTCCTGGGAGGCGGAAGAGGAAACGTATTCGGAGCGCTCCTTGGAGCGATTGCGATCAGTATCTTAAGAAACGGCATGAACATGCTGGGCTTCCGGATCCTCACGCAGATGATGGTCATCGGATTTATCCTCATTGTGATCCTGGCCCTGGATGTTGCGAAAAAGGAGGCAAAGTGATGAAGGGGAAAGATTTTTTAATGAAATATTCCAGAATTGTGATTCTGGTCCTGATCATGGCAGGCGTATCCATCGCATCACCGGATTTTTTAAAACCTTCCAACCTTCTCAATGTGGCGAGACAGTCTTCCATGCTTCTTATTATGTCCCTTGGAATGACATGCGCCATGCTTCTTGGACGAGGTGTGGACATGTCCATCGGCGCGACGCTTTCTCTCACTTCTTGTGTGGCAGCCGGATTTTTAAGAAGCAATGATACTGTGGGAAGCGTTCTGATCGGCATTGTGATTGCTCTGGTAATTGGAATGTTTATCGGCCTCATCAACGGCGTGCTGATCTCTTATCTTCACCTTCCGGCAATCCTGGTTACATACGGCGTCCGCGAGATCATCCGAAGCGTGGCTTTCTTCTATATGGACGGAGACATCATCAGCGGATTCCATAAGTTCGTTATGTTCATGGGCTCCGGATTCGCTTTCGGCGCGATCCCCACGCAGATCATCATCGCCCTTGTGCTGACGGCGGCGACAGCATGGATGTTAAAGCATACCAGAATGGGGCGTGAGCTCTATGTGGTGGGCGCCAATCCCAGCGCGGCCAAATTTTCAGGACTGAAGGCAGAAAAATCCGTGATCCTGGGCTTTGTCCTTTCGGGAGCGCTGGCGGCTCTTGCGGGAATCGCTTATCTCGGGAGGCTCGGCGCGGCGGAGGCGGAGATCGGAAACCAGTTCCATTTTCAGTGCGTCAGCGCCGTGGCCATCGGAGGCATCTCCTTTGCGGGCGGCGCAGGAAGCGCATGGGGCGCTGTGATCGGCGCTTTGATCTTAAATATCCTGATCAACGGTATGAACCTTTTAAATATTTCTTCTTACTGGCAGGGAACCGTAAACGGCGTCATCATTATCATTGCCGTTCTTCTGGATTATGTGGTGAGAAAGAAACAGACGAAGTAATCCTGCAAACTGCGACACACATCTGACAAAAAGCAATTTTTGTAACAGTTCAGCCATGCGAAGATTTCGGGTAAAAAACGCGTTGAAAACTTGTTTTCATAAGCATTTTTTATCCAAAATCTTCATAAGGCGGACGCCGCATGCTTCTTGTCCGCGGTACGCGGGCAAGAAGATGCAAGGATGAACTGTTACCAATTTTTAAACACGTTCTAAAAAAAATAAAATTATTGGAGGAAAAAATTATGATGAAGAAAACAGCATTAACCATGGCGGCAATTCTTACGGCAGCAGCCGTAATGACGGGATGTACCTCAAGCGCGCCAACCGCGACGGCGTCCTCTGCAGCGGCAGGCAGTGATACCGCGGCGGCGTCATCCGGCGAATCTTATAAGATCGGCGTATTCACAAAGGACAGCACCACCGCATTCTGGCGTTATGTGGTCCAGGGCGCTATGGCAAAGGGAGAAGAGCTGGGCGTTGAAGTGATCGAGTACGCGCCGGCTTCCTATACGGACTCCGCAGGACAGTTATCTATGGTCGAGGACTCCATCTCCGCAGGAGTGGACGCCATCTGTATCGCGTCCTGTGACAGCACCGCCATTGTTCCGGCGCTGGAAAAGGCGACGGCAGCAGGGATTCCGGTCGTTATATTCAACACTCTGGTTCCGGATTTTAAGGACAATATCACATTCGTCGGCGTTGATAACTACGATGCCAGCTACCGTGTAACCGAGGAACTTATCAAAGCTCATGACGGCAAGGGAAATCTTGTTATCCTGGAAGGGGATCCGGCAGGCTATCAGAACATTGAGCGTACCCGTGCCGTGACCGATTTGGCGGAGAAGTATCCGGATGTGAACATCATCACCCGTCAGCCGGGCTATGCAAACAGAGAGAAATCCATGAACGCGATGGAAAATATTTTACAGGCTTACAGCGATATTGATATGGTATGGGCCATCAACGACGTGGCAGCCATGGGCTGCGTACAGGCAATCGAAGGCGCGGGCCGCACCGGCATTGATGTTATCGGTATCGACGGCACTCCGGAGGGCGCAACCGCGGCCAAGGACGGCAGACTGAAATTTACCATTGACCAGGGACCGTTCGATCAGGGCGCCATGTCCGTCCAGGCCGCTGTGGATTACTTAAACGGCAAGGAGATCGAGGAGAACTACGCAACAGGCGGAACCATCGTGGGCACAGACAATGCGGATGCGTTTTTACAGGAGTTTTATCCTGATTTTAATAAGTAATGGCAATTTGGAAAGTGGCAGTCTGGAAAATAACAACCTGAAAAATGACGGTCTGTAAATGGAGGCCTGAAAAATAACAGTCTGTAAATAACGGCCTGAGAAATGACAGCGTGTAAATGGCGGTCTAAAAAATAACAGCCTGAAAAATGGCGGCTTGTAAAATGACAACCTGTAAATGGCAGTCTGAAAAAAGGAGAATGATTATGGAACATACAAGGAATTTGAATGATGTACTAATTCAATTTGGAAAGTACCAGGATGAGGCAAGAAAGGTTTTAAATCCTTCCTGCCATGTGTGCAAGGTCTGCAACGGACGGGCCTGCGCCGGAAGATATACCAACTCTCTGGAGTTTGGAGCCAAGGGAAATAATAACGGTTTTATCCATGCGTATGACGCGCTAAAGGACATTAAGATCGAGCTGGACGTGATCCACGACGATTATGATCCGGATATATCCATCGAGCTGTTCGGCCATCATTTCGACCTCCCGGTTTTCGCCTCCCCGATTGCGAAGATCCTGACAGATTATGAGTTTAAGAGTCCGTTCTTTAACAACAATGGCGCTTATGCGGACGCTCTCATCAAGGGCTGCTATGAGGCGGGCGGAATGGCATGGCTCGGAGATAACAAGGAGGAGGGATATTTCCCGGGTCAGATCGCGCCGATAAAGGAAGCAGACGGCGTCGGCGTTCCGACGATAAAACCCTGGGCGGACAGAAATGAATTCTGGAAGCGTGTGAAATGGTGCCAGGAGGTGGGCGCCATGGCGATCGCCACAGATCTGGATGCCATTGGGCTGGGATACCAGTATTCCGGCAAGGTGGGCTCTAAAAATGAAGGCGTATGCGCGAGAAATGTGGAAGAACTTAAGGAATTTGTCCAGGCTGTGGACGTGCCTGTGGTCATCAAGGGCATTATGTCCGTAAAGGCAGCAGTAAAGGCGGCTAAAACAGGCGCTTACGGCATCCTGATCTCCAACCACGGCGGAAATGTGGTGGAAAACAGCATGGCCCCCTGCGACGTGGTTGCCGATATCCGGAAAGAGCTGGGCAGTTCTATTAAGATATTCGCGGACGGCGGCGTGAGAAGCGGCGAGGATGTGTTCAAGATGTTGGCGCTTGGCGCAGACGCGGTAGGGATCGGACGTCCTTATGTGGTGGCTGTTTACGGCGGCGGAAAAGACGGCGCATCTATCTACACGCAGAAAATCTACTGGGAGCTGCAAAACATCATGCGTCTTGCCAACTGCCGTACCTTAAAGGATATCACGATGGATAAACTGGTTTTTCTGAATAAGAGATAGGAAGGAACGATATGAAGTACGAGGATAACATCACCGGTCTGGCCCATATCGGGATTCCCACGGAGGATATGGAAGCCAGCAGGCAGTTCTTTGAAACAATAGGGTTTACTCTGTCAGAGGATTTTCTCCAGCCCAATGGCCGGCCGGTGGTTTTTCTCGGCCTTGGGAATGTGGTGCTGGAGGTCTATGAGGCGGAAGCGGCAAAAAAAGCGGGAGCTATTGATCATGTGGCTCTTTCCGTCCGGGATATCACGGCGGTATTTGACAGGATGAAAAAACTTGGATATGAGGCGCTGGAGGGAGAGGTAAAGCTCCTTGATTTCGGTAAAAGGCGGGTACGTTACTTTACCATATCAGGGCCCGGCAAAGAAAAGATTGAGTTCAGCCAGTCTGTGTAAATATATATAACCGGCCGTACGCATGAAGTGCGGCGGGAAGGAAGGAAGAAAAATATGTCAAAATGTTATCGTTCAGAGCTTGTGGGAGCATTCGGATGCCCCATTGATGAGAATCCAACCGGCATTATGGAAGAAGCTGCATTCGCAGAAGAAGGGCTGGATTACCGGTATCTGACCGTGAAGGTGGAAAAGGATGATCTGGAAGATGCCATGAAGGCCGTAAAAGCATTTAATATGAAAGGAATCAATATCACGATCCCTCACAAGGTAAAAGTGCTGGATTACCTGGATGAACTCTCAGAGGCGGCCTCCATTATCGGGGCGGTCAATATGATCGTCAATAAGGACGGAAAGCTTTATGGTGAGAATACGGACGGAAAGGGCTATCTGAAATCCGTTACGGATGCGGGCATTTCTGTAAAGGAAAAGACCATCACGGTTCTGGGAGCAGGCGGAGCGGCCCGCGCCATCAGTGTGGAATGTGCCCTGGCAGGCGCGAAGAAAATCTATATCGCCAACATCATCAGAGAGCAGGGCGAAGAGCTTGTGGAACTGATCCGGACAAAAACCAAAGCCGATGCGGAATTTATCATGTGGGATGAGGCCATCAATATTCCGGAAGATACGGAGATCCTCTCGAACGCCACCAGTGTGGGACTGTATCCCAATACAGATCAGAAGCCAAACATCAACTATGATACGGTCAAAGGTTCCATGGCAGTCACCGACGTTATTTTTAATGATCCTCACAGCCTGTTTTTGCAGGAGGCAGAAAAGCGCGGGGCAAAGACCATTAACGGCCTGGGGATGCTGGTAAATCAGGGGGCGTTGAATTTTACCATGTGGACCGGCGTGAAGGCGCCCGTGGACGTGATGATGAACACACTGAAAAATGAATTTCATCTGGAATAAGCAGTCCTGCTTTGTCTGTTTACCGGAGTCACAGATCACACGGATATCCGGCTCCACTACGTTTCTGTCATCGTCTGAGAACAGCTTGACGGCAAATGGGGCCGGGTAGATATCACAGGAGGTATCTAATGACACGCATTTTACGTCTTATCCAGAGAATAAGTAAAAAAGTATATGTAAAGAAAAAATACTTGACAGTCCGCCTCCTTTGTAGTATGATTACCCAGGTGACCTGATATGGAAAAAATAGTAGAACAGGGTTTGCTGTATGATTTCTACGGCGAGCTGCTGACAGAGCATCAGAGGCACATTTATGAGGACGTAGTTTTCAACGATATGTCCTTAAGTGAAATTGCCGAGGAGCAGGGAATCAGCCGGCAGGGGGTTCATGATCTCGTGAAACGGTGCGATAAGATTCTTTCCGGCTACGAAGAGAAACTGAAGCTTATTCAGAAATTCAACCAAACCAAGAAGATGGTGGAAGAAATCAAGGAGCTGGCCGGGGCCTACAAGGAAAACAAAGAGGAGGCCCTTATTGACAGGATTGAGGCTCTGTCAGAAAAAATCGGGCGGCTTTGACCATAGAGGGAGAGGTTAAATGGCATTTGAAAGTCTGGCCGATAAATTGCAGAATGTCTTTAAAAACTTAAGAGGCAAGGGGCGTTTAACCGAAGCTGATGTGAAAGCGGCTTTAAGAGAAGTGAAGATGGCCCTTCTTGAAGCCGATGTAAACTTTAAAGTTGTAAAACAGTTTATAAATTCTGTTCAGGAACGGGCAATAGGACAGGATGTTTTGACAAGCCTGACTCCCGGACAGATGGTAATAAAAATTGTAAATGAGGAGCTTGTAAAACTTATGGGCTCCGAGACTTCAGAGATTGCCTTAAAGCCTCAGAATGAGATTACGGTTATCATGATGATCGGTCTCCAGGGCGCCGGTAAAACCACCACAACGGTAAAACTTGCCGGAAAATTTAAGGCAAAGGGCAGAAAGCCCCTGTTGGCGGCCTGTGACGTTTACCGTCCCGCTGCTATTAAACAGCTTCAGGTAAACGGAGAAAAGGTTGATGTTCCGGTATTTTCCATGGGAAATAATCAAAGTCCGGTGGATATCGCTAAAGCGGCTGTGGAACATGCAAAAAAAGCAGGCTGTAATCTTGTATTCCTTGATACAGCGGGACGTCTCCAGATTGATGAATCCATGATGGATGAGCTGGTGAATATCAAAAAGGAGGTCATGGTTGATCAGACCATTCTGGTTGTGGATGCCATGACTGGCCAGGATGCCGTCAATGTGGCCGGAAGCTTCCATGAGAAGATCGGTGTTGACGGAGTAATCCTTACCAAACTGGATGGCGATACCCGGGGCGGCGCCGCACTTTCCATCCGTTCTGTCACAGGAAGACCTATTCTTTATGTGGGAATGGGGGAAAAGCTTTCTGATCTGGAGCAGTTTTATCCGGACCGCATGGCCTCCAGGATTTTAGGAATGGGGGATATCCTTTCTTTAATTGAAAAGGCTGAACTTGAGGTCAGCGAAGAGAAGGCAAAGGAAATGAGCCAGAAACTTCGCAAAGCCGAATTTGATTTCAACGATTTTCTCGATCAGATGAACCAGATTAAAAAAATGGGCGGCATGAGCAGTATTTTAAACATGATGCCGGGAATGACTCAGATGAAGGGAAACGTTGATATTGATGAAAAGTCCATGGACAGGGTGGAAGCGATTATCCTTTCCATGACAAAGGAAGAGCGGGCCAATCCGTCTCTTTTAAATCCGTCCAGAAAACAGCGTATCGCCAAAGGCGCGGGCGTCGATATTGCGGAAGTCAACCGGATTGTAAAACAATTTGAACAATCCAAAAAGCTGATGAAGCAGCTTCCCGGTTTGATGGGAGGTAAGCGTAAGGGCGGTCTGTCCGGCATGATGGGAAAATTCAAAATGCCGTTTTAAGGAAAAAGCAGATGCGGTTTCCGCATGGCTATATAAGGAAAATTTCAAGGAGGTGAAAAAAGTGGCAGTAAAGATGAGATTAAGAAGAATGGGTCAGAAGAAGGCTCCTTTTTATAGAATCGTAGTTGCAGATTCCCGTTCCCCAAGAGATGGGAGATTCATTGAGGAAGTTGGATACTATGATCCGAACTGCGATCCGAGTGTGGTGAAATTCAACGAAGAAGCAGCTAAGAAGTGGTTAGCAACAGGAGCGCAGCCGACCGAGACTGTTGGCAAGCTTTTAAAGGTAGCCGGCATCACCCAGTAATGCGAGGTGTTTTCATGAAGGAATTGGTTGAAGTTATTGCCAAAGCACTGGTTGATAATCCAGACGAGGTTGTGGTTACAGAATTAGAAAAAGAAGACGAAACTGTCATTGAGCTTAAAGTGGCCTCCTCCGATATGGGAAAGGTCATCGGTAAGCAGGGAAGAATTGCGAAAGCAATCCGCTCTGTTGTCAAGGCGGCTTCTTCCAAGATGGAAAAGAAAGTTGTCGTTGAGATTCAGTAACAAAAAGGACTGTGATCAAAGAAATTTGATTGCGGTCTTTTTGATATCAGGCAAAATTACAATCCGGAGGTTCAAGTATGGAAAATCTTCTGAGAGTCGGTGTTATCACTTCTCCCCACGGCGTCCGCGGTGAAGTAAAAGTTTACCCAACCACAGACGACATGAACCGGTTCAAGACGCTTAAAAAGGTGTTTTTGGATCTGAGCGTGGAACAGAAGACTTTGGAAATTGAACATGTTAAATTTTTTAAAAACATGGTGATACTGAAATTTAAAGGCATTGATACCATAAATGAGGTGGAGACCTGGCGTCAGAAAGACCTTTTGATCACGAGAGACCAGGCTGTGACCTTAAAATCCGATGAGAATTTCATTGTGGACCTGATTGGACTTAAGGTCGTAACAGACGAGGGAGATACTTTGGGGATTATGACCGATGTGATACAGACAGGCGCCAATGACGTATATTGTGTGCAGACGGAGAGCAAAAAAGAGCTCCTCCTTCCGGCCATTAAGGACTGCATTTTAAAAGTGGATCTTGAGAAACAGGAAATGCTGGTCCATATATTGGACGGCCTTTTAGATTTATAGCGTTGCGGGGAGGGATCATGAATTTTCATGTTATGACACTATTTCCTGAAATGGTCATGAACGGCTTAAACACCAGTATTTTGGGACGGGCTGCCGCCAGGGGGCTGTTATCCTTTGAGGCAATTAACATCAGAGATTATACGTTGGAGCGCCATGGCCAGGTGGATGACTATCCCTATGGGGGCGGTGCGGGAATGGTAATGCAGGCGGAACCCATTTACCGCGCCTATGAGGCTGTCAAAGAAAAAATCGGGCGTTCCCCGCGCGTCATTTATATGACCCCTCAGGGGCGTGTCTTTAACCAGAAAATTGCAGAAGAACTGTCCCGGGAAGAAGATCTGGTGTTTCTCTGCGGCCATTATGAAGGAGTGGACGAGCGTGTTTTAGAGCTGATTGCCACCGATTATCTGTCGGCAGGAGATTATGTGCTGACCGGGGGAGAACTTCCCGCCATGATGATGATTGACTGTATTTCCAGACTGGTCCCGGGGGTTTTAAACAATCAGGTATCCGCAGAATTTGAATCTTTTCATGATAATCTTCTGGAATATCCTCAGTACACCAGGCCGGAGGAATTCATGGGGAAAAAGGTTCCGGATATTCTTTTGTCGGGCCATCATGCCAATGTGGAAAAATGGCGCAGGGAGCAGTCCATTATCCGGACTTTAAAATGGAGACCGGAACTTTTAGAAAACGCGGCGCTTTCCAAGAAGGAACAGCAGTTTCTGGAAAGACTGATGGAAGATATCCGTTTTTCCCCGCCCCATGAACTGTAACAAACATTTAATGCTTGCATTTCCGCTCCTGATATGTTATAATTGGAAAACGTGAAATAAGAGATGGTCCGCTGCCGTAAGAGAGCGATACGGGTAAGAACATCGAATACTTTAAGGAGGTTCATATCGAGATGAACGAAATTATCAAAAATATTGAAGCAGCACAGTTAAAGGAAGTAGTTCCCAGTTTTAACGTAGGCGATACCGTAAGAGTATCCGCCAAGATCAAAGAGGGAAGCCGCGAGAGAATTCAGGTTTTCGAGGGGACTGTTATTAAAAGACAGAACGGCGGTGTAAGAGAAACTTTCACCGTGAGAAAGAACTCCAATGGAATCGGTGTTGAAAAGACCTGGCCGCTTCATTCTCCGTCTGTTGAAAATATCGAAGTAGTAAGAAGAGGTAAAGTGCGTCGTGCAAAACTGAACTACTTAAGAGACCGCGTTGGTAAAGCTGCCAAGGTTAAAGAGTTAGTAAAATAATTCATCCGGCGGATTGAGGGGACAATGAAAATTGTCCCTTTTTTGCACACGGGGAGGTGTATCGGTGGAATTTTACCATGAAAAAGATCAGAACCGTCTTCATGTGATCATCCATTGGATTGTGGATATTATCGTGGCCATAACTTTGGCCTGCTATGTGGTATATGCCTTTGGAGGCCGTATGGAAGTGAATGGCAGTTCCATGAAACCTTTATTAGCCTCCGGCGATGTGGTGTTAATTAACCGGATTTCTTATGATCTGGGAACGCCGAACCGGTTTGATGTGGCTGTGTTTTCCCGCGGGGATTCCAGTTTAAATATGAAACGCATTATCGGCCTTCCCGGCGAGACCGTACAGATTAAAGAGAATCATGTTTATATCAACGGGGAACCTCTGAAAGCGGAGGGAGGCCTTTCCTTAGCCGCCATTGCCGGAATCGCCGAGTATCCCGTCGAGCTGGGTGAGGACGAATATTTTCTTCTGGGAGATAATAGAGAATCCAGCGAGGACAGCCGTTTTGCCGGGATCGGCAATGTGAAAAGAGAACAGCTTGTGGGAAAAGTATGGCTGAAACTCAGCCCCTTTTCCGAGTTTGGACTGATTGCTTTACCAGGAGGAGATTCATGAACATACAATGGTATCCCGGTCATATGACAAAGGCCAGGCGGGCCATGAAAGAAGACATTAAATTAGTTGACCTGATTATTGAACTGGTGGATGCCAGGGCTCCTTTATCCAGCAGAAATCCCGATATTGACGAGATGGGAAAGGGAAAGGCCAGGCTGATTCTTTTAAACAAAGCTGATCTTGCCGACGAAGCCGGAAATGTCGCCTGGGCCTCCTATTTTGAAGAAAAGGGATTTCAGGTCATGAAAATTGACGCGCGGCAGAAAGCCGGATTAAAGCAGATTCATCAGATAATCCAGACAGCCTGTCAGGAAAAAATTGAGCGGGACAGAAGGAGAGGGATTTTAAACCGTCCCATTCGTGCCATGGTGGTGGGAATTCCTAACGTCGGAAAGTCCACCTTCATCAACAGCCTTGCCGGGAAAGCGGCAGCGAAAACAGGCAATAAGCCGGGAGTCACAAAAGGAAACCAGTGGATCCGGTTAAATAAGCAGGTGGAGCTTCTTGATACTCCCGGTATTTTATGGCCCAAATTTGAGGACCAGAGCGTGGGCCTTAAGCTGGCGTTCTTGGGTTCCATTAATGATGAAATTTTAAATAAGGATGAGATCGCCGTCGGGCTTTGCGCCCATCTGACAAAGTTTTATCCGGGGTTTCTGGCAAAACGGTACGGATGCGGGGAAGAAGCCGGGGCCTCCGGGCTTTTGGAGCAGATTGCAGTCAGGCGCTCCTGCCTTATGAAAGGCGG
>CAJUDN010000012.1:20830-34173 GCA_910585355.1 uncultured Lachnospiraceae bacterium
TATGATATATCCCGAGCGGCCAGTCTTTTACTGGATGATTTCCGCGGCGGCAAGCTCGGAAGAATCACCCTGGAATTCCCGTCTATGACTACATCGGAGGAAGAAAAGCATGACTGTGACCCGGACGCTTAAGGGAGAAAAGCTGGAAAAGGAGCTTTTAAGGCTGGAAGCCATGAAAGAATTTGAACGTAAGTATGAGGACTGCGCCCTTATCTGTGGTGTTGACGAAGCCGGGCGCGGGCCGTTGGCCGGGCCGGTAGCCGCCGGCGCCGCCATCTTACCCAGGGATTGCACTATCCTTTATTTAAACGATTCCAAAAAACTTACGGAAAAGCGGCGGGAAGAGCTGTTTGAGGAAATTAAAGAGAAAGCCGTCGCATGGAGCGTCAAAATCGCAGGCCCCGAAAGAATTGATGAAATCAATATTTTAAGGGCCACTTATGAAGCCATGAGAAGCGCCATCTCTGATTTAAAAACTGTGCCGGATCTCCTCTTAAATGACGCAGTCACCATTCCCGACATCACAATCCGGCAGCTCCCTATTATTAAGGGAGATGCCAAAAGCGTCTCGATTGCGGCTGCCAGCATTCTGGCCAAAGTTACCAGAGACCACATGATGATGGAATACGATAAGCTGTTTCCGGAATATGGCTTTGCAAAAAATAAAGGCTATGGGACAGCTGTACATATAGAAGCATTAAAAAATTTCGGCCCCACGCCTATCCACAGGAAAACTTTCATAAAGAATTTCGTTTAGAGACTGTGAAGAGCTTCCTTTAGACCGCAGAGGACCTCATTGAAACCATGGAGAATTTTGCTTGGATCGCAGAGAGATTCACTGAAACCAGGAAAAACTTTGTGCAGATTGTAAAGAACTTCGTTTAAGACCATAAGGAGATTCATGACGCAGAATAACAGAATCACAGGCAGCTACTATGAAACACAGGTGGCTGCCTTTCTTGAAGCGCAGGGAATGACTATTCTGGAAAAGAATTTCCGCTGCCGGATGGGAGAAATTGACCTGATTGCCCGGGATGGAAGTTATCTTGTATTTATTGAAGTGAAATTCAGAAGTTCCGGTTCTGCCGGATATGCTCTGGAGGCCATTGACAGAAGAAAAATCGGGCGAATCCGAAAAGCTGCCGGTTTTTACTTATGTTCTCACAGGCTTCCCGAGGAGACTCCCTGCCGGTTTGACGCGGCCGGAGTGGACGGAAAAACGATAACTTACATTAAAGACGCATTTTAAATAACGGTTCAGATTTCAAATGCCTCCTGAACAGTTACGGTATATGCAGTTATATCAAAAAAACTTGTGAACACATAGAAAAACAGAGGAAAACGTATGTCAATGTATAACTGGAAACGGAAGAAAAGCAGCACGGCAGTAACCGAAAAAACGAGCGAGGGCGTCACCTGGCTGTCTTTTCCGGCTTTGGAGGAAACTGGGCTTGTCACCCACGCCTTTTCCACCAGAATGGGCGGCGTAAGTAAAGGAGCCTATTCCACAATGAATTTTTCCTATACCCGCGGCGACGATCCGGGGGCAGTAAAGGAAAACTACAGACGAATGGCAAAGGCTCTTAAGGTGGACATGGAGCGTATGGTGCTTACCTGGCAGACGCATACTACCAATGTGCGCCTCGTAACGCCGGAGGATGAAGGAAAGGGTGTCATAAAAGACAGGGATTACCGGGATGTGGACGGACTGATTACCGACCGTCCCGGCGTGACTCTGGTGACATTTTTTGCAGACTGTGTGCCGCTTTATTTTTTGGATGTGAAGAAAAAGGCCATTGGCCTCTCACATTCCGGCTGGAGAGGAACCGTAAACCGCATGGGAAAGGCTACACTTGAAGCAATGGCACAGGAGTTTGGAACCAATCCAGCCGATGTGACTGTCTGCATTGGTCCCAGTATCTGTCAGGACTGTTACGAGGTGGGACAGGAGGTCATAGAAAAATTTGCAGACGCCTTCGATAAAAAATACCATGAACGGCTGTTTTATGAAAAGCGTGACGGAAAATTCCAGCTGAATCTCTGGGAAGCCAACCGAATCGTTTTAATGGAAGCCGGGGTTTTGGAAAGTCAGATTTTTGTTACCGATATCTGTACCCACTGCAATCCGGATCTTCTGTTTTCCCATCGGACATCAGCAGAAAAAAGGGGAAATCTTTGTGCATTCTTATGCTTAAAATAGGAAAAACCTTCTAGTGTATTATTTTTGCCGCAGACCATAATAGGAGTGTAGCAAAAAACACCGGAGACCAACTACAAAATAAACTCCGGTAATACAAAAAAAGGAGGCGTTTTATATGTCTAACACAAGTACAAGTAATTCTTCTAACCGCGTCGTAGTACCGGAAGCGAAGGAGGCTATGGACAAGTTCAAAATGGAGGTTGCAACCGAGTTAGGGGTGCCGCTTACCAATGGTTATAACGGTAATCTTACTTCCTACCAGAACGGCAGCGTCGGCGGCTATATGGTAAAGAAGATGATTGAGGCCCAGGAAAAGCAGATGGCTGGTAAATAAGCCATAAAACGGATATGCCGCTGGAAAGCGGCATCACCAGATAAGAAATTCCTCTTCGCCGGACGAATGGGCCGGCGGAGGGGATTCTTTTTATGTCGCACACTTTTTATTTTATACAAAAAACCGCTTGTATATCGAAGATGATGATATTATAATGTTAGGGAAAACATGGTACGAGGTGTTTTATGAGAGTGATTGCAGGCAGTGCGCGAAGACTGCTTTTAAAGACTGTGGAGGGAATGGAAACTAGGCCTACCACGGACCGGATAAAAGAAACCCTGTTCAATATAATACAAAACGATCTCTATGGATGCGTTTTTCTTGATTTATTTGCGGGCAGCGGCGCCATCGGCATCGAGGCTCTGAGCCGCGGAGCAAAAAAGGCGGTTTTCATTGATAACGGAAGCAGGCAGATTTCCTGCATCCGCGATAATCTAAGGACCACAAAGTTGGAAGAAAAGGCGGAGGTAATGGCTTCGGATGTTTTTTCGGGGCTTTCTTTGCTTTCCGCAAAAGGACGCAGTTTTGATTTTATTTTCATGGATCCGCCCTATGACCATATGCTGGAGAAGCAGGTTTTCGAGTCCCTGAGGGATTCGTCTCTGGTTCATGAGGGCACAAGGATCATTGTGGAAGCATCCTTAAATACGGATTTCTCCTGGGCGGCCCCCATGGGTTATCAGATCCTACGAAGTAAGGAATATAAAACGAGCAAACACGTATTCCTTGCCAAAAAGAAAAAAGAACCATACCTCTAAAACATCCCGCAATGCGCCTGCCGGACTTTCGTGTGCGGCGATGCACTTATTTCGAAGAGCAAGGGAGAAATCCTATGAAAAAAGCAATTTACCCGGGCAGTTTTGACCCGGTTACATTAGGACATATTGACGTAATTGAAAGAGCCTCCAAGCTCTTTGACCATTTAATCATCGGCGTTCTTTGCAACAGCGCGAAAACTCCATTGTTTTCCGTGGAGGAACGTGTTAAAATGCTAAGAGAGGTGACGAAGCATCTGCCCAATGTGGAAGTGAAAAGTTTCGGCGGCCTGACGGTGGATTTTGCCAGAGAATGCGGAGCCAACTGACTGGTCCGTGGACTCCGGGCAGTGACTGACTTTGAATATGAGCTTCAGATTGCCCAGTTAAACCGGGTTATCGCTCCGGAAATTGACACTGTATTTTTGACGACCAATTTGAAATATGCGTACCTAAGTTCCAGCTCTGTAAAAGAAGTGGCTGCCTACGGAGGAGATATTTCCAGTTTTGTTACTCCCTGTGTGGAAGAAGAGGTACATAAGAAATTAAAGTAACAGTTCAGCTGTGCGCTTCCTGTCTGCGGTGCGCGGGCAAGATGATGCAAGGCTTAACTGTTACAAATTAAATGCCCGGGCAATGAGAAAGAAATGAGGAGAAGATTATGAGCAGAATTGAACAAATAATCGGTGAAATCGAAGAATATATCGACAAATGCAGTTTTCAGCCGCTGTCCAAAACGAAAATTATCGTAAATAAGGAGGAACTGGACGAGCTTTTGGTGGAACTGCGCCTCAGGATACCTGATGAAATCAAAAAGTATCAGAAAATCATAAGCAACCAGGACGCTATCCTTTCCGATGCCCATTCCAAAGCTGACGCCATGCTGGCGGAGGCCACAGCCCAAACCAATGAGCTGGTCAATGAGCATGAAATAATGCAGAAGGCCTATTCCCATGCCAACGAGGTAATCGCTCAGGCTCAGGAGCAGGCCCAGGCCATCGTGGACAGCGCCGTAAATGATGCCAATAACATCCGTCAGGGTTCCATCCAGTATACGGATGACATGTTAAAGAGCTTACAGACCATCATCAACCACACCATGGAGGGAGCCCAGGGGCGTTTCGACGCTTTTATGAGCTCCATGCGTTCCAGCTATGATATTGTTTCCTCCAACCGGAAAGAACTGTCCGGAGGAATCATTACGGAAAAAGCGCCGGAAGAAGGCGGCCAGTAATGAATCGGTCCGTTATTAACCGGCCGGTAATAGCCGGCCGTAAGTCAGAATAGAAAAGAGGCCTGCGGACAGGATTCCGTGGAGCAGCTTCCAGAGAAAATATTGCCGGATGGATAATCCGGCATTTTTTTTCATGCCTTTTGTTTCCTGAGAGTCCATGGGAGCAATTACGGATTTGGTCTGAAAGAGACCGGAAAAGCCGCCGAAAGTCAGGGCGAACACAGAAAGCATGCCGGAAGCGGGAAAGTTCAGGGAGGCGGCCGCTTCCCGGATTCCGGTAGTCATTTCCATGGACGCAATCAGAAGCATACGGACGCGGGCAGGAATCCATGCCGCATGACGCAAAAAAACTATAAAAATTGAAAACAACATCAGATACCCGCCGATTTTGCACAGCACCTCCACCGCCGAGAGAATAGATTCGTCAACAGAAGAGTCATGAGGCCCCGAACCGTCAAAAATATTTACCGGGCCGTCCGTCTTAAGGGGCCCGGGTGGAAAATAAACGATCTTTGCCAGAAATGCCAGAAGGAGCACAGGGATATAGACGGAAAGTAAAAGCCTGGAGACGGCTGTATCCGGCGCAAAAAACGGATATACATAGCCCAGTAAGAACATGGGGCTTGGATGGTTGCATATGGCCATAAGGAAATTTCCTTCTCTTTGGGAGAGTCTCCCTTCACGAAGAAAGTCCGCACAGGTTTTTGCTCCCATGGGATATCCGCAGAGAAGTCCCGAAACCAGCACGTAACATCCCTCTCTTGTAACAGGAAAAAAGGGATGCAAAATCAGATAAAAGGGAGTCATAAGGGCAGAGATACCGCCTCCGGCAACAATCATGCCGGAGAGCACCATAAAGGGAAACAGAGCGGGAACCACAGAGTTGTACCACAAAAGCAGGCCGTATCTGGCCCCTTCCGTCACGTATCCGGCCCGAAAAAGCATAAGAATTAAAATGAAACCAAGACAGACGGATTTTTTCATGTCCACCGGAATAGAGTTTTCTTAATACAGCTTATGAACGGGGGCTCTTTCTTATGAAAATTCTGTTTTTGCTTCTCCTGGTCCTTTTTAATTCTTCGCTTTTGAGGATCATGGATTCTTATACCGGGTATGACAGCCTGGTTCCCTATTGCTGGGAAACGGATTCTTTTCGCGCGCTGAAACTGGGGAAAAGGATGGCAGCGCAGGAGTTTGTGGACTGTGAGGAGCTGGCCGCCCACATGATCGAACATGGCTTTGACCTTACGAAAGAGGACGGACGGTTCTCTTCCCTGCGTCTTCCGGTAAAGAAACCGCAGGAATTTTTCCGCTTGTGTGAAGTTTACCACAGTATTTTCGATGATCTGGAGGTTTTTCCGGTTCCGGAAAGCACAGTCTTTTCTATGGCTGATATTTCCTATGAAAACGGGTGGATGGAACCGAGGACCTATGGAGGGGAGCGCGGACATGAGGGCTGCGATCTCATGGGAGGAATCAATACCCCCGGCCTTTATCCTGTGGTCAGCATCACAGACGGAGTGGTGGAACAGGCCGGCTGGCTCCCGAAGGGAGGCTTTCGGATTGGGATTCGGGCTCCTAAAGGCGCCTATTTTTATTATGCCCATTTTTCAGGATATGCCAAAGACTGGGAAGAGGGGACCCCGGTAAAGGCCGGGGAACTTCTGGGGTTTATGGGAGATTCCGGATATGGTCCTTATGGCACCACCGGGCAGTTTCCGGTTCATCTTCACCTGGGAATCTATCTGAAAACAGAGCATTATGAAGAACTTTCCGTGAACCCTTACTGGATTTTAAAATATCTGGAGCAATATCGTACCAGGGCGGCTTACTGACAAAAAGGTTGTACTTTCCCCCGGAGTTTGATATGATAGTATTTACATGCAAAATGGAAAGGCAAGAAGGGAAGAAACCGGCATATCGGCTGTCTCGTTATAGAACGGCTTCAAAGCTAGTGTACTGTCCGCACGGATTGCCAGGCATATCCGTCAAAAATGAAGCAGAACGATGCGGTAGAAAGGAAAAAGCATGGAAGAAAAGGAACTCCGGCTGGATAAGTTTCTGGCTGACATGGGGAAAGGAACCAGGAGCAGGCTTAAGGAGGACATAAGGAAAGGACGCATTTTTGTAAATGGAGAGGTGGTAAAAAATGCCGACAAAAAGATCAGGATTCCAAAAGATGAGGTCCTGTTTGACGGAAAGCCGGTTTCTTATGTGGCGATGGAATATTTTATGTTAAATAAGCCCCAAGGCGTTCTTTCTGCCACAGAGGATAAACGGCGCCGTACCGTTCTGGATCTGATTGACCAGAAAAAGAGGAAGGATTTGTTTCCTGTGGGCCGGCTGGATGCAGATACGGAAGGACTTCTTCTAATTACCAATGACGGAGCTCTGTCCCATAAACTTCTGGCGCCGAAGAGCCATGTGGATAAAGTATACTTTGCCCGATGCGCCGGAAGAGTTCCGGAATCGGCGGTCGCTTCTTTTGCAGAGGGACTTCTTCTGCCGGACGGTCTCAAATGTCTTCCGGCGGTTCTTGAGATCCTGTCCGTAACAGAAAACGAGGGGATAAAAACCGGGGAGGCAGAAAATGAAAAGGTAAAAAATGGAAAGACAGAAAATGAGAAAACGGAAACGGAAGTGCTGCTTACGATCCGGGAGGGGAAATTTCATCAGGTGAAACGTATGATGGAAGCCGTTGGCTGTCCGGTTCTTTTTTTAAAGCGTCTGGCCATGGGTCCTCTGGTATTGGATGAGTCCTTGAAACCGGGAGAGTACAGGCCTCTTACAAAACAGGAATTGGAGTTGTTGAAGCAATTATGATAAAGGAACTGCTGAAAGGAAAAAAGGCGGTGCTTTTTGATCTGGATGGAACACTGGTGGATTCCATGTGGATGTGGAAGGAAATTGATATTGAGTTTTTAGGCCGCTTTGGCTATGGCTGTCCGGATGATCTTCAGAGAAAAATAGAGGGAATGAGTTTTTCGGAAACGGCTGTTTACTTTAAAGAACGGTTTGAGCTTTCTATGTCACTGGAAGAAATCAAAGACTGCTGGATTCAGATGTCTATTGACAAATACCGCTATGAGGTCCCATTAAAAGAGGGGGTCCTTGATTTTTTAAAGTACTGTAAGAAAGCAGGGCTTCAGACAGGAATTGCCACCAGCAATGGACGCGACATGGTGGACGCGGTTCTGGAAGCTTTAAAAATAACGGAATATCTGGGAACCATAACTACAGGATGCGAGGTGGCAAAGGGAAAGCCTGAACCGGATATTTATCTGGAAACAGCCAGAAGACTGTCCGTTTCTCCGGCGGACTGTGTGGTCTTTGAGGATATTCCGGCAGGAATTACTGCCGGAAAGAGGGCGGGAATGACGGTGATTGCTGTGGAGGATTCCTACTCACGGGATTTGACAGAGGAAAAGCGTTCTCTTGCCGACGGCTTCCTCCACAGCTATTTTGAACTTCTGGACCATGAAACCTGGACTTCTGGGCAATGAGACAGGGGGACAAAGCCATTACGAAACGGGAAAGTAAGGAGACGCCATGATGCATGATTTTCTTCCGGTCAGCCGGGAAGATATGGAAAAACGGGGCTGGAGTCAGTGTGATTTCATCTATGTCTGCGGGGACGCCTACGTGGATCATCCTTCCTTTGGACACGCCATCATCAGCCGTGTTTTGGAGGCTCACGGCTATAAGGTAGGTATGATTTCTCAGCCGGACTGGAAGAATAAGGAGAGCATTACTGTTTTGGGCAAGCCGCGGCTCGGTTTTCTTGTAAGCGCCGGGAACATGGATTCCATGGTCAACCATTATTCCGTGTCCAAGCGGCGGAGAGAAAGAGACTCCTACACGCCCGGAGGCGTCATGGGAAAGCGGCCGGATTATGCGGCCGTGGTATACTGCAACTTAATCCGGTCCGTTTATAAAAAAATACCTGTAATCCTGGGCGGTATTGAGGCCAGCCTGCGCCGTCTTGCCCATTATGATTACTGGTCCGGAAAGGTGAAGCACTCCATTCTGGTGGATTCCCAGGCGGATCTTTTGTCTTATGGAATGGGAGAGCGGTCCATCGTGGAAATCGCGGATGCCATGAGCTCGGGACTAGATATAAAAGATATTACCTTTATTGACGGGACCGTCTACAAAACAGACCGTTCAGATTCCGTCTATGACGCGGTTACGCTGCCATCCTATGAGAAAGTGAAATCAGACAAAAGGGCTTATGCGGAGAGCTTTTTTATCCAGTACCAGAATACGGACGCCTTTTCGGGGAAACGGCTCTGCGAACCGTATAACGACCATCTTTATGTGGTCCAGAATCCGCCCGCAAAGCCTTTGACTACCCAGGAGATGGACGATGTATATGCGCTTCCCTATATGAGAAAGCCACATCCCTCATACGAGGCCCTAGGCGGCGTTCCGGCCATTGACGAGGTGAAATTCAGTCTGATTAATAACCGCGGCTGCTTCGGAGGCTGCAGTTTCTGTGCCCTGACCTTTCACCAGGGGAGGATTGTCCAGGCAAGAAGCCATGAGTCCATTGTAAAAGAGGCAGAGCTTTTAACAAAGGAGCCGGATTTTAAGGGGTATATCCATGATGTGGGAGGCCCCACGGCCAACTTCCGGTTTCCTGCATGCAAAAAACAGATGACAAAGGGCGCCTGTCCCAATAAGCAGTGCCTGTTTCCGAAGCCCTGCGCCAGTCTGATTGCGGACCATACGGATTATATCGCGCTTTTAAGGAAGTTAAGGGCCCTTCCAAAGGTGAAAAAAGTCTTCATCCGCTCCGGCATCCGTTTTGATTATGTGCTGGCCGATAAGAACCGGGACTTTTTAAGGGAGTTATGTATGTACCATGTAAGCGGCCAGCTTAAGGTGGCTCCTGAACATGTGGCGGATGAGGTCTTAAGACGAATGGGGAAGCCGGAGGCGTCTGTGTACCGTCGGTTTACAATGGAATATAGGGCCATGAATGAACGGCTTGGGTTAAAGCAGTATCTTGTGCCGTATCTTATGTCCTCCCATCCCGGCTCCACCTTAAAGGAAGCAGTGGAACTGGCGGAGTATTTAAGAGATCTGGGCTATATGCCGGAGCAGGTCCAGGATTTTTATCCGACTCCTTCCACGATTTCCACCTGCATGTATTATACGGGTCTGGATCCCAGGACCATGGAGCCTGTATACGTCCCTGTGAACCCCCATGAAAAAGCCATGCAGAGAGCCCTGATCCAGTACCGGGATCCAAAAAATTACGATTTGGTGGAGGAAGCCCTCAGAAAGGCCGGGAGAGAGGACTTAATCGGATACGAAAAGCGGTGCCTGATTCGCCTAAGAGCCGGTCATAAGGGACGAAGGGATGTAGAAACCGCCCCAAATTCCGGGGGAAGGTTTCAGGAAAGGCCGGCGGGGGAAAAAGTCGAAAAGCATCGTGGCAAAAAGAAAACCATCCGCAATGTCCACAAACCATCAAAAGGAAAGAAAGAGGGAAGATAAATGAAAATCGCCATTGTAACAGGCGCTTCCTCCGGTATGGGAAGGGAAATGGTCTTTGAGATTGCCGACCGTTTTGGCGGCATCAGGGAGATCTGGGCCGTCGCCAGAAGGGAAGAGAGGCTTAAGGAGTTTGACGGCAGGGTTCCCGTCCCTGTAAAGGTGTTTCCTCTGGATCTTACGGCCGACGGCGGACTGTCCTCCCTGGAGGAAGCCTTAAAAGAACAGAAGCCGGAGGTAAAGCTTTTGATAAACGCGGCCGGATTTGGAAGGATCGGGACAGCAGAGGAGATCGGCTGGAGGACCTCCTCTCGTATGGTCAGTCTCAATGCGGGAGCTCTCACCGCCGTGACGGAGCTTGTGCTTCCGTATATGTCAGAAAACAGCAGAATCCTCCAGTTTGCCTCTGCCGCCGCTTTTTTGCCCCAGCCGGGATTTGCGGTTTACGCGGCTTCCAAGGCATATGTATTAAGCTACAGCCGGGCTTTAAACGCCGAGCTTTCCGGCAGGGGAATTTTTGTAACTGCCGTGTGCCCGGGACCGGTGGATACGGAATTTTTTGACAGAGCTCTTCAGAGAGGAACCCTGGCGCCATATAAAAAGATTTTTATGGCAGATGCCAAAAAGACGGTCCGAAAGGCTTTAAAGGACGGCATGGCAGGAAAGGAAATTTCTATTCCCGGAATTTCCATGAAGGCATTTTTCCTTTTGTGCAGACTGGTTCCGCATGGTATTTTGATTAGGGTTATTCGCCGTCTGGCTGGAACAGCGCGGTAAACGTTCGGGAGGAAACGGAACTTACTGGAAGAAAAGAGAGGTAACGACGTTGAAAAAGATAGAAAAAGGGATGTACGGATACCGGAACGCCCATAAAAAGAATCAGATTCTCATTGTTTTCCTGTTTTTGGCGGTGATTGCCGCTTTGCTGGCGGCGCGTCCGTTTATTACCCGGGATTCCCTCAGGAATCTTGTGACCATCAGCGCTATCTTAACCGTGCTCCCCATGGCAAATCTGGCGTCCCCTCTGGTTGCCTCCTGGAAAATCACAGAAACTCCGGCGGATTTTTACGAGGCCTGCCGCCCTTATGAGGAAAGATTTCCGGTGCTTTATGATCTGATTATCACGTCGCCGGATTTTATTCTCCCCATTGACGTTTCCGTTATCCACCCCACAGGGGTCTACATGTTCTGCCCGGTGAAAACCGCCGATACGAAAAAGGCGGAGAAGTTTCTGAATGAAATGCTCACCGGATGGAAACTTGACGGCAACGCAAAAATCATGACAGAAAAGAAAAATTATTTAAACCGCCTGGCTTCTTTAAAGCCAGTGGCCGAAGAGAACGACGACGGAAGCGCGCCCCATGTGGAGAAGCTTTTAAAGAGTCTGTCCATGTAAGGCAGGAAAGGAAGCGGGCATTATGAAGGAAATCACCATCGGAAAAAATGAAGCCGGGCAGCGGCTGGACAAATTCCTGGCCAAATACATGAATCTGGCTCCCAAAAGCTTTTTTTATAAAATGATGCGGAAGAAAAACATCACGCTCAATGGAAAAAAGTGCGAGGGGGCTCAAATGCTTTCTGAGGGAGATGTGGTGAAGCTTTTCCTGGCGGATGAAACCATTGAAAAATTTTCCCGGATCCGGATTCTCAAAACCCAGGCGGTGAAGCTTGACATTTTATATGAAGATGAGGATATCCTTCTTATTAATAAGCCGTCGGGAATGCTGTCCCAGAAGGCAAAGGATACGGATACTTCCCTGGTGGAATATGTGATTCAATACCTTTTGGATACCGGGCAGGTCAGGGAAGCCTCCCTGCAAAGCTTTAAACCCTCCGTATGTAACCGTCTAGACCGGAATACCAGCGGCATTGTAGCTGCCGGGAAATCTCTTGCCGGACTCCAGATGCTGTCGGAGGTGTTTCGGGACAGGACCATTCATAAATATTACCAGTGTATCGTGGAGGGAGAAATGAAGACCACGAAAACCGCCGATGGATGGCTTTTAAAGGATGAAAAAACGAACCGGGTACAGATTTTAAAGGAAGCGGACAAAGAAGGGCAGGCACGAAGGATCCTTACCCGTTATGAGCCTCTGGCCTCCAATCAGGCGTTTACGCTTCTTAAGGTAACGCTCCTCACGGGACGCTCCCACCAGATCCGCGCCCACCTGGCTTCCATGGGCCATCCGATCGTGGGAGACAGGAAGTACGGAAGCATGCCTTTTCCGCGGGTCTGTGAAATTTACGGGATTCACTCCCAACTTCTCCATTCTTATCGTCTGGAGTTTCCTAAGCTTCGCGGACCCTTTGAACGGCTTTCAGAAAAGAGTTTTGAGGCTCCGCTTCCGGATGAATTTTTGCGGATGGCAGCAGGAGAGCGATTATGGGAACATGGAAAACCAGGGGCTTAAGGGGGTCTACACTGGAGGATCTGATCAACCATACCAACGACAGCTATCGGGAAAAAAAGCTGGCGCTGATTCAGAAGATTCCCACCCCCATTACCCCAATTGAAATTGACAAGGTCAGCCGCCATATCACCCTGGCTTATTTCGATATGAAGAGTACGGTCGACTACATCGGCGCCGTACAGGGAATCCCTGTCTGCTTTGATGCAAAAGAGTGTGCGGTCCGCACTTTTCCCCTTCAGAACATTCACCCGCACCAGATCGCGTTTATGGAAGCGTTTGAAAAGCAGGGCGGCGTGGCCTTCATCATCCTTTCCTTTACGGGGGAAGATGAGATTTATTACGTCCCCTTTGATGTCATCCATGGATTCTGGAAGCGGATGGAAGAGGGCGGAAGAAAAAGCTTTACTTACGAAGAGGTGGTGTCGAGGGCATGGAAAATACGGAGCCACCGGGATATGTTTGTCCACTATCTGGAGGAGCTCCAGATGGATTTGGACCGAAAAGAAAAGGAGGAAACGTTAAATAAATGATTGAGTTGATAATCTGGCTGGCAGTGATTTTTCTTTTTTCCCTCTCATCTTTAAAAAAGAGCGGAAAGCTGGATGAAATGACAGGCCGCGCTGCCAAAAGAAAACAGGACAGAGAAGACAATGTGGTCTATGAACAGCAGGAAGAGGGCGCCGCCGGAAAAAAGGCAGGCAGGTCCCAAAACGGATTCAAACCACAGAAGGCTGTCAAAGGCGCAGGGCTTGTCTTTTTTGTCATTCTCGTCCTTTTCCTCGGGATGGGGAGTTATTACACCCTTTCGGAGCAGGAAATGGCTGTGGTCACCACATTCGGAAGTCCGGCGGTGGTGGAAGCTTCCGGCCTCCATTTTAAAATTCCGCTGATTCAGAAAGTCACAAAAGTC
>CAJUDN010000012.1:34183-39801 GCA_910585355.1 uncultured Lachnospiraceae bacterium
AGGCCATTACCGGAATGCAGATCGGCTACACGACGGACCCGGAGCGCGCGGCCGGAGCATCCGCGGAATATCCGGTTTCCCTGGAAAACGAGAGTCTTATGATTACCAAGGATTTTAACCTGACCAATGTGGATTTTTATATTGAGTACATGGTCACCGACCCCATTCAGGCCGTACGCCACCGCACGGTTTATGAGAGCATTATCAAAAATCTGGCTCAGAGCTATATCCGCGATACCGTCGGTATGTTCAATGTGGATGATGTCATCACCACAGGGAAAACACAGATTCAGGAGAGGATAAAGGAGCAGCTCACCCAACGTCTGGTGGATGAAAATATCGGCTATGGCATTTATAATGTGTCGATTCAGGATTCCGAAATGCCCAGAGACGACGTGGCCAATGCCTTTAAAGCGGTTGAGGACGCCAAGCAGGGCATGGAAACAGCCATCAACGCCGCTAATAAGTATAAGTCGGAAAATATACCAAAAGCCAAAGCGGAGGCCGACAAGCTCCTGCAGGAGGCAGAGGCCTACAAACAACAGAGAATCAACGAAGCCACCGGACAGGTAGCCCGGTTTGAAGACACGTATGCGGAGTATATCAAATATCCGCTGATTACAAAAAAACGTATGTTTTATGAGACAATGGAAGAGCTGCTGCCGGATCTTAAGGTCATCATCGACAATGGAAGCGGTACACAGACCATGCTGCCGTTAGCGCCCTTTTCGGAAGCGTCTATCCCGGAAGCGTCCAGCGCATCCGTCCCTTCTTCGGAATCATCCGAAGAAACGCAGTAAACCTCCATACGTTTGACACATTTATTTTTTCATTTCATAGGACAGACCTTGTTATGTTAATATGTAAAAGTGAGATAGAAGAAGGTCTTCCCCACGAAACAAAAAGCACTTCGTGCTTAGTATTGCCCTGTGACGGAAAAGAAAATGCCGCCGTCGCAGCCCATGGCAGACAGAGAATCCTGCAGAGCATATTTTTTTAACAGTAAGGAGGCACAGCCAATATGAAAAAAGCAGGAAGAAACGTGATGTTGATTCTGATATCCGTTTTTGCCCTGGTGATCCTTGGTTCCAGCATGGTGAGCACCTATAACGATGAGTACAAGCTGGTTTTGCAGTTTGGAAAGGTAGTCCGAGTCATTGACACTCCGGGCTTAAGCTTTAAGATTCCCTTCATCCAGACGACCCAGTCCATTCCAAATTATGAGATGATCTATGACCTGGTTCCCAGCGAAGTGAACACCAGAGACAAAAAGGTCATGGTGACGGATTCCTTTGCCCTCTGGAGCGTGACAGACCCGCTAAAGTATTTATCCCGCCTGGGCGCCAACAAAGCGAACGCCGAGAGCCGCATTTCCGTTGTGGTTTACAATGCGGTAAAAAACGTGATTTCCTCCACAGACCAGTCCGATGTGATTTCCGGCCGCGACGGAAAACTGGCGGAGATGATTACGGAAAAAATCGGCGCTTCCCTGGATAGCTACGGAATTACCGTAAAGAAGGTGGAGACCAAGATGTTAGATCTTCCCGACTCCAATAAAGAGGCAGTCTATCAGCGCATGATTTCAGAGCGTCAGAACATTGCCGCCGGATATATCGCGGATGGACAGTATGAGTCCAACGTCATTAAAAACTCCACGGACCGACAGGTTTCCGTCCTGATTTCCGAGGCAAAGGCTCAGGCTGAGAAAATACGGGCTGAGGGAGAGGCAGAGTATATGCGGATTTTATCGGAGGCATATAACGATGAAAGCAAGGCCGATTATTACAACTATATCCGCAGCCTGGACGCCTTAAAGGCCAGTCTTAAGGGCGCCAACAAAACCGTCATCTTAAACGAAAATTCGGAGCTTGCGAGAATTTTGCAGGGAAATTAACAGGGCCATGGACATGTTCCCCAAAATTTGGTATACTTTAATTGGTGATACTGGGACCAAAATGGGATATGCCAAAAATCCTTCGGCCCCGGCGTCTGCCTGTTGTATCATAAAATTTCTCAGGTAACAGCGCATGGGTTATCCAAACGGTTACCTTCTAAAGAAAAGGAGAATGCGTTATGTCCAAAGTTATTGATCGTTTATTGAAGTATGCTGCCCTGGATACCCAGTCCGCAGAGGGCGCCTCCACCGTTCCCAGTACGGAAAAGCAGTTTGTTCTTGCAAAGCTTCTGGTGGAGGAGCTAAGAGGGCTGGGCCTTAAGGATGTTTCCATGAGCGAGCATGGATATGTGTACGGAACCATTCCGGCCAACGTGGAAGCGGATTGTCCTGTGGTGGGATTTTTAGCCCATATGGATACTTCACCGGATTTCTCCGATGAAAACACACGTCCCCAGTTAATTAAAAATTATGACGGCGGCGATATCATTTTAAATAAGGCTCTGGATATTCATATGAGTCCGGAGATTTTCCCGGATTTGAAAAACTATGTGGGAATGGACCTTATTACTACAGACGGAACCTCTCTTCTGGGCGCTGACGACAAGGCCGGTATTGCTGAAATTATCACCATGGCTGAAATTCTCATGACCCATCCGGAAATTCCCCACGGAACCGTAAAGGTTGCTTTTACTCCTGATGAGGAGGTGGGCCACGGCGTGGATTTCTTCGATGTTTCGGGCTGGGGCGCCGATGTGGCTTATACCGTAGACGGAGGAGCCTGGGGATCCATGGAGTATGAGACCTTCAATGCCGCTTATATGAAGGTGACCATCCACGGCCAGAATATCCATCCCGGCAGCGCAAAGAACAAGATGAAGAATTCCCTGTTAATCGGTATGGAATTCCAGTCCATGCTGCCCGAGGCGGAAAAGCCTCAGTATACCCAGATGTATGAGGGCTTCTTCCATTTAAATAACATGTCCGGAAACGTGGAAGAGACCAGCCTCCATTATATTGTGCGCGACCATGACCGGGAAAAATTTGAAGCCAGAAAGGCACTGGGACACACAATAGGAGAGTTCTTAAATAAGAAATACGGCGAGAGCACCGTTTTTGTGGAAACGGCCGACAATTACTATAATATGGCGGAAAAGATTCGTCCGCATATGTACTTAATGGATGTGGCGGCTGAGGCATTTAAGGAGCTTGGTGTGGATGCTCCTGTGATTCGTCCGGTCCGCGGCGGAACCGACGGTTCCAGGCTGTCCTATATGGGACTTCCCTGTCCGAATCTCTGCACCGGCGGCCACAATGCCCATGGAAAGTATGAGTTTGTCTGTGTACAGTCCATGGAAAAATCGGTGGACCTTCTCGTGAAGATCGCACAGAAATTTAAAGATGTGAAGAAACCTCAGTAGATGTGAAAACAGCAGGCAAAAAACACGGATTCGATTGTAGGAATCCGTGTTTTTTGTTTCGCTGTCATCGCCATGGCGCAGACGGGCTGTCAGGCGATCTGTGAACCAGATCAGCTGCAAACTGTCGCAAAACAGCAATTTTCATTATTTCAGATTTGCCTTTGCATCAAATGCAAAGCCGTCGTCCAGCGGGAAGATCGGGCGCGGCACTTTTTCATAATGCAGCGTCTTTAAGTCCTCGTTGGTGCTGCCTTTCGTGAGAACCAGGATGGCCCGTTTTGCATAAGCCTCGTGGCCTTCGCCCAGGTACCCCAGCTTGCAGACCACAATCGCAGCCTCCTCCGGCTTCATTCCCATGGCCAGATAAATTTCGGGCCCGGCATAGCCTACGTGTTTTTCGGCGATGATGATGTCAATGTTATGGGTGGAGAAAACAGCGGCGGCTCCCTGGCTGCGTCCAAAGAGGGTTAAATCCTCCACATAATTTTTAACGATTCCGGCGGCCGTAATGGGAGAGGAGGTTTCTGTGTCGAATTTGGCGCCAAAGGTCAGCGTAAGCTCCTGCCCAACTTTTCCTTTGCAGGCCAGGCAGGCCTCCGGATCATAAAAGCCTCCGTAAAGCACCGGCTTCTTTAAGGAAGAAATCCGCGGATCCTCCAACATAATCTTTAAGAATTCGGTTACGTCGGAAGAGGAGCCGGCTGTCGGATTGTCTCCGGAATCGGAGAAGTAGACCGGCTGTATGCCCTTTTCGATAGATTCCATGGCGGCGTCGATGGCCTCCCTCTCGTGAAGCGCTTCTGTCTGGAAGCAGAATTCGTCCTTTTTGGACCACAGAAATTCTGCCAGGCGGACAGCCTCCGTATCAGCCTGCTCTTTGCTTTCCGCAACCACATGGACCGCCACAGAGCTGTCCTCGTTATCGGCCCAGGGGAAGCCCATCAGATAGGAGGCGGCCATGATACCGGGCTTCTTTTCTGTTTCCCTAAGTTCGTTAATCAGGGTAATCATCGGTTCTACGGTCGTGGAGGACTGCTCCCCGGCGATCAGAATCGGGACGCGGACCCAGGCGGTATGGGCTTTCACGCCATCTTCAAGGACGTGAATCGTCATGTTTGCCGCATGCTCTCCGGTTTCATAACAATCTGTGTGGGGCGCACATTTATAGCCGACGAAGCCGTTGCAGTTTCTGTGCATCCGGTCGGTCATTGTCGTATGCATATCCAGGGAAGAAAAGATCGGAATATCGGGAAACAGAGCGCGGAGTTCTTCTAAAAGATAGCCCTCGGCTTCTCCTAACTTCTTAATCCGCATGGAGCCGTGGAGGGAGAGGGTGATGGCGTCAAAGGGTTTTTTCGCGTTCTCCCTTTTTGCGATTTCAACGATTTCCTTTTTGACTCCCTGGTAAAAGTCATAATCTACCTCTCCGTTGGGAACCGCCCGGCAGGAAACGCCCGGAACCACCTCATAGCCTGCATTCATAAGAGTCTTAACGACTCCGCTTAAGGAATCGTTGGGACGGAAATTCTGGAAAAATTCCTGCTCCCGGATCACATTAAATTCTTTCTTTCCAGCGACGATCGGATTGAAGGAATTGGATTCATGGTGCATCGCTGCAACGAATACTCTCTTCATTTTTAATACCTTTCCTTTCACTTGCGTTTTTTCCATTTTACTACACCCCCCGTCCTTTGTAAATCAAATTTGTCACAACAGCATTTGTGTATATTGTATAGCTTACAAACGTAATACCATGTGCAGAATAGAAAAAATAAAACATTTTTGTACAATATAGTTGTTAAATTGTGACAAATGAGCTATAATAGAGACAGCCGATACTTTTGAAAAAGGGGCGGCTGCAATCTTATTTAGTAGAAAGGAAGGAATTATGAGAAACAGAAAATTTATTTCACTTGCGCTGGCAGGAGCGATGGTTTTGAGCCTTGCCGCATGCGGCGGAAACAATTCCAGTCAGCAGACCGGTACGACAGCGGCACCGGCAGCGCCTGCAGAGTCCACGACCGCGGACGCGGCGGCAGTTGAGGCATCTAAGGCGGCAAAACAGGAGGCATCCACCGCAAAATCTGCGGACAACGACATTGTAATTGCCGTTCAGGCAGATGCAACCCATTTGGATCCCCACGTTTCCAGCAACGGCGCTTCCAACCAGATTACGAATGAGATGTATGAGTGCCTGTTGAGCTTCGACGAAGACACCAACGTGATTCCGATGTTAGCGAAGGAATGGTCGGTATCTGAGGAGATCGGAAGAGCACACGTCTGAACTCCAGTCACCTGAAGCT
>CAJUDN010000012.1:39811-41577 GCA_910585355.1 uncultured Lachnospiraceae bacterium
TACACGACGCTCTTCCGATCTTGGTCGGTATCTGAGGACGGCTGCGCTTACACCTTTATTCTCAATGAGGGAATCAAGTTCCATGACGGCGAGCCCTTTAACGCAGAGTCTGTAAAGGCTGTTTACGAGAGAGGCCTTGCGGATCCCAGCTTAACGCTTCAGAGAACCATCTCCGCGTGGGAGGACGTGGTGGTAGACAGCGAATATCAGGTTACTATCAAGTTAAAAGAGCCCAATAACACCTTTGTCAATAAAATCACCCAGTTCCGCATCGTATCCCCGAAGGCGATGGCGATGGAGAACGCCAGCGATTACCTTGCAAAGAATTCCGCAGGAACGGGCCCATTCGTTCTTTCTGAGCGTGTGGACGGCGGCTATACCAAGATGGTCCGCAATGAAAACTACTGGAGAGAAGGTCCCGGCGTGGATTCCCTGACTTTCCAGGTTGTTCCTGAGGACGCTGCCCGTATCGCGATGCTTCAGACCGGCGAGGCTGATGTTATCTATCCGGTACCGGTAACGGATGTTTCCCTTATTGAGAATGATCCGTCCATCATTATTGATGTGGCTCCCGCAACTACATACAGATATGTTACTTTAAACACCGAATGGGCTCTTCCGGATGGAAGAAAGCCGTTCTCCGACAAGAAAGTTCGTCAGGCCTGCAACTATGCGTTTGACAGCGAAGCCTATGCAAAGGTAGTATTTAACGGCTATGCGAAGGCTCCGACATCCATCTTCTCCGATTCCATTCAGTACTTTGCCGAGCAGACTCCGTACACCGCGGACATTGCAAAGGCCAAGTCCCTGATGGAGGAAGCAGGATATGCGGATGGCTTTGACGTTGAGATCATTGTTGATAATACAACGGTTGAGCAGAAGGGCGCTACCTTTGTACAGCAGCAGCTTTCCCAGATCGGAATTAATGTAAAGCTTCTGCCCAATGAGTCCACTGCCAACGCAGAGAAAACAAGCGCTCCGCTTGAGAGCACAACCGTTCAGATGTGGTATGTAAACTGGGCTTCCGGCTCCTATGAGGCTGACGGCTCCATGAGAAACATCCTCCACGGAGAGAAGTTCCCGCCGAACGGCTACAATACCGCGTTCTGGAACAATGAAGAATTCAATCAGCTCCTTGACGATGCGTTAAAGATGTCTGATACAAAGGAGATCGCAGATGCTTATGCAAAAGCGCAGGCAATCGCATGGGAGGAGTGCCCGTGGATCTTCTTAGGAAACGACAATACGATTAACGCATATAAGACCTATGTGACCGGTTTACAGTACAAGCCGGGCGGAGTTATGGTCTTTAGAACCATCGGCCTGGATCACGAATAACAGATTTCGAAAACGGAGCGGTGTGAGCTGCTCCGTTTTCCTCAGGGAGGTATTTTAATGGGGCGTTATATAGCAAGACGTTTGCTGGAAACAATTCCGCTTATGTTCGTCATTTCCATCTTCGTTTTTATGTTCATTCATCTTCTGCCCGGCGATCCGGCGAGAACTCTGGCCGGAGTAGAGGCAACTCCGGAGGAAATTGAGGCGGTTCGGGAGGAGTTTGGCTTAAATGATCCGCTGATCGTCCAGTACGTGGATTATATTGTGGGACTGTTCCATGGAGATATGGGACGTTCCTTAAAGTCCAATATCCCGGTCAGCGAGCTGATCTGGTCCAGATTCCAGTTCACCATTCAGCTGGTGTTCGCGGGGCTCGTATGGGCGCCGTTTCTTGGTATCTTTATTGGCGTCATGTGCGCCATCAAACG
>CAJUDN010000012.1:41587-53415 GCA_910585355.1 uncultured Lachnospiraceae bacterium
ATGCTGTTGGCGATCTGCGGCCTGTCGGCCCCGGGATTCTGGCTGGGGCTTATGGGGATCCAGTTTTTTTCTGTAAAACTGGGCGCGCTTCCGTCGGCGGGCCTGGATTCCTGGAAGAGCCTGGTACTGCCGTCTCTTGTGATGGGTACCGGCATCATGGCCACGCTGGCTAGATATTCCCGTTCTTCCATGCTTGAGACCCTGCGGGAAGACTATGTGCGTACCGCAAGAGCAAAAGGGCAGAAGGAGTCCATCGTTATGTTCCGTCATGCGTTCAAAAACTCTTTGATCCAGGTTGTCACGATCCTCGGCTTACAGATCGGCGGCCTCTTATCCGGTTCCGTAATTACGGAGACAATTTTCTCCATCCCGGGTATGGGACGTCTCCTTGTGGACTCTATCGCGTACCGCGATTATCCGGCGATCCAGGGGCTGTTAATGATCTTTGCCCTTCAGTATGTCCTCATTAACCTTGTGGTTGACGTATTGTACGGCGTGATTAACCCGAAGATCCGTTTCGACTAGAATTAAGAGGAGGATTAACAATGTCAAATACTCAGAATGAACAGGTGAATACCAACCCCTCTTTTGAAGAGAATTATATTGACGAGAACGTCAGCGTCCAGACAAACAAGACAAAAGAGTTTATAAAAAAATTCATGAAGAGAAAGACTGCCGTTGCCGCTTTCGCCATCATGTGCTTCCTGCTTTTGATTGCAGTGGTGGGCCCCAGCATCGCGCCCTACCCGGCGGAAGCCTATGATTATGACAACATTCTTGCCGGTCCCAGCGCCCGGCACTGGTTCGGCACAGACCAGTTCGGCCGCGATATTTTCAGCCGTATTCTGGCAGGCGCCCCCTTAACCCTCGGCGTTTCCTTATCGTCCGTAATTGTAGGCGCCGCCCTCGGAACGGTGCTTGGCCTTCTGGCCGGATATTACGGCGGCTGGCTTGAGATGTTAGTCATGCGTGGAGCCGACGTTTTGTTCAGCTTTCCGGATATCCTTCTTGCCATTGCCATTGTGGCCCTTCTGGGACCTGGAATTATCAATGTGTTTATTGCCGTCGCCGTCTTTACGGTGCCAAGTTTCGCCCGTATCATGCGAAGCGCGACGTTGACCGTAAAGAATTCCCTTTATGTGGAGGTGGCGCGGAGTCTGGGATGTAAAGACGGACGCATCCTGTTCGTACATATTTTCCCGGGAACACTCCAGTCTCTGATCGTAAACTTTACCATGAGAATCGGTTCTGCCATCATGGCTGCGTCCTCCTTAAGCTTTTTGGGCTTCGGCGCTAACGTAACGGATCCGGAGTGGGGCGCAATGTTGTCCCAGAGCCGCAGCTACTTAAACACCGCACCGCATATGGTATATCTGCCGGGCCTTGTAATCTTTATTACAGTCCTTGCGTTTAACCTTTTCGGCGATGGCTTAAGAGATACTCTTGACCCGAAGATCAAGTAAATCTGATATGGAAAGGAAACCAATATGCCACAGGAAGTATTACTTAGCGTAAAAGATTTACGCACGGAGTTTTTCTCAAGTAAAACCAGCAGTGTAACTGCGATCCATAATATTACCTTTGATATCTATAAGGGCGAGATCCTTGGACTGGTAGGAGAGTCCGGCTGCGGAAAGAGCGTTACTTCCCTTTCCATCATGCAGCTTTTAAAAGATACGCCGGGCAAGGTTACAAACGGAAGCGCTGTTTTAGACGGCGTGGATTTAGTAAAGGCCGATGATGCCCAGATTCGGGACATCCGCGGCGGTAAAATGAGCATGATTTTCCAGGAGCCCATGTCGGCCCTGAATCCATCCATGCGGATCGATAAGCAGATGGTAGAAACGATCTGTCTCCACCGTGATATGACAAAGGAGCAGGCATTAGCTCATGCCGCGGATATGTTAAAAAAGGTCGGTATCCCGGATCCGCCGCGGGTACTTAAAAACTATCCCCATCAGCTGTCCGGAGGCATGTCCCAGCGTGTCATGATCGCCATGGCTTTAAGCAATGATCCGAAGCTTCTGATTGCCGATGAACCCACAACGGCTCTTGACGTTACCATCCAGGCCCAGATCCTCGATTTGATGAAGAAGATTCAGAAGGAGGAGAACTCCAGTATCCTGCTGATTACCCATGATTTGGGTGTTGTCGCGGAGATGTGCACCCGGGTTATCGTTATGTACGCCGGAAAGATCGTCGAGGAGGCTCCGGTGGATGTCCTGTTTGCCAAGCCGTCCCACCCTTATACCCAGGGCCTGATTGCCTCTGTTCCGAAACTGGGTTCCGGCGTAAAAGTGCTCCCCAGCATCCCGGGAAGCGTTCCGGATCTGTCGTCCATGCCAACCGGATGCCGGTTTGCGCCGCGCTGTAAATATGCAACGGATAAGTGCCGGGAGAAGGAGCCGGAGCTTGTCAATGTCGGTGAGAACCAGAAATGCAGATGCTGGCTGAAGCAGGAAGGATAAGGGGAAATAATTATGGAAAAGAGCAAACTTCTTTCATTAAAAAATGTTTCAAAGACGTTCCCCGTGGGAAAAACTCTTTTGGGAAAACCAACGAAATTTGTCCATGCGGTGAACAACGTAAGCTTCGATGTCTATGAGGGGGAAACATTTTCAATTGTTGGCGAGTCCGGCTGCGGAAAATCCACGACGGGACGCCTGATCAACCATCTTCTGATTCCGGATTCCGGAGAGGTCTGGTTCCAGGGAAAGGAAATCTCAAAGATCTCTCAGGATGAAATGCGTCCTTTGAGAAAAGACATGCAGATGATTTTCCAGGATCCGGCGGGAAGCTTAAATCCTCGTATGAGGGTTTCGGAGCTGATTGAGGAGCCTCTTTTAATTCATACGGATCTCGATAAAGAAGGCAGGATGAAGATTGTAAATGAGCTTTTGGGAATTGTCGGCTTAAGCGCAAAGCACGCACAGCGCTTCCCCCACGAGTTTTCCGGAGGGCAGAAGCAGCGTATCGGCATCGCCCGGGCGCTGACGGTAAACCCGAAATTAGTGATCGCCGACGAGCCCATTTCGGCCCTCGACGTTTCCATTCAGGCCCAGGTTTTAAACCTTCTGCACCGTCTGCAGGAAACCTATAAGCTGACTTATGTGTTTATTTCCCATGACCTGTCGGTTGTTGAGATGATCTCTGACAGGATTGCGGTTATGTATCTGGGCTTTGTTGTGGAAACGGCTCCGAAGGATATGCTTTATAAGGGCCCGCTTCATCCCTATACAAAGGCCCTGCTTTCCGCAGTACCGATTCCAGATCCGACGCTCCACAAAGAGCGGATCATCCTGGAGGGAGATATCCCTTCCACAATCAATCTTCCAAAGGGCTGTCCGTTCGCTGCGCGCTGCAGCCACTGTCGTCCGGAATGCCTGGAAAGAAGGCCGGAGCCGAAGGAAGTGGAGCCGGGACATGTGGTCGCCTGCCACCTCTATTAAACAATAGAATCGTTGGTTCCATTTGTGTTATTGTAACAGAGAAGGAGAATATAAGCCATGAACAAACCATTGATTGAGGCATGCGTGGATTCTTATCAGTCCTGCGTCAATGCCTGGAAGGGCGGCGCTGATCGCCTGGAGCTCTGCGCGCATCTTGCTATCGGCGGCTGTACGCCGTCTCCCATTGTGTTCCGCCAGGTTCAGGAGGACTGCGACGGCATTAAGACCAACGTGTTAATCCGTCCCCGGTTCGGTGATTTCCTTTACACCGAAAAAGAGATGGAACTTATGTGCGAGGAAATTAAGGTCTTTAAGAATTTAGGCGCCAACGGCGTTGTCATCGGCGCGCTGACTCCCGAGGGAGATCTGGATCTTGAGAAGATGAAGCGGATGATGGATTGCGCCGGCGGCATTGACGTGACGCTCCATCGGGCTTTCGACATGACAAGGGACCCGATGGCTGCCTTAGAGCAGGCCATCGAGCTTGGATGCAAAACGATTTTAACTTCCGGTCAGCAAAGCGACGTGGTGGCAGGAAAGGAGCTTCTGAAGGAGGTTTACGAAAAGGCGGCGGGACGCATTGATATTATGGCCGGCTGCGGCGTAAAAAAATGGAACATTCAGGAAATTCACGACTATGCGGGAATTGTGGTGTTCCATACAACCGGAAGAAAGGGCGCGCTGGACAGCGGAATGAAGTACCGGAAGAGCACCGTGGCCATGGGACTCCCGAGCCTGTCCGAGTATGAGATCTGGCAGACCGATGAGCAGGAGTTCAGAGAGTGCGCCCAGATCGTTCATGCCTTTTAAAAAAGATTTTAAGGAGAGAAAGCAGTGATATTTTCCAGCCATGCGGTGGAAGCCGCGGAGATAAAATTTAACGGGCTGCTTTTAAAGGCGGGAGAGGAGAAGAGAAACGAGATCCTCTCCCGTCTCTCGGAAGCAGAAAAAAATGTGTCTCCGGACGTGATGTTCGCGATCCGGTGGATGTATGCCAACAGCCCCCTAAGCGATATGGCAAACTATGATTTCAGTATCTTTCAGTCCTGTGCGGAGCACGGCGTGTTCTTAAGAGAAAACTCCCCCTTTGCCAGTGAGATTCCGGAGGACATTTTCTTAAACTATGTGCTCCATATCCGTGTAAACGAGGAGGAGCTCTGCGACTGCCGCCAGTTTTTCTACGGGCTTCTTAAGGACAGAGTGAACGGCCTTTCGATGCACGACGCGGTCATTGAGGCCAATTACTGGAATGCGGAGAATGTGATGTATCAGGCCACCGACGGACGGACGATTTCCGCTCTGGGAGCGTTTTATTCGGCATACGGCCGCTGCGGCGAGGAGTCGGCGTTCGGTGTGAATGTATACCGGGCCGTCGGAATTCCGGCGCGGCAGATTTACACACCCCGCTGGGCCCACTGTGACGACAATCACGCCTGGGTTGAGGTCTGGTGTGACGGCGCGTGGCATTTCCTTGGAGCCTGCGAGCCGGAGGAAGTCTTAAATAAGGGGTGGTTTACCAACGCCGCCAGCCGGGCGATGCTGATTCACAGCCGGTGCTTTGGAGAACCCGCAAAGGAGGAAGAAATCATCTCAAAGGTGGGGATGGCGTCATTCCTCAACAATTTAAAGCTTTATGCGGTGACAAAACAGCTTACAGTCCATGTAACGGATGAAAACCATAACCCCGTTGAGGGCGCTGAGGTGGGCTTTGGTATCCTAAACTATTCCAATATTTTCGACGCGGCCATCATGACAACGGACAAGGACGGACGCTGCAAAATCACCTGCGGCCTGGGTTCATTAAATGTCCATGTAAAAAAGGACGGCGTGTTTTGTGAGAAAATGGTATATACGCCGGATGTGGATACGGTCGAGATGGTTTTAAAGGACGATCCGGTTTCCTTTGATATCTGGGAAAATTTCGTCTCCACCGCTCCGAAGGACCAGATCGTGAACGGCGCAAAACCGACGGAAGAGCAGAAAGAGCTGTGCCTTAAAAAGACAGGCGCCGCCAACGCAAAGAGGGAGGCCCGTGTCGCCGGAATGTTTGACGAGGCCAGGGCGAAGGCTGTCGTTAAAAAGTACGGGTACAGCGAGAAGATTTATAATCTGCTTTATGAGAGCAGAAGTAACGGAAGCCGGCTGCTTGCATTCCTGGAAGATGAAAGGTTTTCTCCTGCAGCGAAAGAAAAGCTGCTCCTTACGCTCTCGAAAAAGGACCGGAGAGATGTGGATCCGGAAGTCCTTACGGAGGCATTAGAGTGCAGTAAGGGCTATGAGATGGAAGATGAGGAGCTCTTCTATCAGTATGTGGTATGTCCGCGGGCTAATTTAGAGCCCTTAAGGAAAAACCGGCAGTTTATTCTCTCGTACTTTACAGAGGAAGAGAAGGAGAAGTTCCAAAAGGATCCGCAGAGCGTGTGGACATACATCCATGAGACGATCCATTTTGATCCGGAAATCGAATATGGACAGATCGTGACCGGGCCGGTGGGAGCGCTGACTGTGAAAAATGCCAGCGAACTCTCCAGAAAAATTCTCTTTGTTGCCATTTGCCGCACCCTGGGAATCGCTTCCAGAATCAATCCGATCAACAAGATGGCGGAATTTTACAGGGACGGCCGCTTTGTTCCTGTGGAAGTTCTTGACCAGGGAGACAGCACCATCGTTTTTGAGAAGGAAGACGGTGAGAACTGGCTGTATTACTCCGACTTTACCGTGGGACGCCTGGTAAACGGAAGCTATGAGACCCTGGATTTGATGGACGAGACATGGGACAAAAACCGGCTTTCCATCACCGTTTGCGGCGGAGATTACCGGATTATCACTGATAACCGTCTGCCCAACGGAAACCTGTTCGCAGGCAAATACCATTTCCGGCTGGAATTCGGCGGTACAAAGGTCGTAAGGCTTCAGAAATACCAGGCGAACCTGGCCGACATGCTGGATAATTTTGCACTGGATGAGTTTAAGGTACAGGACGAGAACGGAAATACGGTCCTGGGAAGCGAGCTCACGAAGAACAAGGCGATTCTTATGTGGCTTGAGCAGGGCAAGGAACCGACCGAGCATATCTTAAATGAGATGCTGGAGCAGGAAAAAGATTTTAAAGAAATTTCCGCAGATCTTGTCTTTATTGTAAAGAACAGGGAAGCTCTGGAGAACGCCAAGCTTAAAAAGGTTCTTGATACTTTCGGACGGATTCGGGTCTGCTATGACAGCTTTGTGCCAAACGTTGAGACCCTGGCCCGGAGAATGTATGTGGATCCCGATAAGCTGCCTCTGATCCTTGTGACGACAGGAGCATTAAACGCCGTGTATGCGTGCAGCGGGTATAATGTGGGAAGCGGGGATATGCTGGTGAAGATCTGCCGGAATATGAAGTAAACGCACAGAGTGCAGAAGCGTGCAAAAGTCAGTGTGCTGACATGTTCACGAAAAAAACGTGTCAGCACACCAGACACATTCTAGGCCTGCACGCTTTTTTCGTGAATGTGAAACAGTGCTTTTCGTTACAGAAGAGATTCCACAATTCTGTATCTGCCGTTTTCATAAACTGCCGGCTTACAGAGTCCTTTTTTAAATACTTCGATAAACTGCTCCAGAGTGGTAACATACTCTGGAAGCCAGGTTGCATATACTCCCACCTTTTCCGGTATATTGCAGTCGCTGGAGCCGACGGCCTGAATTCCCAGTTCTGCCGCATATTCATAAGCTTTTTTATTGGCTTCATAGGAGGCGCTTCCGTTTAAAGCCTCAATCCCGTCAAGGCCCTGTACGATTTTTAAGTTTTCTTCCAGTCCGCGTTTGTTGTTACGGAAAGGGTGGGCGCTGAAGCAGACGCCGCCCTGAGCCTTTACCATATGGATGAAGTCCTGTGCATCAATCCGCCTGTCCGGATATGTTTCAATTCCAAAGGCCACAATATCGCCCTGGAGAGAGTAGTATTCGATTCCCACGAAAATGGGAAAGCCAATTTCACGGGAATAGGCTTCAGCCGTTTCTTTCAGCCCCATGCTGTCATGGTCTGTGATACAGACGCCGTCCAGGCCTTTTTGTCTGGCAATTTCCACGATTTCCTTCAGTGAGAGGAGGCTGTCTGTGGAGAACGTGCACTCGTGCATATGTGTATCAACGAACATATCAAAGATACCTCTTTTCTGTATGTAAATATGTGTTATGGAAGAAGTATAGCAAAAATAAATTTCCTGTGCAAGAAAAGCTGTATTTAAATATGTAATAGCTATCAGCATTTAAATAGATAAAAGCAATAGAAGGAAACGCGGCGGCTATTGATTTTCAGTAAAATCGTGATAGAATCATCTGTGGATTGTATGAATTGTTTTGGTGCATACAATGCCGGGATAAATACATTTTTATGGAGGATTATTGTGAAAAAGAGACTTTTAGCGGGAATTATGGGAATTGGACTGGCTGCATCCCTGATGTTATTCGGATGTGGAAATTCTGGAAATTCGGAAACGGAGACGACGAAAGCTGCAGAAACCACAACGGCTGCCGCGACTGCCGAAGCGGCGGAGACGACCCAGGCGGAAACGGCAAAGGAAGAGACCACAAAGGCGGAAGAAATTTCCTCCGAACCTTTAAAGGTAATTGCCACCAGCGAAAATTATGTAAAGCTGTTTGATATTTTCACAGAAGAGACAGGCATTGACGTTGAGCTTTTATCCATGTCTTCCGGTGAGGTTCTTTCTAAAGTAAAGGCGGAAGGCGGAACTCCCATGGCTGATTTATGGTTCGGCGGCGGAATTGATGCGTTCATGAGCGCCAAGGAAGATGGTCTTTTGGAGCAGGTAAACTTTGATGCGGCTGTCGATCTGGCTCCCGAGTATAAGGACGCTGACAACTACTGGTTTTCCAAGGGCCTTACTGTGGTTGGTTTTCTGGTAAACAATGACATTCTTGAAGAGAAGAGCCTGGAAGCTCCGAAAAGCTGGGATGACTTAACGAATCCGGATTATAAGGGCGAGATATTAATGTCCAATCCGGCAATTTCCGGTACCAATTACGCCGTTGTAAACGCACTTCTTCAGGTTAAGGGCGAAGAGGAAGGCTGGAAATATTTTGAAGCGTTAAACGAAAACGTAGATTACTTCTCCAAGAGAGGAAAGGATCCCAGCGAAAAATGTGTGGCAGGAGAAATTGCGGTTGGCATTACGTATATCGACAATTCCATTTTGAAACTGGAAGAAGAGCAGAATGTAACAGTAATCTATCCGCAAGACGGTATTCCGTTCGTACCGGAGGGTGTTGCCGTATTTAAAAATGGCTCCAACGCAGAAGGTGCGAAGAAGTTTATCGAATGGCTGTACAGCAACGATGAAAATTTAAAAACCCTGGCTGAAATTGACGGAAAAGACACTGTGAAAGCGGTGAAGCCGAATTTACAGGGGGTTACGCTTACCTTTGACACAAAAACCATGATGGAAGAAGACCTCTCTCTGTTCGGAAGCAAAAGAGATGACATTCTGGAAAAATGGGATGCCATGGCGGGAGCAAAGGCAGAGCAGTAATGAACAAGCGCTTAAACAAAAGGGTATTTCCTGCAAATACCCTTTTTTCTGATATCTTAGGAAAGGCTGCGGACCGGGGAATCCTGTTGTTTCTTGTGGCGGCCCTGACAATCTTTATTTTTTATCCGCTTTTTTGTCTGTCCTTAAAAAGCATTCTGATCGACGGCAGGCTTACCTTACAGGAATATGAAAATATTTTTGCAAAGAATGCCGTATCTTTAAGGCACAGTCTTTTCACAGCGTCCCTCTCTGCAGTTTTTTCCACAATTCTGGGAATTTTAGTGGCCATGAAGCTTTCTGTATCCAGGGGAAAGCGAAAGCTTTTTTACAGGGCAATTCTGCTAATGACCATGGTGTCTCCTCCGTTTATTTCTTCCCTCTTTTATATACAGCTCTTTGGGAGGAGGGGCTGGATTACCTGGAGACTTCTGGGGCTGTCCATCAATCCCTACAATAAATGGGGAATCATCGCCATGCAGAGCATTCACTTTACATCCCTTAATGCGCTTTTCATGACAGGAATTATGGAAAAGCTGGACCGCCGCATGATCCATGCGGCCAGGGATTTGGGAGCGTCCTCAACAGCCGCCTTTTTTCAGGTAATCGTTCCCATGCTTAAGCCGGCCATGTGGGGATGCCTGATTCTTTCCTTTGTTCGTTCCCTTTCTGATTTTGGAACACCCGCAGTCATTGGCGGACGTTACAGCACGCTGGCTTCTGAAATTTATATGCAGCTCATTGGATATGCAAAAACGGAAAAGGCGGCCGCCATGAACATGCTGCTTTTCATCCCGGCTGTTCTTGCTTTTATTTCCTACCGTTTTTTAATGAAGCAGAGCGACAGGATGCTGGCATCTGAAAACGGAAAAACCGAGGGAGAGTTTCCAATCCGTTTTAAGGGGTTTTTGAACCTGTTTATGAATCTTGGTGTCTGGTTGTTTTATGGTATGATGCTCTTACAGTATTTCTGCATTTTTATCACCGGATTTTTAAAATCCAGAAAGGGTGTGTACAGCTTTTCTCTCGAACATGTGGAAAAGATTGCAGAATTCCACAAAAGCAGCCTCTTGCGGAGCGTGGAGTATTCCCTCTTTGTGGCCATATTCGGAACTTTGTTCGGCCTTTTGCTTTCCTATTATCTGGAACGGAGGAAAGTCGCCGGAAAGTGGGGATGGGACTTTTTGGCTTCCCTTCCTTATCTGCTGCCGGGAACCTGTTTCGGCCTTGGGTATATCATGGCTTTTAACAGGGAACCTTTAAAGCTCACTGGAACCGCCGCCATTATTGTTTTAAACATGACCTTTAAACAGCTTCCGGCCGTCACAAAGATTGGCAGCGCCTCCTTAGCGCAGATTCACAGGCGGCTGGAAGATGCCGCGAGAGATCTGGGCGCCGGCAGGCTTTCCGTAATCCGTGATGTGATTCTCCCGAATCTGAGAACAGCCTTTGTCACGGGCTTTATCTACAATTTTGCCAGCTCCATGACAACGGCAGGAGCTGTTCTGTTTTTGATCAGCGCACGTCATAAGGTGGCAGTGTACACGCTGTTCGACGCAATTAATTCCGGGGAATACGGGGTGGCATCCCTGATTTCTTCTATTATTATCGTAATTACCATTGCCGTATCCGGAGGCATTTCCCTTCTTTTTTCAGAGAAAGGTGAGAAAGGTCCCAGAGGGAAAAGGAACCAAATATGGGGAAAGGAGAGAGTAGATGTATCTGGAAATCAATGATCTGAGTAAATCCTTCGGCCCGAAGACCGTCGTGAGCCATATGAACCTTTCCGTATCCGAGGGAACAATTCTCTGTCTTCTGGGATCGTCCGGCTGCGGAAAGACAACTACCTTACAGCTTCTCGGAGGCTTTTTAAAGGCAGACGAAGGCCGTATTCTCCTTGATGGGGAGGATATTACAGACCTGGAGCCGGAACGCCGTCCAGTTTCCACTGTATTTCAGTCCTATGCATTGTTTCCCCATAAAACTGTTTTGGAAAATGTAATTTACGGGCTTAAGTTTAAAGGGATGAAAAGGAAGGAGGCTGTTTTTCGGGGCATGGAATACCTGGAGCTGGTGGGGCTTTCTGAATACGCCAATGCAAGAATACAGAAGATAAGCGGCGGGCAGCAGCAGAGGGTAGCTCTGGCCAGGGCGCTGATTGTAAATCCTAAAATGGTGCTTTTGGATGAGCCTCTGTCCAATCTGGACGCAAAGCTGCGCGTACGGATCCGGGAAGAAATCCGCCAGATCCAAAAGCGCTTTGGTATGACCATGATTTTTGTAACGCATGATCAGGAGGAGGCCATGGCCCTCGGGGATCAGATCGCTATTATGGAAGAGGGAAAAGTGATTCAGCATGGCTCTCCGGAAGAAATTTACCATCATCCCAACAGTCTTTTTGTCATGAATTTTCTCGGAAAGGCAAACAAATTTATTGACCAGAATGGAAGAGAGATTTACGTCCGCCCGGAAGCCATGCGCTTTTCTGAGAACGGGCCTCTCCGGGGGAAAATCATAAAGAAAAGGTTTTTGGGGGCTTTCAATCAGTACGAGGTAGATACAGGAACCTTCCTTGTGACAGTTATGGAGGATTCCTGTCATGAGAGAAACGAGGGGGATTTGGTTCGCATCCAGACAGACATGTCCAGAATCTGCCTGTTCGAATCTGCTCAGTCATAACGGTTCAGATAAGCAAGGGGCTGTCGATAAATGTGGTTTTCATCCCCATTTTGCAACAAGCCCTTTGGTTTCACAAAAACCATGAACCTGGAGCGTATTTGAAAATATATTCCCATCGTCTGCACGCCCCACTTTACAGGAAATTTGGCCCTCATTCGGTCAACGTAGC
>CAJUDN010000013.1:0-15024 GCA_910585355.1 uncultured Lachnospiraceae bacterium
CTCCCACGAAGTGGAACGCACAGCTACCAGAAAGCAATTTTCAGACACGCTCTAGCGGTTAAACGATGAGGGGGGATAACATGACACCGGATCGGAAAACAGCGGAGGCGGCCCTGGCCTGGGCTGAAGAACAAAATCCAGGCCCATGGTCTGCTCACTCCCGCTATGTGGCGGAGGCCTGTCAAAACATTGCGTCGTATTGCACCGGCCTGTCCGTCGAGCGGGCCTATGTTCTGGGTCTGCTGCACGATATTGGGCGCTACGCGGGGGTGAGCTCGGAGCGGCATCTGCTGGACGGCTACCGCTACTGCATGGAGCGGGGGTGGGAAAAGGCCGCTCAGGTCTGCATTTCCCATGCCTTTATGATTCAGGATGTCGGCACATCCATTGGAACGTTCGATATGAGCCGGGAGGACTATCAGTTCATGGAGGAATTTGTGACAAGCGCGGTCTATGACGACTATGACCGGCTGGTTCAGCTCTGCGACGCGCTGGCCCTGCCCTCCGGTTTCTGTCTGTTGGAAAAGCGGTTCGTGGATGTGACCATTCGATACGGGGTACATCCCACCACCGTGGACCGCTGGAAGAAGATTTTAGAGCTCAAGTCGTATTTTGAGGGACAGATTGACGGCTCCATCTATGCCCTGCTCCCGGGAGTTGTGGAAAGCAGTTTTGGTTAGAAGCGCTCCTTGTATTACGAGTCAGCGTATTTTTTAGAGACCACAGGCGAGGAGACCCTGCGCCTCATTGCTCGAGCGCGGGAACTGACCCGGGAATACTCCTCCACTGATTACGGCGACCACGAAAATCGGGAGAGCATTCTTCGAGAGCTCCTGGGGGCCATTGGGAAAAACGTGTCCATTGACACGCCTTTTCACTGCAATCACGGGAAAAGTATCTTTTTGGGCAGTGACGTGGTTATTGGCATGAACTGTACCTTTGTGGACGACAGACCCATTCGTGTGGGGAACAAGGTGCTCATCGCGTCCGACGTACAGACATGCACCGCCTCCCACCCGGTTTTGCCTGTGGAGCGCCTGCCGGATGGCTGGCAGAGAAAACCAGGGAGGAATTTGCCCATGATTTTAACCGATTTGGCATTGGCAGTTGTTTTCAAACCGTGGTGTGCGCCGAAGATACCGCAGAGCACAAACCAAATCCGGCTCCACTCTTGAAGTACATGGAGCAGCTGTCCGGTGCAGCATCGGATTCAAATGCCGGGGGGATTTATTTGAGAGCCGACGATGAAAGAACTTCATCAAGAGGGCGTGTCAGAAAAGGTGGAAGTTCTTGTAACGCCAAGCTATCAGGCTTCCAAGGACACTGCACTTCGATAATATGGGACACCTCGCTTTTTGGCATTCCTCATTATGCCTATTTTGCGGGGTAAAATAGATGGAAAAAGAAGTTCAGAGAATCGACGATGTAATCAATTTTTAATTGCCAGAGAACCGCCGCCAATGATTGGATGGTGGTTCTCTATGTGTAAAAAACAAAAAATATGTAAATGGCATGTAAATCAGATAAAATATAAAAGCGTGAACAGCCGGAAACCGCACAAAATCAGCGCTTCATAAAATTTTCATACAATTTTAGCACTCAACTATTGACAGTGCTAACAATACATGCTATATTCCATATATAACAAGTTGACACATATAAACTGAGGAGGCTTGAATATGAATATCAGCAAATTTACACAGAAGTCGGTGGAAGCCGTACAGGGATGTGAAAAGTTAGCTTATGAATATGGAAATCAGCAAATTGACCAGGAGCATCTTCTTGTGAGTCTTCTGAGGCTGGAGGACAGCCTGATTATGAAGCTCATAACAAAGATGGGGATATCCGGCGAGCAGTTTTTAAATGAGACGGAACAGGCCGTAAATAAGCTGCCGAAAGTATCCGGGGGCGGCCAGGTGTATCTAACCAACGACCTGAATAAGGTTTTAATAAGCGCCGAGGACGAAGCGAAGGCCATGGGAGACGAATATGTTTCTGTCGAGCATCTTTTCCTGTGTCTTTTGAAGGAACCCAACCGTGGAGTGAAGGAGCTTTTCCGGCTGTATGGGATTGACAGAAACAAGTTTTTACAGGCGCTTTCCACGGTGCGCGGAAACCAGCGTGTAGTCAGCGATAACCCGGAAGCCACATATGATACCCTGAATAAGTACGGGGCGGACCTGGTGGAGCGGGCCAGGGACCAGAAGCTGGACCCGGTAATCGGCCGTGATTCGGAAATCAGAAATGTTATCCGAATTCTCTCGAGAAAAACAAAGAATAACCCGGTTTTAATCGGAGAACCCGGCGTGGGTAAAACTGCCGTGGTGGAGGGCCTGGCTCAGAGAATTGTCCGCGGCGATGTGCCGGAAGGCTTAAAAGATAAGAAGTTGTTCTCCCTAGATATGGGAGCTCTGGTGGCGGGAGCCAAATACCGGGGCGAATTTGAGGAGCGGTTAAAGGCCGTTCTGGAAGAGGTAAAGAAGAGCGAGGGACAGATTATTCTGTTCATTGACGAGCTTCACACCATTGTGGGAGCAGGAAAAACCGAGGGTTCCATGGATGCCGGAAATATGTTAAAGCCAATGCTTGCCCGCGGCGAGCTTCATTGTATCGGCGCGACAACTCTGGATGAATACCGGAAATATATCGAAAAGGACCCGGCTTTGGAACGCCGGTTCCAGCCGGTTCATGTGGACGAACCCACAGTGGAAGATACCATCTCCATTCTCCGCGGTTTGAAAGACCGCTATGAAGTTTACCATGGGGTGAAAATCACGGACTCCGCCCTGGTGTCGGCCGCGGTGCTTTCCAACCGTTATATCAGCGACCGTTTTCTTCCGGATAAGGCCATTGATCTGGTGGACGAGGCCTGCGCCATGATAAAGACAGAGCTGGATTCCATGCCGACAGAGCTGGATGAGCTCTCCAGAAAGATCATGCAGCTGGAAATTGAGGAAGCGGCCCTTAAGAAAGAGACCGATCATTTGAGCCAGGAGAGGCTTTCTGATTTACAGAAGGAGTTAGCAGAGCTCCATGATACCTTTGCGTCCCAGAAAGCCCAGTGGGAAAACGAGAAGGCGTCTGTGGATAGGCTCTCCGGCCTCAGAGAGGAGATTGAAAGTCTGCACCGCCAGATTCAGGATGCCCAGCAAAAATATGACTTAAATAAGGCGGCGGAGCTGCAATATGGGAAGCTGCCACAGCTTGAAAAGGAACTCCGCGAGGAGGAGGAACGGGTGAAAAACCAGGATTTAAGCCTGGTGCATGAAAGCGTCACCGAGGATGAAATCGCAAGAATCATTTCCAGGTGGACCGGAATCCCTGTGGCGAAGCTGACGGAAAGTGAGAGGAATAAGACCCTCCATCTGGATGAGCAGCTCCATAAACGTGTGGTTGGACAGGATGAAGGCGTGGAAAAGGTGACGGAGGCGATTATCCGTTCCAAAGCCGGAATCAAGGACCCCACAAAGCCCATCGGTTCCTTCCTGTTTTTAGGTCCGACCGGCGTCGGAAAGACAGAGCTTGCCAAGGCTCTGGCGGAAAATCTGTTTGATGATGAGAACAATATGGTGCGTATTGATATGAGCGAGTATATGGAAAAACATTCCGTATCCCGCCTGATCGGAGCGCCTCCAGGATATGTGGGATATGATGAAGGAGGACAGCTTACGGAAGCTGTGAGAAGGAAACCTTACTGTGTTGTTCTCTTTGATGAAGTGGAAAAGGCCCATCCGGATGTGTTTAATATTTTGCTTCAAGTTCTGGACGACGGACGCATTACAGATTCCATGGGAAAAACCGTGGATTTCAAAAATACCATTATCATCCTGACTTCCAATATCGGCTCCCAGTATCTTCTGGAGGGAATTGATGAAGCCGGAAGAATCAAGCCGGAGGCAGAACAGATGGTTATGAATGACCTAAGGGCTCATTTCCGTCCGGAATTTTTAAACAGGCTGGACGAAACCATTCTGTTTAAGCCGTTAACCAGGGAAAACATTGGAGGAATTGTTAATCTCCTTTTGGCGGATGTCAACAGACGTCTGGCAGACAGGGAGCTTTCCATCGCCCTTTCCGATTCTGCAAAGCAGTTTATCGTGGAGAGCGGATATGATCCGGTGTACGGCGCAAGACCTCTGAAGCGCTACCTGCAAAAGCATGTGGAGACCCTTGCGGCGAAGCTGATTCTTTCTGATGGGGTGCATACAGGTAACACCATTTGGATTGATGTGGTGGAAGGGCAGCTTAAGGCCATGGCAAAATAACAGGAAAAAACGATATTGCAGACACGCTCTGGTACCGGCAGTGACGAAAAACAGTCGCTGCCGGTACTTTTTATTTTTATGGAAATAAAAGGCACTTCAATAAAGCGTCCATGTGCAGGGGAGGGATTGAGACGGGCAGAAAGTAATTTTTGCCACTACAGGATGTGAAAACGACGTGCTGTAAACAAGATTTATTTGAAAATTTGCCACTACAATTTTTTGACGATTAAGAAGGTAAACCTGTATTTATTGAAAACAAAACCTGTATTTGCTATACTATTCTCAGATAAAGGCCATTATCGGGAATAAATTATACAATAAGGAGGAAGATTATGGGTCAGAACGAAACAAATAAGAAGGAGAAAACGGGAATTTTGGCATATTTATCCTTTGCATTTATTTTTCTGTTTTTTTCTGGCATATTCAGAGGGGCGAAGGCACCATTTAACTTATTAGATCTTTCCACCTACCAGGGGGTATTTGGTACTATTGTCGAGGGGGCAAAGCCCGGCTTTGTCGGAGAAGGGGGTACAGGATTAAGTAACCTGTTTACTACAATACTGACCATTGCTCCGCCGATTATGTTTTGTATGGGAGTCTTAGAGGTAGTGGAGTATTACGGCGGTCTTAAGGTGGCTGGAAAGATTTTAACTCCAATTTTAAAACCGCTTATGGGAGTTCCAGGAGAAGCCGGAGTCGTTTTAATAACGAATCTTCAGAGTTCAGATTCCAGTGCGGCATTGGTAAAGGGGCTAGAAGACGGCAAGCTCATTGACAAAAAGCAGAGAAGAATTTTGCTTGCCTTTGTGATGGCCGGCCCTGCGCTTTTAGGAATGATGGTCAGCTATGGCGTGCTGCTATATCCCTATCTTCCGACAGGCTCCGGAGTGATTATTGTTACCGTGCTCATTGCGAAAATACTCACTGCGAATATTGTGAGATTTTCCATGAGTGGCAGTATCGGAAAAAAGAATAAAAAGGCGGGGGAACAGGAGGCATAAATTATGGAAAAAGCAAACGAGAAAAGAGGATTTCTTGAACTGTTTTTGAGTGGCAGTAAAAAGGGGCTGAATATGTGGTTCAATAATATGATTCCCAGCATTACCATTGGTGCGCTTTTGATCACTCTTTTGAATGAACTGGGGCTGATTACACTAATTGGGAAGATTCTCGGGCCGGTTATGGGGGTTTTTGGACTGCCTGGTGAGGCGGCAGCCGTGTGGGCTGCAAGCCTTATGAATCTGCCCGCCGGAATCCTCAGCGCGCTTCCGTTAGTCGAGACGGGAACTCTGACGGCAAATCATGTGGCAATTTTGCTGGCTATGGTCATGGCCACCACAGCGCCGGCAAAGTTTGTCCGTATGGTAGCAGCGGGAGGAGAAGAAGGCAGCTCCCTGAAGCTGTATTACGGGTGTATGATTCTCTGCTCCCTGATCGCAGGTCAGCTCACAAGACTGGTTTTATTATTTGTGTAATTAAGAAAGTTGGAAAGATGCATCAGACCTGAGAACGGCATGTAATAGCAACATCAGGTAAGAATGAAGGAAAGGCAGGTGTTTTTGTGACACCATACCAGAAAGCGATGGAACTGGCGAACAGCATTCCACTTTGGGGGTTCTGCTCCCTTATCATAGGATTGGTTTTTATACAGACCGCTGTGTTTGTATGGATCGGCAGTCGCTATTCGGAATGTGCGAATGTGACGGGTCTGGATATCAAACGTTCCATGCGGGCCGGATTGATTTCCACTCTTGGGCCGGCCTTGTCCGTATTTGTTGTGGGGCTTGGACTTATCGCCCAGATTGGAACGCCGCTGACTCTGGCCCGACTCAGTGTAATTGGAAATGCTACCTATGAGGCATCCTCAGCGGAGATGGCGGCGGTGGCAATGGGGACCGGCCTTGGCTCGGAGACTTACTCCATGCAGGCGTTCGCTGCTTCTGTCTGGGTAATGAATCTGGGCGGAATTTGTATGATTCTGCCTACTCTTCTGTTTTTAAAATCCCTTTCCAGGATAACCCAGGCTGCGGACAAACGGATGGCAGGCGGTATCATTCTTGGAACGAGCGCGTCGTTGGCCTCCTTTGGCTATTTCGCAGCAGATTATGCGAAGCGTGACAAACAGAATCTGGTTGCAGTGATGGCGGGATTCCTTTCCATGGTGGGGATAAATTGTGCGGCAAAGCGCTGGAAAGCCGCCTGGCTTAAAGAGTGGGCGCTTGCTTTTTCCATATTGTCGGCGCTTGCAGCAGTGCTTTTACTATGAAAATTCAGCGCTCCGGCGCTGAACGTGCGAAAACGCAGCCGCGAAGCGGCATCTTCCACTCCCGTTTTCTGCACATCCGCCGGAGGCTCATAGGAAACACTTTCATTCATGGTGGCGCCTGATGGCAGGCATGGGGGTTTACTATGAAGTGTTGTCAGGCGGCTGTGCAGATCGTGTGCCTGTATGCAGGTTTGTCGTAAAATTCTGCGGGAGGAAGACCGAAATGGGAAGGGGGACAGGGTCGTATGGTAGAACAGACAAGGGAAAGGTATTATGAAAGCGTACACCGGTGGGGAAGGGTTACGCTTACCATTGCCATCCTTTTCTTTTTAGGGATTGGCTGTTATTTAAGCTTTGTGAGAGGTCTCCATCCGGGGTGGGAAGTGATTTTTACTGCATTTCTGGCTGTGGCGGCTATGGTGGGGCATACCTGGGTCAATCTCGGCGACTTAATGATGTATTTGCTTTTAATGGGTCCAGCCGCTACGTATATGTCGCAGCTTACAGGTAATGTAAAAAACATGAGGCTTCCCAGCGCACTGGCCTCCTGCGCCATGCTGGATGAAAAGGAGGACAAGTTCAAAAGGGATATTCTGGCCACATATGGCGTGGCGGTTTCTGTTGTGGTGAATACAGTATTCCTTGGAGTTTTGGCGGCTGCCGGGCATTTTATTCTGAGGGCTCTGCCAAAAGAAGTTTTAGATACGCTTCACTACATTATTCCGGCGCTCTTTGGGGCGATTTTCGGGCAGTTCGCGCTTAAGAACTGGAAGGCCGCGGCAGTTTCTATGTTGATGGTCGGTATTGTAATTTCTATTCCGGCAATTCCGACATTCTTAAAAGCAGTTGCGGCAATTATTTTTTCGGCATCCGCGAATTTGCTCCTTCATAAATGGGAGCAGAAAAAAGAGAGCGGACAAGAATGACAAAAGAAAGGGGAAGTTATAATTTTATGGATAATACAAAGATAATGAATCAGGTTCTGGAGTTCCTGAATCAATGGTTTGCAGAGAATAAGCAGTGGATTACCGATACCAGCGACAAAATTTGGGAGCTGGCGGAGATCAGATTCGAAGAGTTCCGGTCGATGGAAATTCTTGTGGAACAGTTTAAAAAGCACGGTTTCACGATCCGCACAAATCTGGTGAAGGGACTGCCGACAGCGTTTGTTGCGGAATGGTCTAACGGAGATGGCCCGGTGATTGGCACTATTGGTGAGTATGACGCTTTACCGGGACTGGGCTATGAAATCAAGCCGGTGAAAACACCGAATGGGAAGAACGGACATGGCTGTGGACATAATCTCCTGGGGACAGGAAGTATGGCCGCTGCCATCGGGGCAGCAAAGGCCATGGAAAAGTTTGGGATTAAAGGAACGATCCGGTATTTTGGCTGTCCGGCTGAGGAAAACGGCGGCGGCAAGGTGTTCATGGTCCGCGACGGGGTTTTTGACGGTCTGGATGCCATTGTGAGGTGGCACCCGATCAATGCCACCTTTGTCAGCGTGTCGCCGTCGCTTGCGAAGACATCCATACATTATAAATTCCATGGAAAGTCGGCTCATGCGGGCGTGACCCCTCATCTTGGGAGGAGCGCCCTGGATGCCGTTCTCCTGATGGATGTGGGGGTGAACTATCTGCGGGAACATATTTTGCCTGATGTAAGAATTCATTCTGTGATTACCAATGGGGGAAAGACGCCCAATACGGTTCCGGATGAGGCTGAAATCTGGTACTATGTTCGCGCGCCCCGGAAGAATGATGTGGATGATGTAGTTAAGAGGATGGCGAAGGTTGCGGAGGGAATGGCCATGGCAACCGAGACCACGGTGGAGATTAAGGAGGATAATGGAGGGCTGGCAGAAACGCTTCCCAATCAGACTCTTTGTGACAGAATGCTGATAAATTTAAACCGCGTTGGAGCTCCGGTGTTTACGGACGAGGAAAAGGCGTTTGCAAGGCAGATGAATGAGGGGCTTACGGAGGAGGCAAAGGCAAAATCTCTCCGCATATATGGAATTACAGATCCGGATATTGGGAAACTGGATTTGTATGACCGGATTTGCCAGGACCAGGGAGCAGGAAAGATCACACCATATTCGACCGATTCTGGGGATGCCAGCTGGCAGGCCCCCATGTGCCAGATGTTTGCTGTCGGTCAGACCATTGGAACGTCAAATCATTCCTGGCAGCAGACCGTATGCGCCGGTATGAGCATCGGCCATAAAGGTATGCTCTGTGCCGGAGAAACGCTGGCCATGACTGCACTGGATATTATGACGGATGCGGCTCTTCTTGCGAAGGCAAAAGAGGAATATAACGCCCAAGTGAAACGTTTCCCGTATAAGAATCCTCTGCCGCCGGATTTGATGCCTGGTGTATAGGAAGGAAGGGCTACCCAAAGGGCTTTACGGCTCTTTGGGTAGCCCTGTTTTCGTACTGGCTTGCGGAGAAAATGAAGCGTTGATGACTGGAGGCTTGGAAATCCCCAGACATTGGAGGATGCTGATTTGGAGCGGTGTGGGTTTGGAATGAAATCTTCTGGCATGGCTGCCGTCATTCAGCTGGACGCTTTCCAGAGAGCTAAACTCCCGGATTACGTCAGGGGCAGTAAGTCCCAGTGTGAAGGTATGGCGTTCTATGGCGTTAAAGAGCAGTATTTTCATGAAGATGAGATTCTGAAGGGCATATAATACCTTTCTGGGCTTCAGTTTTTTATATATGAAGTTTAAATCGCACGGAAGAAACAGACTAAAATGATAATTTTGGAGCCGTTCGAGGTAGAGATAGCGTTCCAGAATTTGCTGCGGTGGAACGGGAAGATTCGAGACGAGAATCTCTCTTGGCTCTGCACTGCCCGAAGAGGAACGTTGACTGATACCGGGAAAGGGGCGCAGGATGATAACGATCTTGTTTTCAAAGGCGCGGGTACGGAAGCCCAGGGTATTGCATTCATGAAATACACCGCTGGATTTGGAATAGGCGAGGACACGATGACTGTCTGTAAAAAAATCGGAAAGCTCAGACTCCCTGAGACGGCAGATATAACGGCTTGTTTCCAGATGAAAGGAATCGCATTGTCTGAGGAGTCCGTAACTGTCAGAAATAAAAACATCATCCGCAGAATGAGGAGAATAGTTTTTGTAGCTCTGTTTCATGAAACAGAGATCTATAGGCGTATTGTGCCGGTCCAAAAGGATCAGGCTTACCGCCTGGTCGGATATTTTCGGGAGGTTGTTGTTTCCCGTATCATAAATATATTGATAAAGGGGCGGGGAGGAGCATTCAGGGTTTAACAGGCTGGCGCGGACTATCAGCCGGTCAGAGAGGAGTTCCAGTGCGGCTTCCAGAAGCTCCTGCGTGAAGGTGGCGGAAAAGGGGAAGGAATATTGCTTTATGAAGTCAGAAAAGGAAAAGGAAGCCTCCTCATTGACAGAATAGTAAATGAGAAGCGCGATAACTGCTTCGCTTACGGAAGCGTCCATTTTCTGGTATTGGATCAGATCGGACAGAAACCGCTCGATTCCCATGTCCTTTAGCATATGGGAAAGGAGAAAAGAAGGCCCGTATTTTTTTCTGGGGAGAAGGCACAAAATCTCCGGCTCAAGAGAATCGCTCACTCCGTTTAAGGCATCAACCAGCGCATGCAGTGTTTTCATCTCAAGATTTTCTAAAAGGCCCAGGTTTGCCAGAACTTTTTGATGAATTTTTCCATGAATCCGTTCGCTTTGAACAAGCTGTACATATATGTATTCTTTGCTCTTTGTTTTTACCTTCGTTTTTTTGATCCACATAAAAGCCGCTTCCTTTCACAGATGATTTCTGTATCCATGCGCTGCGTATTTCTGCTTACCAGTATAATATATCCGCCGCGTACAATGCAAGTGAGAACAATGCCTGCGGGGAGGAGATTGTAACAGATGTTACTGTTCAAAGGTACCATGTGAACGTAACTGCATATGTCCATTTAAAATTGCCTGCGGCAATGGAGCATATGCTTTGGCCCCATTATGATATTGGCTTCCGGTCAAAAACGGAGCGATTGACCGGGGAGTGAACTGTTAAAGGAGATTACAGGATTCGGCTGCGGAGGCCGTTGTAAGATGGAAAATAACCGGATTCGATCGATGGATTAAAAAAATCTGCTATTTATTGACAGAAATCATTTTGTGTTTTATAGTAACCTTGTTACAGAAACAACGTAGCTGTTTTGCAGATCCGCACATGCATTGCGCTGAACGCAAGATAAAACGGCCAGAGGACAGAAATTTCTCTGTGCTCCGTTTCGGCCTGTCCTAAACGAGTGTCACTGGCGTTTCGGATGGCCGCAGGCGATTTTCAATGGATTTCCAATGGATTTTTGCCCGTAACTGTGGGGGTACTGAGCAGTTACAGAAAAATCACAAAAATAGGAGGAGTAGTACAAATGGATGCAGGGATGCTTTTAGTGACAGGAGGATTTATACTTGTAATCGGATTGCTTATTGCCGTGGGAGCGTGGTCGGTATTCCGAAATTACAAAGAACAGAGCCGGCGTTTAAACCGTGCTCATGAGATGACAGGGACAGCTGACGGAGTAATCAGTGAGCTTGTGGAAGTTCGTCGCAGAAACCGCTCTTTCCGCTGGAAAAATGAGTATCCGGTTCTGGCATACCAGGTGGACGGGAAGAATTATACTGTGCATTTGAATTTTGCGGAGGCCAGAAAGGGTAAATATTCGCTGGGCGGAGCGTATACGGTACGCTATGTTCCGGGAGAGCCGGAGTGCTGCATTGTGGATGAGTTCCGCAGCAAGATGCAGAAGAGCCGCACAGGGAATTTGATCGGGCTGGTAATTCTGGTATTCTTTCTGGTTAATATTCTGACCAGTATTGTGACCTTATTTTTATAAAATCCCATCGCCGCAGGCGAGTTTTCAATGAATTTTTGTATGGGTGCGTTTGTCTCTGAACGGGAGGCGGATGCACCTGTTTTTGCATTGCGGCGGAGAGGAAAATTGACATATCAGGGACCATGATTTCTTTTCCACATATATTTATAATAGAAGGAACATGGAAGGAGAAGGATACTGTGGCGATTTATGTGGTAAAGCCGGGAGACAGCGTTGATACCATTTCCGGAAATTCTGGTATTCCCGTCGAAGAATTAATCTGGGCCAACCAACTGGAATATCCATACCGGCTGGCTGTGGGTCAGGCGCTTTATCTTCCGGGTCCTGTAGAGGAGAATGAAGGGAGGCAGGCGTTATACTCATTTGGATATGCCTATCCTTTTATCAATGAGGCAGTACTCCGGGAAACGCTTCCTTATCTGACTGCGCTTTATGTATTTTCTTATGGCTTCACAGAAGAGGGAGAGCTGATTTTTCCGGGAACCGACGATACATGGATGATTCAGGAGGCAAAACAGCGCGGAGTGCGTCCGGTTTTGGTATTGACGCCGATGGGCGCGGATGGAAAATTCAACAGTAACCTGGTTGCAGTCTTGGTAGAAAATCCGGACGTACAGGAGCGGCTCATATGGAATCTTGGACGGACCATCCAGGAAAAAGGGTTTCAGGGGCTGGATATTGATTTTGAGTACGTGGAGGCCGTGGACCGTGAAGGCTATGCAGCCTTTGTGACACATGTGCGGCAGGTCATGAATTTGTTCAACTATCCGGTTACTGTGGCCCTGGCTCCCAAAACCTCTGCGGGCCAGCAGGGGCTTCTCTATGAAGGGATCGATTACAGCCTTCTGGGGCAGGCGGCAAACCGGGTGATGTTAATGACTTATGAGTGGGGGTATACATATGGTCCTCCCATGGCTGTTGCCCCCATTCATATGGTGCGCCGGGTGGTAGACTATGCCGTATCTGCAATTCCCAGAGAGAAAATAAGTCTTGGGATTCCCAATTATGGGTATGACTGGCCCCTTCCTTATGTGCGGGGAACCACAAAGGCGGAATCCATAAGCAATCATGAGGCTGTTCAGAGAGCCATTGATTTCGGAGTGGAAATTCAGTTCGACGAGACGGCAAAATCTCCCTATTTCCGCTATTGGCAGTATGGAGTTTTGCATGAGGTGTGGTTTGAGGATGTAAGAAGCCTCAAGGCAAAATATGATTTGATTAAGGAGTATGGACTGACAGGAGCCGGATTTTGGCAGCTTATGAGTTTTTACCGTCCGGCATGGCTTTTGATGGGAGAAATGTTCCGAATCCAAAGATAGGATTTTGGGCAACAGTTCAGCCTCGCGAAGATTCCGAGTAAAAAATACGCCGGAAACTTGTTTTCGTAAGTGTTTTTGACTCGGAATTTTATAAGGCAGACACCGCGTAATTCATGTCTGCAGTTCGCGGGCAGGAAGATGCAGGGCTGAACGGCTATGATTTTGAAATCAAAGTGAAAATTTTCAGGTGAGATTCATCAGAAAGTCTGGTATAATGGAGGAAAGAATATCAATATTTGGAAAGGAGATTCCCTATGGCGCCCGAATCAAGTGTTATTTTTTTCCCCTGCAGGAACATTCTGGAAACGGTAGAATACTATACGAAGGTTCTGGGACTCTCGGTCCATAAGGACCTGGGGACTAGCGTCTGGTTTGACTGTGGGTATGGATATCTGGCTTTCTGTGATTACGGGCCTGGACGCCCCATGGCATCCGGGCAGTGTATTTCTTTCAATCTTCCGTCTGCGGAGGATGTGGATGCCATGTATGAACTTTTAAAAACCCGCCCGGTCATCGGCCTTTTGGCTCCGCCTGCACATCATCCCCAATTTCCGGTATATTCCTTTTTCTTTTCTGATCCCAACGGATATACTCTGGAATACCAGAAAACAATGGACTAGAGCGTGTCTGAAAATTTATTCCCGTCATCTGCACGCCCCACTTTGCGGTATACTTGGTCCAAATTCACTTAACGTAGCCCACTACGCCGCGTTCATTTGGGCCAAATCTCCCACGAAGTGGAACGCACAGCTACCAGAAAGCAATTTTCAAACACGCTCTAAGAAAGGAAACCCACAAAAATAATCCCCCCAAAAATGAGAGGAATTGCCTCCGGCCAGGTGCCGGACCGCAGTTCCTTTTTGGTTTACAGTTCCATTAGTGGATTTCTCCACCGACAGCCTTAATGTCTGTCCCAGTCATGACGGCCGCCCGGACTGCGGCCTCCAGAGAGGCGGCAATGTCGGCGATGGCCATGGAGGGCGTGCCGGGCTTATCGACAACCTGGGAGGCGGCATAGGGGACATGAATGAATCCGCCCCGGACTCCAGGGAATTCTTTCTTAATGTAATAGAGGATTCCATACATTACATGATTACAGATATAGGTTCCGGCGGTGTTGGATAGCACGGACGGATAGCCGGCATCCTTAATGGCCTGCACCATGGCTTTTACGGGAAGATTGCTGAAGTAGGCGTCGTCGCCGTCTTCAAAAATCGGGATGTCGATGGGCTGATTTCCCTCGTTGTCGGGAATTCTTGCGTCAGTAATGTTGATGGCCACCCGTTCCGGAGTGACACCAAAACGGCCGCCGGCCTGTCCGACGCTGATGACAATGTCCGGATGGATCTCAACCATTTTTTCGTGAATTTTCTCAATGGATTTGTTTACAACGGTTGGAATCTGCATTTTAAAGATTTGTGCCCCGGCGATTTCGTTCTTGATGGCTTTAACGGCTTCCCAGGCCGGGTTAATGGTTTCTCCCCCAAACGGATCGAATCCTGTGATTAAAACTTTCATATGTAACTACCCCTTTCCACGATTTGACAATCCTTGATTTTAACTGTATTATTAACGTTGGGGCCAAAAGGTATTTTACCCCTGGTATCATCATTATATAGAAGATTGGAAAAATACGCAAGAAGCGGAGAGAAACCGATGAAAATAATTATTTCGCCTGCCAAGAAGATGGAAGAATGCCAGGATATCTTTGCTCCTGGCGATTTTCCCAGGTATCTGTCATGGACAAAACAGATTTATGAGCTTTTGAAATCCATGACGGAAGAGGAATTGAAGCTGCTTTTTAAGGCTAATGCCCAGATCACCAGGCAGAATTTTGAACGTTACCAGACTATGGATTTGATGCGGGCGCTGACTCCGGCTCTTTTGTCTTACGTGGGAATTCAGTATCAGTACATGGCGCCTAAATTGTTTTCCAATGAGGAGTGGGAGTACGTAAACAGCTATCTTCGGATTCTGAGCGGATTTTACGGAATTTTAAAGCCCAGCGACCGGGTGACGCCCTACCGTCTGGAGATGCAGACAAAACTTTCCGCAGGCGGAAAGAAAGATCTGTATGAATTCTGGGGAAGAAAACTTTACGATGCCATCGGGGACTCTGTCATTATCAATCTGGCATCCAGGGAATACAGCAGAGCAATTGAGCCGTATCTGACCCGCGCCGACCGCTTTGTGACCTGTATTTTTGGAGAGTATAAAGAAGATAAGGTAAAGGTGAAGGCCACAGAAGCCAAAATGGCAAGAGGAGAGATGGTTCGCTATATGG
>CAJUDN010000013.1:15034-53278 GCA_910585355.1 uncultured Lachnospiraceae bacterium
TATATGGCCCAAAACAGGATCAGGCAGCCAGAGAATATAAAAAATTTTGACCGGCTGGGTTATCGGTATTCAGAAGCGCTGTCTGCTGAAGATACTTTTATATTTATAAAAGAAGAAAAGTAACGGTTCCATACCGTCACCATTACGGGCAAAAATGCTCTAACCTGCAAAACAGTTACGAAGAAAAACAATAAAGGGGAAAAAGAAAATGTTGCGAAGAATCGGAGAGCGGGACTCCTGCTGGTGCGGCAGCGGGAAGCCCTATGGCAAATGTCATATGGAATTTGACAGAAAAATAAGCCGCGCAAGATTCAGGGGCTGCCAGGTCCCGTCCCACAAAATCATAAAAACTCCGGCCCAAATCGAGAAAATACGGGAAAGCGGAAAACTGAACATTGCGGTTCTGGACTATGTGGCGGAACATATCAGAGCGGGAATTACTACCCAGGAAATTGACCGTATGGTGTATGAATATACAATAAAGCATGGAGGAACCCCGGCTCCTTTAAATTATGAAGGTTTTCCCAAAAGTGTCTGCACTTCCATTGACTCTCAGGTGTGCCATGGAATCCCTTCGGAGGATGTGGTATTGAAGGACGGCGACATTATCAATGTGGATGTTTCCACAATTCTGGACAATTATTTTTCTGATTCTTCCCGCATGTTCATGATTGGGGAGGTGAGTCCGGAAAAAGAGCAGTTGGTCCGTGTCGCCAGGGAGGCGGTGGAGATGGGACTGAACGAAGTGAGGCCCTGGGGATTTTTAGGCGATATGGGGCAGGCAGTCCATGACCATGTGAAAAAATATGGATATTCTGTCGTGGAAGATGTAGGGGGACATGGTGTGGGTCTGGAATTTCATGAGGATCCCTTTGTCAGCTATGTGACCAGGCGCGGAACAGAGATGTTAATGGTTCCAGGCATGATCTTTACCATCGAACCCATGGTTAACATGGGAAGTGAGGAGATTTATGTGGACAGCAGCAATGGCTGGACCATCTACACTGAGGACGGAAAACCCTCGGCCCAGTGGGAAATCATGGTTTTGGTGACAGAAAACGGCCATGAGGTCTTAGCCTGCTAATGTATAACCCAGTATAACCCGCTTTAAACAACCTTACGTTTCACTGGCCTGCTTTCTCGATAGAACAAAGGAAAAATGCTCAACAAAGCGCCACTACGCCTCCGTTTTTTCTTTGGTAATTTCGAAAAAACATCCTCACCGAAACAAAAAGATATTTAAATTGGATTATATTAGCGCTTCATCCAGACAGGTCTTCATGTTCACCGAGCTGATCGTAGGAAAACGTAGTGGTCGCAGTCATATGGCCCATCGCTTTGGAGATTCTAAATGGCCGTACGCGGTAACAGTTCAAGGACTGTCTGAACTATTACATAACTTATGATTATAGAAGACATGAAAATAAAATACTTGCATTTTTGAAAGAAGTTTGTATAATAAGATATAACATTGGGGAAAGGAGACGCAAATATGATGACAGGTTTGGTACTATCAGCAGTTGTTATCCGAATTATTGTCAGCATTATCGTCGTGTGCGAGAATGCTTATTTGCGTTATGCTGAACCTGAGGTTATTTAACTGTGACATATCTCAAAAGAATTTTGAGGAATGAAATAGGAGCCTTGCAGCAGAACGCTGTGAGGTTTTTTATTTAAGCGAGCAACGAGCCAAAGTCCGTGCTTGCGCGAAACCTTGGCGACTGTCGCGATAACTTGAGAAATTCGCAAAGCGTGCTTCTCATAGTTTCATAGAGGAGGCCTTATTTCACAGAAAAGGTCTTATTACTTTAATCCATAATCAAGATAGGGGAATTTTTATGAAAATGAACGGTGCGCGAATTCTGGTGGAGGAGTTGATTCACCAGGGCGTGAAAGTAATCTTTGGCTATCCGGGCGGATCAGTCCTCAATATTTATGACGAGCTTTATCTGGCTTCCGACAGAATCCAGCACGTCCTGACGGCCCATGAACAGGGGGCGGCCCATGCGGCGGACGGATATGCAAGGGCCAGCGGACGGACAGGCGTGGTTTTGGCGACCAGCGGACCCGGAGCCACAAACCTTGTAACCGGAATCGCAAATGCTTACCTGGATTCTGTTCCCATGGTGGCTATTACAGGAAACGTTGCAGTAAAAAATCTGGGAAAGGATTCCTTCCAGGAAGTTGATATTGTAGGAGTCACTCAGCCGGTTGTAAAGCACAACTTCATGGTCCGCGACGTGAGAAATTTGCAGAGGACCATAATTGAGGCTTTCGAGATTGCCAACACAGGCAGAAAGGGTCCGGTTCTCATTGATATTCCGAAGGATGTGCAGATCAATGAGTGCGAGTATGTGGAAAATATGAAGGCGCCGTCGGTGGCCAAGAAATGGTCAAAGAGCGCCAATAATATGGAAGAATTTCTGGAGATGGTAAAAAAGGCAAGGAAGCCCTTTATCTATGCAGGCGGGGGTGTAGTTGCCTCCTGTGCCGAAGAAGAGATTTTGGAGCTGTCCAAGCGTCTGGACGCTCCGGTGGGGCTCAGCATGATGGGACTCACTTCTGTTCCGGCTTCCTATGCCTTAAATTTGGGAATGTGCGGAATGCATGGAAAATATGCCTCCATCAAGGCTCAGTCGGAATGTGATCTGCTTTTGGCTATCGGCGTAAGATTTTCAGACCGTGCCACAGGCGATCTGAATGAATATACAAGGAAATGCATGACGGTCCATATAGACATTGACCGTGCAGAAATTGGAAAAAATGTAAACCCGGATATGAGTATGTGGGGGGATGTGAAGGAAACGTTAAAAGAAATCCTTGCGGTGACTCCGAAATATCAACATCCGGAGTGGGTTGCCCAGGTGGAGGAGTATAAAAGCGCGGCAGTGCTCCCCACGCCGAAGGAGTTCGGGCCTCAGACCATTATTGAAGAGGTGAACCGTCGAAGCGGTCCGGATACGGTTGTGGCCACCGACGTGGGTCAGCATCAGATGTGGACCATGCAGTATTATCGATTTGAAAGGTCCAAAACGCTTCTTACATCCGGCGGCCTTGGGACCATGGGTTACGGCCTCGGCGCGGCCATCGGCGGCTGTATCGCAAATGGAAGAAAGCGTACAGTTCTTTTCACAGGGGACGGCAGTTTCGGCATGAATTTAAATGAAATGGTTACGGCTGTGAAGCAGCAGCTACCCATTACTATTGTGATCATGAACAACGATGTATTAGGTATGGTAAGACAGTGGCAGACTATCTTCTATGACTGTCATTATTCCCAGACGACTTTGGATCGAAGCACCGACTTCCCGGCTCTGGCCAAAGCTTTCGGAGCCGAAGGCTATGCCGCCTGTACCATGGATGATCTAAAGGCCGCCCTGGATGCGGCGGAAAAGGAAACAGGTCCCGTTCTTATTGACTGCCACATCGACATGGATGAAAAGGTTCTGCCGATGATTCCGCCGGGACGTTCCGTTAAGGATATGATTGTGAAAGGATAAGAAAGTATGGAAGAGAGATTCGCAGTAGGTTTAATTGTAAGTAACCGCTTCGGCGTTTTAAACCGCATTGCCGGTCTGTATGCAAAACGCTGTTATAATATTGATGCCCTCTCCGTTGGCGAGACAGAAAACCCGGAATATTCCAGAATGACCATCGTTTCCACGGGGGACGAATATATGAAGGATCAGGTGATGAGACAGCTGGAAAAGCTCATTGATGTTAAGTCTGTAACGTTGCTGGAGCCGGAAAATGCGGCTTTTGCCCAGCATATGTTCATTAAAATGCATCTGACAGGAACCCAGAGGGGCTCCTCTAAGCATCAGGTTCTGGACCTTATCAATAAATACGGCGGAAAGGTCGTCGATTTCGGTGAGGAACACCTGACGGCGGAGATTACCGGGGATAAGGAGAAGGTTCATTCTTTCATTGATAAGGTAAGGGACTTTGGAATCCTGGAGCTTAGCCGGTCGGGAGATATCGCGATTGGCTTAGGCATGGAAAACACATTAAACGTCACAAATAATTTTTAAAAATAAAGGAGAAAAAATCATGGCAACGATGTATTATGAGAGAGACTGCAATCTGTCACTTCTGGACGGCAAGAAGATTGCCGTTGTGGGGTACGGTTCCCAGGGACATGCCCATGCGCTGAACTTAAGAGATTCCGGCTGCGATGTTATCATTGGTCTTTATGAGGGCTCCAAGTCCGCAGTAAAGGCAAAAGGGGACGGCTTCACCGTTATGAATACCGCTGATGCCGTTAAGGCTGCCGATATTATCATGATTCTTGTAAACGATGAGAAACAGGCTGCCCTTTATAAAAACGATATCAAGGATTACATCACCGATGGCAAGACTCTGTGCTTTGCACACGGTTTCAATATTCACTTTAAACAGATTATTCCGCCGGCCGGCGTAAACGTAATCATGATCGCTCCCAAGGGGCCGGGACATACGGTTCGTTCCCAGTACGCTGCCGGCAAGGGCGTTCCCTGTCTGGTAGCTGTTGAGCAGGACCCAAGCGGCAATTCTATGGAAGTCGCCAAGGCTTACGCCGCTGGCATCGGCGGCGCAAGGGGCGGCATCCTTGAAACGACCTTTAAAGAAGAGACAGAGACAGACCTTTTCGGCGAGCAGGCAGTCCTCTGCGGCGGCGTAACGGCTCTTATGGAAGCCGGTTTCAACACACTGGTGGAAGCTGGCTACAAGCCGGAAAACGCCTACTTTGAGTGCATTCATGAGATGAAGCTGATTGTCGACCTGATTTTTAACGCAGGCTTTGAGGGAATGCGTTACTCCATTTCCGATACGGCGGAATACGGTGACTACTGCACAGGTTCCAGAATCATTACGGACGCTGTAAAGGCTGAGATGAAACAGGTATTAAAGGAAATTCAGGATGGTACCTTTGCTAAGAACTGGATCTTAGAGAATCAGGTTGGCAGAACCTGTTTCAACGCAAAGAGAAAGGCAGCCGCCGAGACCCTTGCGTCCCAGACAGGGCGTGAATTAAGAGCCAAAATGGGCTGGAAACAAACCCAAGACCTTGACGAGGCAAAATAGCCGCGAAAGCAATGAGCAGTGCACAGACCGGGAAGCACCCTACCGCGTCATGCTTGCATGAAAGCGTTAGGGAGATTCTCGGTCTGTATAGGGCGAAGCCCGCGCACGAGTGGCCAAAGGCCGCGAGTCCGCGCACTGCGGGTTTGGCGAGCCAGAGCCTGTAAAAGATACACAGACCGGGAAGCACCCTACCGCGTCATGCTTGCATGAGAGCGTTAGGGAGATTCCCGGTCTGTATAGGGCGAAGCCCCGCGCACAGCGGATACAGCAAGCCAGTTTCCCGCAGGCTTAATATCGCCAAAAAACGCGCCAGCCTTAAAAAAGCCTGGCCAATCCATAATTCCCTGGAGGAAAGAATATGAATTCAGATAAAGTAAAACTGGGTGTGGAGCATGCGCCGCACCGGTCCCTTTTAAAAGCGGATGGTTATAGTGATGAGCAGATGCGCCGCCCATTCGTGGGCATTGTTAATTCCTTTAATGAAATCGCCCCGGGCCATGTACATTTACAAACCATCGCCAGAGCCGCAAAGGACGGCGTTCTTGCGGCGGGTGGAACTCCCATGGAATTCAATACCATCGGCGTCTGCGACGGCATTGCCATGGGCCACGAGGGCATGCATTTCTCCTTGAGTTCCCGTGAATTAATTGCGGATACCATCGAGTGCATGGTAAAGGGCCATTGCTTCGACGCTCTTGTATTTATTCCCAACTGTGATAAAATTGTACCTGGTATGTTGATGGCGGCTTTAAGGTTAAATCTGCCGTGTATTTTTGTATCCGGCGGCCCCATGCTGTCCATCAATCAGAGAGACTTAAATTCCGTATTCGAAGCGGTGGGAGCAAGAAAAGCCAATTTGATTGACGACGATGAGCTTGCAGAAATCGAAGGGAGCAGCTGCCCCGGCTGCGGTTCCTGCTCCGGCATGTTCACTGCCAATTCCATGAACTGCCTGACAGAGGTCCTGGGCCTCGGCCTTCCGGGTAACGGGACGATTCCGGCCGTATATGCGGAACGTACCCGCCTGGCTAAAAATGCAGGCATGCAGGTTATGAAGCTGCTTGAAATGGATATCCGTCCGAGAGACATTATCAATGCAAAATCCTTTGAGAATGCCCTGACTGCCGACATGGCGCTGGGGTGCTCCACAAACTCTGCTCTTCATCTTCCGGCCATTGCCCATGAGGCGGGAATCGAATTCAATCTTCATATGATTAATGATATCAGCGAGCGCACTCCGAATCTGTGCCATCTGGCGCCTGCCGGCCATCACCACATGCAGGATTTGATGCAGGCCGGCGGTATTTCGGCTGTGTTAAAACAGCTTCTGGATGCAGGAATGATTCACGGGGATTGTCTGACTGTGACGGGAAAAACGGTTGCAGAAAATGTAGCCAGGGCTGTAAATCGTAATGAAGAGGTTATCCGTCCCATGTCCGATCCTTATTCCAGGACAGGGGGCCTTGCCGTATTGTTTGGAAATCTGGCGCCCAATGGCGCAATTGTAAAGCGTTCTGCCGTTAAGCCGGAGATGCTTGTTAATACTGGAACCGCCAAGTGTTTTGATTCTGAAGAAGAAGCCATTTCCGCCATTTATGACGGAAAGATTGTTTCCGGGGATGTGGTTGTAATCCGGTATGAGGGACCGTCCGGCGGACCGGGTATGAGAGAAATGCTTTCTCCCACATCTGCCATCGCGGGAATGAAACTGGATACCACAGTCGCCCTTTTGACAGACGGAAGATTCTCAGGAGCATCCCGCGGTGCGGCGATTGGACATATTTCTCCGGAAGCGGCGGCAGGCGGCCCCATTGCCTATGTGAAGGACGGCGACCAGATCGCCATCGACATCCCCAACTATACGATTAAGCTTCTTGTTTCCGATGAGGAAATGGAGGAGAGAAAGAAGACCATGAAGTTAAGAGAGCCGAAGAAACTGACCGGATATTTGAAACGGTATGCGAGAAACGTTTCTTCCGCAGACAAGGGAGCAATTGTAGAATAGATGAACCAGATTATTTCGAATCTGCTGGTATACGGACAGCTGTCAAAGGACTCTATCCTCTGGCAGCTTGCCGATATCTGTGAAAAATTAAAAAGCGGAACAGAATCAAGGGAAACCTTAAGGACAAGAGTGTTCGGGCAGGTAAAAAATCTTCTGACTGTGGCCACGGATTATGCTTTCGATAAAAATTTATGGCATAATTACCTGACCTTTCTTCTGATGACCAGTGAAAATCCGTTTAGCCTTGTATGTGAAAAGATGGGCGCCCAGGAGGGGACTGTGAACTGCTTTGTAAAGCATGATTTTGAAACCTTTATGAAGCTGTTTGATTATGATTTTTCCTGGCTGGAGGAAGAGCTTCTTGTGGATTGTTTCACCCATCTGACCCATTATAAGGCAATCCGTAAAAAAGAATTGATGTACAATAAAAATGTCAGCGAAAAGGTCCACACTTTAAGCGAAAAGCTTGAGACGTCCAGGGATTCCGAGGAATTCTTCCGGCATGTGACAGACTTTTACAGGGATTATGGCGTGGGAATGTTTGGTTTAAATAAGGCTTTCCGGATTAAAGGAAATGAGGACGGCTCCGTTGAATTTCTGCCGATTAACAACATGGATACGGTGATGTTGGATGATCTGATCGGTTATGAGCTTCAGAAGCGGAAGCTGGTTGAAAATACCCGGGCATTTGTGGAAGGAAAAGCGGCCAATAACGTACTTCTTTTCGGCGACAGCGGAACCGGGAAGTCCACCAGTATCAAAGCCATCGTAAATCAGTTCTATCCGCAGGGCCTCAGAATGATTGAGATTTACAAGCATCAGTTTAAAGATCTCTCCGCGATTATCGCCCGGATCAAGAACCGGAATTACAAATTTATCATTTACATGGACGATTTATCCTTTGAAGAGTTTGAGGTGGAATACAAATTTTTAAAGGCAGTCATTGAGGGCGGCGTGGAGACCAAACCGGATAATGTGCTGATTTACGCCACATCCAACCGCAGACATCTGATCAAAGAGAACTTAAGCGACAGAAATGATATGGAACACGGCGAGGACATGCACCGTTCCGACACCATGGAAGAAAAGCTGTCCTTAGTGAACCGTTTCGGCCTTTCCATTTTCTACGCGAAGCCCGATAAAAACGGCTTTAATGACATGGCTGTAAAGCTTGCAAGGCGGGCGGGAATTGCAGAAGAAGAGATGTCTGACGAAGAAATCTGTTATGAGGCCAATCGGTTTGAGATGCGGGGCGGCGGCCTTTCCGGGCGGACGGCCCAGCAGTTTGTAAATTATCTTCTAACTGTGAAATAGTAAATGCTCCCGGGTAAAACTTTGCCCCGGGACTTTTCTTTTGTCAATGCATGTCGAAATTTGCGGCCGAATTGGATTGCACCACTCTCCATACTGAGACTATAATTGAGATATTCGTTCCCGGGTTTTGGGAAAAAATGGAAAACCGGAGCGAGGCATCATTTTTTGTGACAGTTCAGGAGGAAGAAATATGGCAGAACTTTCGATTGCGATTGCGGATGATAACAGACAGACCTTAAATCTGTTGGGTGAAATACTGGAGAAAGAAGAAGGCATTCATGTTGTGGGAAAGGCGGATAATGGCGAAGACGCTTACAATATGATTGTAAGAACCAATCCGGATATCGTTCTTATGGACGTAATTATGCCAAGACTGGATGGGATTTCTGTGATGGAAAAAGTCAAAAATAACACGCAGATGAAAGGAAACCCGTCATTTATCATGGTAACCGCCGCCAGCAGCCAGGATGTGACAGAAGATGCCTTCCGCCTTGGGGCCAACTATTATATCATGAAGCCCTTCAGCAGGGATGTGGTTCTGGATAAAATCCGCAGAGTGAGCCGTGGGCGCGGAAAAAGCGTTTCCGGAAATTCCGGAAATGAGAGGATGGTGCAGCCCTATCTGGATAAGGCGGCCTACATGGAGCAGAATTTGGAAACAGATGTGACACAGATGCTGCATGAAATCGGAATCCCCGCGCATATTAAAGGATATCAGTATCTGAGGGATGCCATCATCATGTCAGTGCAGGATTCGGAAATGTTGTCTTCGGTGACGAAAATTTTATATCCCACCATTGCAAAAAAGCACCAGACTACGCCAAGCCGTGTGGAAAGGGCTATCCGCCATGCCATTGAGGTGGCCTGGAGCAGGGGGAAAATGGACACCATAAACGCGTTATTCGGATACACCGTCAGCGGCGGAAAAGGAAAGCCAACCAACTCTGAATTCGTTGCGCTGATTGCCGATAAAATCAGGCTGGATTACAAAAGAATTTAAAAAATCAATGGACCTACTTTACTTAATTTAGCGAAGTGTGTTATACTGAATATAATTGCAAAGGCTATTTAAGCGGAAGGATGGGTTCAGAATGAAGAAAGTTTTGTTTGTTGCTTCGGAAGCGGTTCCTTTTATCAAAACGGGCGGTCTGGCGGATGTTGTAGGCTCTTTGCCGAAATGCTTTGATAAAAAATATTTTGATGTACGGGTTATGATACCAAAATATCTTTGTATTAAGGAACAGTTTCGTAATGAAATGACATACCTTGGCCATTTTTATATGGATTATCTGGGACAGAGCCGTTATGTGGAGATCCTTCAGTACGTATATGAAGGGATTACTTTCTACTTTATCGATAATGAGAGCTATTTCTGGGGATATAAGCCCTATGGCGACTGGTTCTATGATCTGGAGAAGTTTTCCTTCTTCTCTCAGGCGGCGTTATCCGCCCTTCCGGTCATCGGCTGGAAACCGGACGTGGTACACTGTCATGACTGGCAGACTGGCCTGATTCCCGTATACTTAAAGGGGCGTTTCCATGACGGGGAATTTTTCAGGGATATGAAGTCAGTTATGACTATTCACAATCTGAAATTCCAGGGTGTGTGGGATGTGAAAACCATCCAGAGATTTTCCGGGCTTCCGGATTATTACTTTACTCCGGATAAGCTGGAGGCATATAAAGACGGAAATATGCTGAAAGGCGGGCTGGTTTATGCAGACGCCATCACAACCGTAAGCAATACCTATGCGGACGAGATCAAGACTCCGTTCTATGGCGAGGGCCTGGACGGACTGATGCGCGCCCGTGCCAATGATCTGCGCGGAATTGTAAACGGAATTGACTATGACGACTTTAACCCGGAGACCGATACATTCATTGCACAAAATTACAATGCAAGGAATTTCCGCAAGGAAAAGATAAAAAATAAGCATGCGCTTCAGGAGGAATTGGGACTTGCAAGAGATGATAAGAAGTTTATGATCGGTATTGTGTCCCGGTTAACAGACCAGAAAGGCCTGGATTTGATTCAGTGCGTCATGGATGAAATCTGTACAGAGGATGTGCAGCTGGTGGTTCTGGGAACCGGAGATGCCAAATACGAGAACATGTTCCGTCATTATGACTGGAAATATCATGACCGCGTATCTGCTCAGATTTATTATTCTGAGCCTCTGTCTCATAAGATTTACGCGGCCTGTGATGCGTTCCTGATGCCGTCCTTATTTGAGCCCTGCGGCTTAAGCCAGCTGATGGCGCTTCGCTATGGCACGGTTCCGATCGTCCGCGAGACCGGCGGTCTTAAGGACACTGTATGGCCCTATAATGAATATGAGGGAACCGGGACCGGCTTCTCCTTCACCAATTACAATGCCCACGAAATGTTAAATATTATCCGCTATGCAAAGTATATTTATTACGACAAGAAGCGGGAATGGAACAAGATTATTGACAGGGGCATGGCAGTGGATTTCTCCTGGAATACATCCGCAAACAAGTATCAGGAGCTCTATGACTGGCTTATCGGATATTAAACGCAAAGGGACTGATTATCTGACAGCACGGAGGAAACCATGACTATTTGGGATGAGATACTTGGAAACCAGGTGCTGATATGTTCTGTACTGGGCTGGACAGTGGCGCAGGTGTTGAAGACCATTATTGATGTGGTTTTAAATCACTCTTTTAACCCTGAGAGGCTTTTCGGCTCCGGCGGGATGCCAAGTTCCCATTCGGCGACTGTATGTTCACTGGCGACAGCATCCGGAATGAAATACGGTCTGGGAAGCTTTGAGTTTGCCGTCAGCTTTGTTCTGGCCATGGTGGTCATGTATGATGCCATGGGGGTGAGAAGGGAAACGGGAAAACAGGCACAGCTTTTAAACAGCGTATTCTTTGAAAATATTTTGAATCTGGACAGGGTGTTTCTCCAGGAAAAATTAAAGGAATATGTGGGCCATACACCGCTTCAGGTGGCGGCCGGGGCCGTGTTGGGAATCGGAATGTCCGTATTCATTGGCGGAATGTATTAAACTGGAAAAAATTGAAAAGTTTATGAAGAGGGATGTTGCAATATCTGGCAACATCCCTTATAATATTATCAGACCGTTTTCCGGCCGTCTGTTTTTTGTGCGCTGTTTTCTGTGCGGAGTAACCAATCTGGTACTACCTTGCGGGAATGACAGTGAAGTAAGTGCCAGATGACGCAGACAGAGGGTATTTCATTCACCGGAATTTCTGCAAGGTAGTACTAGTGCTCCATCCAGACAGTAATCGTAGTTGTGAACTGCCTGTCACGCACCATTGCGTCGTTAAAATTTCTAGTCGATGGCCCCACATCGCCGTCGAAATTTTGCCTAGCACTGTCACGCATCAGACAGTCCACAACTTCACTTTCTGTCTGGATGGAGCACTAGGCAGCGGACCGCAGGTGGAGAGCAGCAACCGGTAAAAACCGGGAAATGGAAGAAACCATAGAGACGTAGTCAAGAACTACAAAATTATAGGAGGAAGAAAAACTTATGGCAAAATGGGTTTATAAGTTTGAAGAAGGCAGCGCAGCAATGAGAAACCTTCTTGGCGGCAAGGGATGTAACCTGGCTGAGATGACAAACCTCGGCATGCCGATTCCGCAGGGCTTTACTGTTACGACGGAAGCTTGTACTGAGTATTATAACAGCGGGAAGCAGATCACACAGGAAATTCAGGATCAGATTTTCGAGGCGTTAACATGGCTTGAGGGCGTAAACGGTAAAAAATTCGGCGATACGGAAGATCCGTTGCTGGTATCTGTTCGTTCCGGAGCCCGTGCGTCCATGCCTGGTATGATGGACACAATCTTAAACCTTGGTCTTAACGACGTTGCAGTAGAAGGATTCGCTAAAAAGACAGGCAATCCCAGATTCGCTTACGACTCCTACCGCAGATTTATTCAGATGTATTCCGACGTGGTTATGGAAGTCCCGAAGTCCTATTTTGAGAAAATCATCGACGAGATGAAAGAAGCGAAGGGCGTTCATTACGACACAGAGCTGACAGCGGATGATTTAAAAGAGCTGGCCTCAAAGTTTAAGGCAGTTTACAAAGAGGCTATGAACGGCGAAGAGTTCCCGCAGGAGCCGAAGGATCAGCTGATGGGCGCGGTTAAGGCTGTATTCCGTTCCTGGGACAACCCCCGTGCAATCGTATACCGTCGTATGAACGATATTCCGGGCGACTGGGGTACTGCTGTAAACGTACAGACCATGGTATTCGGAAACAAGGGAGAGACCTCCGGTACAGGCGTTGCCTTCACACGTAACCCCTCCACAGGCGCAAAGGGCATTTTTGGCGAATACCTGATCAACGCACAGGGCGAGGATGTTGTTGCAGGCGTTCGTACACCGCAGCCGATTTCCCAGCTTGAGAAAGACCTTCCGGAGTGCTATGCACAGTTCATGGATCTTGCCATGAAACTTGAGAACCATTTCCATGACATGCAGGATATGGAGTTCACAATCGAGGAAGGAAAGCTTTATTTCTTACAGACACGTAATGGCAAGAGAACAGCCCCGGCTGCAATCCAGATTGCCTGCGATTTAGTAGACGAGGGACAAATCACTCCTGAAGAAGCAGTTTGCAGAATCGAAGCAAAGTCCCTTGACCAGTTATTACACCCGACCTTTGTTCCAGAAGCCTTAAAGGCAGGCGAAGTAATCGGACAGGCTCTTCCGGCATCTCCGGGCGCGGCAGCAGGCAAGGTTTACTTTACTGCAGACGAAGCTAAGGCTGCAGGAATCAGCGGAAGAGGCGAGAGAGTTATCCTTGTTCGTCTTGAGACATCTCCTGAGGACATCGAAGGTATGCACGCAGCTCAGGGTATCCTGACTGTCCGCGGCGGTATGACCTCCCACGCAGCAGTGGTTGCACGTGGTATGGGTACCTGCTGTGTATCCGGATGCGGCGAGATCAAGATCGACGAGGAAGCAAAAGTATTCGAGCTTGGCGGATATACCTTCCATGAGGGGGATTACATCTCCTTAGACGGCACCACCGGTAAGATCTACAAGGGCGACATTCAGACTCAGGATGCAGTTGTAGGCGGAAACTTCAAGAGGATTATGGACTGGGCAGATAACTTCCGCACTCTTGGTGTTCGTACAAACGCGGACACGCCGGCGGACACTTTAAACGCCGTTCACCTTGGAGCAGAGGGTATCGGCCTTTGCCGTACCGAGCATATGTTCTTTGAGGCAGAGAGAATCCACAACTTAAGAAGGATGATCCTCTCTGATACCGTAGAAGCAAGAGAAGAGGCTTTAAATAAGTTAATTCCTTACCAGAAGGGCGATTTCAAGGGTATGTACAAGGCTCTTGAGGGTAGACCAATGACTGTTCGTTATCTGGATCCGCCGCTTCATGAGTTCACACCTAAGACAGAAGAGGAAATGGCTGACCTTGCAAAGGATATGGGCATTACCGTTGAAGTCGTTAAGGCGAAATGCGACGAGCTTCATGAGTTCAACCCGATGATGGGCCATCGTGGATGCCGTCTGGCTGTTACTTATCCGGAGATCGCAAAGATGCAGACAAGAGCCGTTATGGAGGCTGCCATCGAAGTGAAGGAAGAGTGTGGTTATGACATCGTTCCGGAGATCATGATTCCGCTTGTAGGTGAGAAGAAAGAGCTTAAATACGTTAAGGATATCGTTGTCGAAACTGCTGAGCAGGTGAAGAAAGAAAAGAATTCTGATATGAAGTACCACATCGGTACCATGATCGAGATTCCCCGTGCTGCTCTGACCGCCGGACAGGTTGCGGAAGAGGCTGAGTTCTTCTCCTTCGGTACAAACGATTTAACACAGATGACGTTCGGCTTCTCCCGTGATGATGCCGGTAAGTTCTTAGATTCCTACTATAAAGCCAAGATCTACGAATCTGACCCGTTTGCAAGACTTGACCAGACCGGTGTTGGCCGCCTGGTTGAGATGGCGGTTAAGGAAGGACGTGCAACCCGTTCTGATCTTAAGTGCGGTATCTGCGGCGAGCATGGCGGCGATCCGTCTTCCGTAGAATTCTGCCATAAGGTAGGCTTAAACTATGTATCCTGCTCCCCGTTCCGCGTACCGATCGCAAGACTGGCTGCGGCGCAGGCGGCTCTTCATGAAAAAGGTTATAAATAAAAGCAGACAAGCTTCCCATAAATGAAATTCCTTACCAATGGCTGCAGCCGTGGATTGATCCGGCGGCTGCAGCATACATTAAAGGGTAGGAATTTTGAGAGGTAATTGTTATGTATTTATTAAAGACGAGGGCTGTACCTGTCTCGCAGAGAAAAACGGGAAACAAGAAAGATAAAGATTACTATCTGCCGGCTTTTTACAGCTCGCAGAAGAAAAGCCCGTCCAATAAAAGCGCTCATTTAAAGAATGAAGATTTTGTGTGAGAAGGCGTCCAAACAGTCCGAATAAAAAATGCAGGCAGACCCCCATTGGCAGAATATGTTATTGGGAGTCTGCTTTGTTGTTTTGGGGAAGAGAGTGCTTATGAAAAAGTTTTTTGATTGGCTTATCTAAAAAGTAAAAAAATAATCGATGCACATCCTACATCTGTAAAGTATATATTTCTGGCTGTAATTGTATGGAGTTATCTGGAAATTGTTGTGCATCCTCATAGCGAAGCAGCCTGTACATTTCTTAAAAATATGGGATTGACACAGATCTGTCAAACGATAATTAATTATGGCCTGAGCAGTGTCTGGATGTTTTTTCATTCACTTTATCATTGTGTTCTGGATAACTCTCTGCTTAATGCGGCAGGATTTTTTGCCTTGTTTGCTTTGGTAATTGCTATGCTTCAAACAATTTATCCCTATTGCCTAAGAGAAATTTTTGGTTATCCGATTATAGAACTGGATCTGCCTGATCTGGGTGAGCAGAAAGTAGAGAAGCTGGTGTTTTATGCTGCCGCAGTGATTTTCTTTGAGGTGTTCGGCTGGTATCTTGCAGAATTAATTCTGCCTAAATTACGGAGAGAACTGACACAAGAGAAGTTTTTGGGAATCATATGGATGCTGTGCGTTTTTTTGGAGTGCGTCTGCTATGCAGACGATAGGGCGTTTGATACTGCGGTGCTTCTGGTAAACAGCAGTCTGATCTCTTCCGGAGATTAAAAAAAGGGGAAGAGAAAACAGATACAAGAAAAAATGGCCGCTTTTTATCAGAGGCTGGTGGAACTGGAAATTGTAGAAGGAATCACAGAATATGATTTGCCGGAGAAACTGAAGGAAGAACTGACAGGGACGCAGAGCAGAGTCCCAGATACGATTCTGGGCAGGCTGCGCGTGTTCGCGGGAGGAAGGTGAGGATGAACCGATGAATATTTGCCGTTAGATCACATTTTTTAACAATCTAGTGCCGCCTTCAAAGGAGCGGCAGACTTGGGAGTATGAGGCCTTGGGGTATTATGACGGAATCAACATTGGTGAGGCACAGAAAAGTCCGGAACAGAAAGATATGGTCGAATCCTGGGTGAGTTTTGTGGAAGACATGTGGGAAGACCAGGAGGAAAGGGTCAAAGCTTTGGAGGGTCTTCATACTTCCCAAATGGTTCATCTTTTCCGGACAGAAAACGAGAAGGAAGAGATAACAGATGATAGATTCTGGGAGAATCGTGGGGAAGAAGACGAATATCCGTTCTTGTTTATAACCATGCAGCGCTGGAATGTAAAAGCAGAAGACCTGCGGAATCAGTTAGGAGAGGGGCATGTCTGCAGCTATCCTGTCCCGGGCTGTGAGGAGGAAACGTTTGCGGATATGATGAGCATTCTGCTTCTGGATTTGGGCGTGGAAGAGTTTTTTGAGAGTTTTTTCTCGGATTCATTGCGGGTGACCAGAGAGTATGAAACAGCCAATACGCTTCATTGGCGGCTCGCCCTGGTCACGAAGGTTATGTGCGATAACAGGAAAGAACCGGACGGAAAATGGAATGAGGAGAATTTAAAGGGGCTTGAAGAAGCTTATCAGAAAAATGAACCGAAAAAAAGCAGATTCATTTATGCTGTCAGAAAACTGATTGAAAACTATTTGTGTGACGGAGAGAATATTTTTGATATCTATGACACCTGCGGGGGAGGGAATGGACCTGTACGAAATCTGGATCGTTTGTATAATCCTGAAATCGGAAAGATTTTCTGTCGGTATCTGCAATGCTGCTATCAAAAGTTTGATGCCAAATGGAAGAGTGGAGGCTATGAAGAGGAAGGGATTGAAGAGCTAAGAAATGTTTACACCATGTTGAAAAGTCCGGACAGCATAGATAACTATATCGTAATCATGCGGACCGAAATAGAAAAGTTTATTCAGAAACATATCATCAGAGAGCCGGAAGAGGCACTGGAAAGCGAGGCTGCGATATGCACTATATAACTGATTTGAAAGGAATAAATGGTATTGCGTTTTGTCTGAATGATGAAAGACTGAATGAGAAGTTCATACTTTGTAAGAGCAATCTGAAGGACAGTGCGAAATATGAACTAAATACAGATACCGTTCTTTTAGATTCTTTCCATTCTGCGACGATAGAAGGTGCCAGGACAACAATTGAAAGTGTAAAAAAGTCTATCAATGCACCAAAAAGCAAGAGTGATCTTATGGTAATAAATACTATGAAGGCTCTTGATAAGGTCTATGCCGGTTTTCGTATTGATGACAGCAGTATAAGAGAATTATGGAATATCGTTGTAGATGGCGTATGTGAAAATACAGGCGTAATCGGCAAAAAATACAGAAATGGTGAGGTTTACATTTCTTCTCTGGAAAGGATTGTGCATACACCTGCACCGTATACAGAAATTGACTTCTATATGTCGTCTCTATTTGAATTTATGAATCATGCAGATTTGGATGCCATATATAAGAGCATCCTGTCGCATTTCTATTTTGTTTATATTCATCCCTTTTGCGATGGAAATGGCAGAACAGCCAGAATCCTGCAGAATTATTGTTTGTATCAGGGTGGTTATGAAGGGGTGAGGAAGATTCGGATTTCGCAGTCTGTTAATATGCATTTAGGAACTTATTATAAAGTTCTGGAAAGTGCAGAAAAACCTGTGGTATCAGATAATCACCTGATGCTTGACCTGACTACGTTTACGGATTATATGCTTGACCGGATAATTGAAGCCTGTAATTTATCAGAAAAGAAACAATATGGTTTAAGTGAACAGGAGAGAGGACTGCTGACCAGAATGTCAAAACGGGGAATCGGTGCAGAAATTACAGTAGCCAATGCAGCAGTAGTCATGGATGTCAGCTTAGACGCGGCTGAAAAAATATTGAATGAGTTAACACAAAAGCAGTATCTGTTTAAGACAGAGGCAGATGGAAAAAATAAAAATCTTTATAAATTGCTGATTCTTATCTCATAGTGGAGAAAAAAAGCGGTAATTGCAGGTTTCTCATTCATATGTCCCCATTGCCTGTATGCCAGTGGTTTCAGGCAATTACTTCCGGGAAACTTGACATCCTGTCTTTTACAGGTAAAATAGACTTAAAAACATGCACCTTAAAATAAACGGAGGATGTAAATTGAAAAATAACCAAAGATGGAAAAATTTTTGCAGGGCTGTTACAGCGGAGCTTAAGGAACACAGGAGTACATTTCTTATTTATACGGGACTTCGCTTGCTGGTGACGATTATATTTATCATGCAGCTTTTTAACCGAAATTATGAGAGTGCGTTTTTATGCGTGCTGACGCTGGCGCTGATGATACTTCCCAGCGTCGTTCAGGTGACCTTCCGTGTGGAACTTCCTACGCTTTTGGAAATCATTATTCTAATTTTTATTTTTGCGGCGGAGATTCTTGGGGAGATCCGTTCATTTTATATGCAGTTTCCCTATTGGGATACCATCCTCCATACCATAAATGGCTTTTTGTGCGCTGCCGTGGGATTTTCTCTGGTGGATATTATGAACCGGCAGAGCCGGGTAAAATTTGACTTATCGCCGCTTTTTATGGCTGTGGTGGCTTTTTGCTTTTCCATGACCATCGGCGTACTGTGGGAATTTTTTGAGTTTGGGATGGACATGCTTTTCGGTCTGGACATGCAGAAAGATACTATTGTACATACCATTTCTTCCACACTGCTGGACCCGGCCTTAAAAAACAACTGTGTTTCCATTACGGAAATCCATGAAGTGGTGCTGGACGGGCGGACGCTTTCTATTGATGGATATCTGGATATCGGACTCATTGATACTATGTGCGATCTGATCGTGAATTTTATTGGGGCGTTGACCTTTTCTTTTATGGGATATTTTTACATAAAATATCAGAATCATAAAAGCCTTGTGGAGGGCCTGATTCCGGAGCCCTGGTCAGAAGAGAAACAGGCGGCTTACCAGAAAAGCAAGAAGCAATAATCAGTGACAAATGTAATGGCCCAAAGTGAGGGATGGCATCTGCCCTTTGGCCGGGATGTGAGATATAATTACAGTATCAAAAACGTTACAGTTCGAATATTCTCTGAACTGTTGCACAAAAACATCTTCGGAAAGGGGAATGGCTATGAGATTTATCGTTATGATAACACTTTATGGGGCGGCGGTTCTGGGGCTTGCCATATATTTCGCGGTGATGGGAATTGCGAAAGTGTGCGGCGGGAAGACAAAGGAAAAATCTGAAGTATGCAGTGGGAAGACAGAGGGAAGTTCCGGCGACCGGGATGTTGTAAATACCATCGCCCTTGTGGCGGGCGCTGCCTTTGTGATTCTGGCAGGCTGCATCTTTGCCACTACTACCTGGAGGCGGGTGGGAAGCTTTGAAAAGATCGCGCTTGTGGCAGCCTTTGCGGCAGCATCGTTTCTGGCCGGATGGGCAGCGGACGAAAAGCTCCATATCCGGAAAACAGCCATGGTCTGCCACTTTTTAGGATCCGTATTCGTATTTTTGCTGGCAGTGGCCGCAGGGTACTTCCATATGCTGGGACCAGTTTTTACCTTTGGAGGAGACGGCTGGTGGTGCGTTTTAGGACTGGGCTTCATGGGATTTCTGGGAGGTCTTGGGGCAGGTGTCTTCCGGTTCAAAAGCGATGTCTATGAAAAAGTACTGTTCCTTTCCTTCCAGGCAGGCACCATCTTCCTTGGGGGATGCTGCACAATGGTCTTCTGGGATGAACTTCTGGGTATGGGCGACTTTCATGTGGAAACTGTGATCTTTGGGATAGTGTGCCTCTTTGTGATGGCGGTGGGAAACGGCTGGCTGGTTCTGAAAAAGAGACAGGAATGGGCTATGATTATGACTGCCCTCTCGGCAGCGGGACTTGTCCATTATATGGTGATTTTTCTGCCGGTTTCCATGGAAAACCAGTTTTTCTTCATGGCGGTTCTTATGACCATATGCTTTTTGGCGCTTAAAACTTTCTGCGGCATAGCGGCGGAAATCATTTGCAGCCTGGCTCTTCTGGCGGATACAGGAATGCTGGCTCTTTTGGAGCTCTTTGGACCGGGCCATTCTTTAGATGAAATCAGGCTTTTGGCGGCGCTTCTTATGCTGGGATCTGTGCTGTGGGTATGGGGAAAAAGAGTTTCCCCCATAAAGCCGTTGATTCCCTTTGTTATGTGGTATCTGGTGATTCCGGTGAGGGCGCTGGTGGGAGAGGTTACGCCCTGGATGCCGGATCTGATGTGGTTTGTATTCTTTTATGTGGGAGGCCTGACCGTCTGGGAGCTTTTAAAAAGAGAGCCCTGGGAGCCTGCGATTCTTGCCATCGGCGGACTTTCCCTCTATTTTGAAACGCTGGCGGAGGCGTCCGGCTGGGAGGCGGCCTGGGCAGTTCTTCTGGGACTTTACGGGTGCAAAAAGGCCTTTGACGGCAGGGAAAAAATCACATGGGCCATCGTCGCGGTTTTGACGCTGGAGAGCCTGTTTGCAGGCGGTCTTGCCAATGCGCTGATTTTGGAAGGCGTCTGTTTTATCCTCTATTTTCTGGCGCACAAGAAGGAAAACAGGCGGTTGGCAAAGGGGTCCGGAATTCTCATGGTTCTCATTGCAATTTATGTGATGAAGGATTTCTGGATGGACCTTGCATGGTGGGTATACCTGCTTTGCGCCGGAATCGGCCTCATGGTGTTTGCGGCCGTGCGGGAGAAAAAGAACTAATTATGTCGCTGCTCATAGGGCATCTTCCTGCCAGCCTTAGAGCGTGTCTGAAAATTAAAAAATGCACAAAATCTGTCGAGAAATAGTACAAAAATGCTCGTAAAACTTGGGTGAGCATGTGTTTAAAAGCGATATAACGGGCCGACTATAGCACTATTTTTGTCAGTTTTCGGCATATTGACAAGAAACTGATAATTTTCAGACACACTCTAGGACGGACAAGAAGCATCGGGCGGACGGTTACTTAATTTGTCGGGCAGTGCGGAGGGATATATGGGAGGATTTCTGCTTCAGATTACCTATCTTTGTACCATCGGTTGTTCTGTTTATACATCGGGATGGCTGCTTCTTAAGGCGGGAAGAAATAAGGAAACTCTGGCACTGGCTGCGTGTCAGGCCCTGGTGATCATTTGGTGTGTCCCTCTGTTGTTTTCCGAATTCCTCACTGCCAGGACAATGAAATATGTGGCCTATGGAATTTCTTACGCCGGAATCAGTTTTATCGGCCCGGCCTGGCTGGAGTTTTCTTTCAGATATTGTAAAAAAGATCCGGGCCCCTTCATAAGGCGTCTGCTTTTTGGAATCTCCATTTTCAATTATGCCATGTTCCTGACCAATGAAAACCATAATCTGTTTTACTGGCAGTTCGAAGTGGAAACGGTGAAATACGGCCCTGTCTTTTATTTCCATATGCTTTTTACATATGTGTGCGTAGTGGGAGGAATGGCAGTGGTATTCCGGGAATTTATTAAGAGGAGGGTGGAGGTTAAGCATCTGGCAGTGATCTGCCTGGCCGGGGCCATTCCTCTGTGCTTTAACGGCCTTTATCTTTCCGGCGTGGTGAAGTCCGGTTTTGATCTTACGCCTCCGGCATTTGCCTGGTCCAGCTTTTTAATGCTTATCGCCGTTTTCCGGTATGACTTTCTGGATGTGAACGCCATGGCTTTTGAGCATATTTTTGACTCCATCGCCGAAGGCGTTCTGGTGTACGACCGAAGAGGGAGGCTGACCTACCATAACCAGGCGGCCGAGAGATGGATTGGTCTTGGGGAAAACGAGGACATGGAGTCTGTGAACAAAAAACTGAGGGCCATGGGATTTTCAGGACTGCTCCCAGACGGGGGAGAGCGGGAGAAGCAGGAAGAGAGGGAGAATCAGGAAGAGCGGGAGGACCCGAAAAAGCGGGAATTTCGGAAAAAGCGGAAACTCGGGGAAGAACCGGGGGCCTCGAAAGCGGCGGAGGCCCTGCAGGGAGACGGGACCAGGCTCCGTATGAAACAGTACCAGTATAAAAATTCCAGGGGACAGACGGAAGCCACGGCCGTGATTGTAACGGATGTGAGCGAGTTCTACCTGGCTCTTAAAAATAAGGAAGAGCTGGAGTTTTCTGAGAGGCGTCTGGCAGTGGAACAGGAAAGGAACCGTATTGCACAGGAGGTCCATGACACTACAGGCCATACGCTCACCATGATACAGTCTCTGCTCAGGCTGATGCGTACTCAGATGAAAGAATTGACGCCGCAGGCGGGTGTCGGGCCTTCGCCGAATGACACAATATATGAATATATGGCTCAGGCCCAGGAACTGGTGACAGGGGGAATTCGTGAACTGCGTTGTTCCATCAATGAAATGCGCCGGGAAAAGGAAATCACGGTGACAGGAACCGTGGAGGACCTGGCGGGGCGCGTGAAAGAAATCCCGGTGGAGGTGGAAATCCAGGGGGAAGACTGCCAGGCCTATACCTGTCTGGCTCCTGTGGTTTATGGGATTTTGCGGGAGGCCATCACCAACTGCTTAAAATACGCAGAGGCATCCCGCATGGACGTGATCGTGAAATTTGAGAGGGATTTCCTGAAGCTGTTTATTTTTGACGATGGACGCGGGTGCGAGAATATCCGGGAAAACAACGGAATCCGGGGAATCCGTGAGCGAACGGAAAAAGCAGGCGGGACCGTCAGGTTTTTTTCCACGGAGGGAGAAGGATTCCAGATTTATCTGAGTCTTCCGGTAAAGGAGCAGAAAACATGATAAAAGTTGTAATTGCAGACGATATCCAGATATTAAGGCAGGGACTTAAGGCGATTTTAAGCCAGGATCCGGAAATTTCAGTGACCGGCCTTGCCGCGGACGGAAAGGAAGCCTTTGAGCTGTGCCGGAAAGAACGGCCGGATGTGGTTCTTATGGACATGCGGATGCCGGGATATGACGGAAGCTGGGGGATCGAAAAAATAAAGGGACAGTTCCCGGAGATTAAGGTACTGGTGCTGACCACATTTGACGATACTGAGACTGTGGAGGCCGCAGTGGGAAAGGGAGCTGACGGATATATTTTAAAGGAAATGGAAGATGAAAAGGTGATCCAGTCCGTGAAAGCAGTCTGCATGGGCGTTCGGGTGTTTGGCGGCAGCGTGTTTGACGGAATGAGAAAGCAGATGACGGCTTTGGAAAAAAGAAAGCCGGAAAGGGACCGGAAAACAGAAGAAAAGATCGGGACGATTACGGAACGGGAACGCGACATCATGGGCCTTGTGGCCAGGGGAATGGATAACAAAGAGATCGCGGCAGAGCTTTTTCTGGCGGAGGGCACAGTCCGAAACCACATTTCCAGAATCCTGGAAAAACTGGAGCTTAAAGACCGGACCCAGCTCGCGGTTTTTACAGTCAAAAACCGCCTGGACGAAGAATAACTAAATATCAGAAGAAAGAGACCAGCCGCAGTCTCCTGTGTAAATCATCTGCTTTGTCATACCGCCGTCAATGCAGATGTTTTCTCCTGTGATGAAGCCAGCCTTTTCCGAACAGAGGAAAAGTGCCATATTGGCAATGTCCATGGGATTTCCCACACGGCCTGCCGGATGCTGGAATGCGTCCGGGCCGGAATATTCCTTAAAGTCTGTGTCAATCCATCCGGGGGAGATGGAATTAACCCGTACAGAGCCGGAGAAGCTGACAGCCAGTGCATGGGTCAAAGCGGCAATTCCACCCTTTGCGGCGGTATAGCTTTCTGTCTGGGGCTGGCTCATACGGTCTCTGGAAGAGGAAATATTTAAGATGGAAGCGCCGGGAGCAAAGTGGGGACGGAAGAGCTTGGACAAATAAAAAGGAGCCGTTACACCCACCAGAAGAGCGTAATTGAATTCCTCATAAGAACAGGAATCGATTCCCTTCATCTGCGGCAGGGCATTGTTGACGAGAACGTCCACGTGTCCGTAATTGGAAATCACGCGGGAGGCAAAGTCCTCCAGCACCTCCCTGCGGGAAATGTCTCCCATATAATAATCATTTGGCAGAAGATCGATGGTGCATACGAATGCGCCGCTTTTTTTGAATTCGCCTGCGATGGTTTTTCCGATTCCTTTGGCACCTCCGGTCACAACCACAATTTTGTCCTTAAAATTCATCCGTACCTCCTGTTATTTTCCGGTTTCACTCTTGATATGGGCTTTGATGGCAGCAAAACTTTTGGCGCTGATCACGTGCTCGATGCGGCAGGCGTCCTCAGTGGCCGTTTCCTTGTCAACGCCTAACTTCATAAGCCAGTCAGACAGAGCCGTATGACGCTCGTAGATAGTTTCTGCAATTTTATGTCCGGATTCGGTCAGGGTGATATGGCCGTTTTCATCCACAAGAATGTATCCGTTTGTTCTTAAATTTTTCATAGCAACGCTGACACTGGGTTTTGAGAATCTCAGTTCGTTGGCGATATCAATGGAGCGGACATAGGGCTTTTCCTGTCCCAAAATGAGAATGGTTTCTAAATAGTTTTCTGCAGATTCCTGAATTTTCAATCAGATACCCCCTATTACAAGTAGAAGTCAATTAGTTTTAGTATAACACAACCTAGAATTACGGTCAAATTTAAAGTTAAAAAAATGGTCTTGACAAAATTAGTTAGTATATGCTAACTTATAAAAGTGAGTTAATTTACACTAATTAAAACGGGAAAATTTGCTGTATGGAAGCAAAAATAAACAGACCAGGAGGGAATCGGCATATGAGCGTTATTATCATTGGAGGACATGACCGTATGGTTAGACAGTATAAGGAAATCTGCCAGAATCATAAGTATAAGGCAAAAGTATTTACCCAGATGAAAACAGGATTGGATAAACAAATCGGATGTCCGGATTTGCTGATTCTGTTTACCGGCACTGTATCGCGCAAAATGATCCGCTGTGTCCTGGATAACGTAGATAAGCAGAAAACCAGCGTGGTCCGCTGCCACACCAGCGGCCGGAATGCACTGGAAGACATTCTAAAAAACATTGTTCCTGATGATATTGTGCGTCCCGGCGAGGGAGAGGGATTAAAAGAAGGTCTGGATGAATTTCTGTCTGATAAAGCGGTATTGTCTGGTGGGACGTCCTTTGCCTTCCTGTTTCTGAGATTCAATCTCTTCGATTAGTTCAGAGTCCAGAAGCTGCTGGAGAATCCGGTTGCAGCTGCGGCTGGTGATATTGAGCCACTGGGATAGGGAAGCGGCGGTGATGACAGAACCCTCGTCCATCTGAAACAGGCCCACAATTTTCAGAAGATTGCTTTCGTTGATGCCGTTTTCCTGGGAGTAGGCCAGAGCTTTTGTATTGGAATAGCTGTAATTTAAGGTCCTGGTGAGGGAAAGGGGGCCGGTGAGGATGTTGTCCTCTCCATGGATAATAAAGCCGTCGTTCTTTCCGTATTTGATGGCCTCCTGGAGAGCGCGTTCCGCCTGATAGTGGCTTTCTCCGATAGATTTGCCGAACCCGGCGCCCAGCCGGAACTCCAGGTCTCCCTTTTGGTCCAGATAGGCGATCATGTCCTGAATCCTTTCAAAACTGTCGCGATAAAGATCGCTGTCCATATCCAGTTCATAACGGTTGGATACGGAGTGGATGGCAAATTCATACTGGAATTCCTTTCTGAAATCCAGGAGGTATTTATGGAGTGTAATCTCCAGATATTCCCGGTCCATGGAAGTAATGTGCTCCGGATAAATTAACTTAATCAAAATCACCAGTTTGCTGGACTGATTTTTCTGCTTTAAACGGATGGCGTTGACGGCGCTTTTTATGGAGTCGCGGATCATCTCTTCGGAAGGAAGAATATGAATGTAGGGAATTTTTAAACGGTTTAACACCTCAAGCTGGTTGGTGGTTCTGGTGAGCATGATGTCAATTTTCCCGGAATTCCAGAGTTCTTCGGCCCTTTCCTTTAAGGTGTTATAATTGTAGACAGGGTTTTCAAACACATAGGGCATAAAGTCAGAACCCAGGTAATTTTTCAGATTCATGAAATCGTTGACCGGAGTCAAAAAATCAATATAGACCCGGTTGAGCGGAATATGCGGGTAACGCAGGACGAAATTTAAAAGGATGGACAAAATATGTTTTTCTTCATAAGAAATCAGCGTACAGGGAACCTGGATATTGTCAATGTGAGTCAGCATATAGGAATAACCCAGCTCACCGGAAAAGAAAATCACATCGCTGGAATCTTTACATTGTTCGTAGATTGACTCAATTTCTTCCAGGCGGTCATAGACGTACTTGTGGAAAATGCATCCGAAATCTTTCAGGGCGATGGCCCTGTCAATGGCGTCCATGGATTTCTGAGGACTCACGATGCTGATAGTAATCATGGATAAGGCACTCCTTTCTGGAAAGAGTAGGTCTTTTAATGACAAGCATGTCGATAAATCGGATTCTGTTAGAATCGTATCACAGAATGTTGACAAAGTCAAAAGCCTATGTTAAAATGAAGACAAATAAAAGACGTAAAATACATAAGTCTTAAATAGACGGAATTTTGGCAGACTTTTTTCAATCAGGGAAAGGGAAAGAAGCCTGCGGGAAGGGATAGAAGGATTCCCGTTATTCTATGGAAAAACGGGATATTACAGGATTAATTGAAATAATTTGTACAAATGATTCGATATTCTGTGAAGAGTCTTCTGATTCCGGTATTAATTGAGACGCAGGAGTCCTAATTAAAAACGGGATTTCGTATTTTAAGTCTCTTATTGGTGCGAAAAAGCACAGGGGTTAAAAACAACCAAATTTAAGGAGGTATTTGCGAAATGAGCAAGTATGTTGACAGAGTATTGGCGGAGTTAAAAGAAAAGAACGCTAACGAGCCGGAGTTCCTTCAGACCGCAGAAGAGGTTTTATCTTCTTTAGGTCCGGTTGTAGACGCTCATCCGGAGTATGAGAAGGTTGCTCTTCTTGAGAGAATGGTAGAGCCGGAGAGAACAATTGAGTTCCGTGTTCCGTGGGTAGATGATAATGGTCAGACACATGTTAACCGTGGTTACCGCGTACAGTTCAACGGCGCAATTGGACCGTACAAGGGGGGCTTACGTTTTGCTCCGTCCGTAAACCTGTCCATTATGAAGTTCTTAGGTTTCGAGCAGACCTTTAAGAACAGCCTGACAACTCTTCCGATGGGCGGCGCCAAGGGCGGTTCCGACTTTGATCCCAATGGAAAGAGCGATGGAGAAGTTATGAGATTCTGCCAGTCCTTCATGACAGAGTTATATCGTCATATTGGTCCGGACATCGATATCCCGGCTGGCGACCTTGGCGTAGGCGCTCGCGAGATCGGCTATCTGTATGGTCAGTACCGCAAGATCAGAGGCGCATTCGAGAACGGAACAATTACCGGTAAGGGAAGATCCTTCGGCGGTTCCTTAATCCGTCCGGAAGCTACCGGTTACGGCGCTGTTTACTATCTGCAGGCAGTTCTGAAACACGAAAATGATACAATCGAAGGCAAGACAGTCGCTCTCGCCGGTTTCGGTAACGTAGCATGGGGCGCTGCCAAGAAGTTAGCTGAGTTAGGCGCTAAGGCTGTTACCCTGTCCGGCCCGGATGGATACATTTATGATCCGGATGGAGTTACAACAGAAGAGAAGATCAACTTCATGCTTGAAATGAGAGCATCCGGCCGTAACAAAGTTCAGGATTACGCTGATAAGTTCGGCTGCAAGTTCGTACCGGGTGACAAGCCGTGGGGCGAGAAGGTTGACATCATTATGCCGTGTGCAACTCAGAACGATGTTAACATGGAGCAGGCTAAGAGAATCGTTGCCAACAACATCAAATACTATATCGAAGTTGCTAACATGCCGACAACCAACGATGCTCTTAGATTCTTAATGGATCAGCCGAACATGGTTGTTGCTCCGTCCAAGGCTGTAAACGCAGGCGGCGTTCTTGTATCCGGTCTTGAGATGAGCCAGAACTCCGAGAGATATTCCTGGACTGCAGAGGAAGTTGATTCCAAGTTACTTCAGATCATGACAGGTATTCATGATGGTTCCGCAGAAGCTGCCGAGAGATACGGCTTAGGTTACAACCTGGTTGCTGGTGCTAACATCGTTGGCTTCCAGAAAGTTGCTGATGCTATGATGGCTCAGGGTATTGCCTGGTAATTTGAGCAGTTATCATAACTGAATTCAACTGAAATATTGGGGGCCGTTGCGGGAGAGTATTCTTCCGCAGGGCCCCTGTATTAATATCGTAAAGAGGAAGGAAGAGGAACAATGGGATTTACAGTATTTTACACAGTACAAATCAATGATGCTGCTACAAAAATTTTTGAAGCAGCGGGCGGAAAGACTGTTGTAACCAATCATTTCTTTGATGAAGCCGGTTACGCTGAAGAATTGAAGAAATTACAGCCGGAGGCAATTATGTGCCGTACGGAGCCGATTACAGCGGCTATGATGGACGCTGCCGGTCCAAATCTTAAGGTTATCGGCAAACAGGGAGCAGGCCTTGACAACATCGATATGGAGGCCGCAACAAAAAGAAACATCCGCGTAGTATATGCACCGGGACAGAATGCACAGTCTGTTGCTGAGCAGGCTGCTTTCCTGATGCTGGCATGTGCGCGCCGTTTCAGCTATGTTGACAGGCAGTTCCGTTCCGGGAATTATAAGGTACGTTTCGGTCTTACAAACACATATGAGCTTCAGGGTAAAACCCTTGGCCTTCTTGGCTGCGGAAGAATCGGCCGTATGCTGGCAACCATTGCAAAGCATGGCTTCGGCATGAACGTTATCGGTTATGACCCGTTCTTAAAGCAGGAGCAGCTTGGCGATCTGATCACCCTGGTGGAAAACAATGACGAAGTATTCAGGCAGTCTGATTTTGTCAGCCTTCATACTCCGCTTACTCCTGAGACGGAGCACAGCGTTGGTATGAGAGAATTTAAGCTGATGAAGCCCACAGCCTCCTTTATCAATGCAAGCCGTGGTGAAGTGGTGAATGAGGCGGAGTTAATTCAGGCAATGCAGGAGGGTATCATTAACTGCGCTGGCCTGGATGTGACAGAGAAGGAGCCGCTTCCTCTTGATAGTCCCTTATATACCCTCGATAATGTAATTCTCACACCGCATACCGCTGCTTCCACAGAACAGTCTGTAATCCGCTGTTGCGAGACTGTTGCTAACGATATTTGTGCAGTTGTTGCAGGAAATGCAGCAAAATTTGCAGCAAACTAATTGCCATAAAGGAAATGAAAGCGAGCAGGGAAAATGTCTCCCCTGCTCGATTCATTTATTTCAATAGGAAAGACCTTGTTACGTTAATGTGTAAAAGGGTCGATGGTAGAAGGCCTTTCCTACGAAACGAAAAGCACTTCGTGCTTAGGATCGCACTGTGGCGGAAAGGAAGATGCCGCTGCCGCGACCCGTCGCAGGCGGAGAATCCTGCAAAGCAGGATTCTATTTTATGCTGCCAGAGCCATGGCATATGGCGGAATGACATTTGATACAAGGAGGGCATACATGACAAAAATAGTGGAATCAGCAAAAGCGTTGATGCCGAAACTGGTGGAAATCCGGAGAGATTTCCATGAGTATCCCGAGACATCTCAGAATGAGGTGGAGACGTCCAGAAAGGTTGCCTCTTATTTAAAGGAAATAGGTTGCGACCAGGTGATCGAAAATGTGGGTGGCCATGGGGTGATCGGTATCATCAAAGGAAAGAAAAATGGAAAGACTGTGGCATTAAGAGCTGACATGGATGCATTGCAGATTCAGGAAATGAATGATGTGGAATATAAGTCCAGAAACGACGGTGTCATGCATGCCTGCGGTCATGATAATCATATGACCGGGCTTTTGGGGGCTGCGAAACTTTTGTGCCAGAGCAGGGATGAAATCTGCGGAACTGTAAAGCTGGTGTTCCAGCCGGCGGAGGAATTTTCTCCTATCGGCGGTTCCAGAGGGATGCTGGAGTCCGGACATCTAGATGATATCGGAGCAATTTTCGGTCTTCACGTATGGCCTGATCTTCCCCATGGAACCGTTGGCGTGAAGGCAGGCCCCTTGATGGCAGCCACAGATCACTTTACAATCACCATTCATGGAAAGACTGCTCACGGCGCAAAGCCGGATCAGGGAATTGACGCTGTGGTGTTAGGAGCTCAGTTTGTTATGGCGGCCCAGTCCATCGTAAGCCGTAAGGTGAACCCTCTTGATAACGCTGTGGTAACCTTTGGTATTTTCAACGCAGGCACCCGATATAACATCATCGCGGGGGAATGCGTTTTGGACGGAACGGTCCGCACCCTCAATGAAAAAACGCGCGATATGATTGAGGAAACCATGAGAAAGCTTTTGGACGGTCTGTGCCTTCAGTCCGGGGCCACCGCGGATATTGTTTATGGGCGCGGCTATCCGGCTCTTGTGAACCATACGGAGGATGCGGCCCTGGTCAGAAGAACGGCAGTTTCCCTGTTCGGGGAAGAAAATGTGGAGGATGTACGGGATCCGGCCATGCCGGCGGAAGACTTCTCTTTCTATCTGAAAGAGAAAAAAGGAGCCTTTGTGTGGCTGGGAACCGCGAAAGAGGGGAAAGAGGTCTGGCCGCTTCACAACAGCAGATTCGATGTGGATGAGGATATTTTATGGAGGGGCGCCGCGCTTTTGGCGCAGACCGCCATGGATTATTTGGCAGCAAAATGATAACGTTGGCCAATGCCGTGAAAGTCAGATGCCTTGCAGCTTGCAACGATGCAAATATGATCCCTGCAGCTTGTAGCGGGATATTTGGCTCTTGGCCAATATAGAAAGGTCTTGCCGAATTGAGTGAAATCAGTTTGGCAGGACTTTTTTGCTGGTCTATTTTCCCGATGACACAAAGGAAAAGGCATCCTCATTGGAACAAAAGAACGTATCTGCTTTATGAAGATTCTACGAAAAAACACTTGTGAAAGCGAGCTTTCAACACTTTTTTCGCGAAATCTTCACAAGGCTGAACTGTTTCGAAATATTCTTGAGCATTTCAAGAATGTCTTGAACTATAGTGCACTTTATGTAAAACTGGACGTGACAGGATTCTAACAAGACTCAATTGTGCGAGCGGGTAGGGATAAGTACGAATGCCATGGCAAGACTGGGAAAAAATGAAGATGTGCGTGTAGAGGTTCTTGCGAAAATATGTTTGGAGCTTGCTGTGTTAAGTACGAAAACCAGGGTAGGAAAATATCTTCCCTGTCCGGCGTTGCACGCCTGCAATCAGCACAAATCACACTGCGGCGGAGAGGAGGATACTGCTCACGCAATTCGCCGCAGGCGATTTTTGGCAACGGTTCGGGGATTATCTGAGCTGTTACGAAATTTTTCAACCTAATTTTTTTAATGTGTTAAGAAAGTCTCTCACGGCTTTTTCCGGAGTGGCCCAGGAGGTCACCAGGCGGATTTCCGTGCAGGCACCGTTATGCGGGCCGATGATGTTGAAGCCAAAATCTCTGGAGAGCTCTTCCACAACCTGGTCCGGGAAAATCGGGAAAAGCTGGTTTGTGGGGGAATCAGAGCCGAAGGAATATCCCAGATCTTTGATGCCGTTTCTTAAGATATCAGCCATTTCATTGGCGTGTTCCGCCATCTCAAAGAAAAGATTGTCTTTAAATAATTCCTCAAACTGGATTCCGGCCACAAAGCCCTTGGCCAGCATAGCGCCGCGGTTTTTTATCATGTAGCGGAAATCTTCTTTTAAAATCGGATTGGAAATTACAAGGGCCTCACCGAATAAAGCGCCGTTTTTTGTTCCGCCGATATAGAAGGCGTCTGTGGAGGCGGCGATGTCTGCAAGAGTCAGATCATTTTCCTTACATGTCATGGCGGAGCCGATTCTGGCGCCGTCCAGGAATAAATAGAGGTTATTTTTCCGGCAGCAGTGACAGAGAGCGTCTAGTTCCGTTTTTTTGTAGATGGTTCCCACCTCAGTGGAATCGGAAATATAGACCAGGCGGGGCTTTACCATGTGCTCATCGGGATGAGTCTTTAAACAAGACTCAATAATTTTTGGGGTAAGCTTTCCGTCTGGTGTGGGGAAGGCCAATATTTTGTGTCCGGTTCCTTCCACTGCACCCGTTTCGTGGACATTAATATGCCCCTCCGTGGTGGAGATGGCGGCCTCATATGGGCGCAGGGCGGCCGAAATCAGAAGAAGATTGGTTTGGGTCCCTCCGGTAATGAAGTGAACGTCCGCGTCTTCCCGCCTGATAAGGGTTTTGATGGAAGCGGCGGCGGCAGTGCAGTGGGTGTCCAGGCCGTAACCCTCGTTTTGGGTCAGATTTGCATGGATGAGGGCCTCTAAAATCCGCGGATGGGCGCCCTCGCTGTAATCATTTTTAAAACTGTACATAAAACATTTCTCCCATTTGTTTTTTTTCAGTGCATATGGATTCTGAATCCAGTATAATGAAACACAGGAAAAAAGTCCAGAATAAATGAACCTTTCTTTCACTTTTTTCCTCTATAGAGTGTTACCGCACACGGGACGTGGAAAACCAGACAAATTTCCACCTTGGGCGGACGCCCGGTGCTTCTTTATCCGGCTTAAGACGGACAGGAAGATGTCACCTGTGGACAGTAACTTATATGAGAGGTGCACCCAATCAGAGGAAGGAGGATGTGCATGGAAGATACGGAGCTGGTTAAGAGAATGATATCCGGCGACAGGGACGCGTTCGACGGTTTAATGGAACAGTATCAGCCGCAGGCTCTGCGGGCGGCATATCTGATTTCCGGCAGCCATGCTGACAGCGAGGATATTGTCCAGGAAACCTTCATAGCCTGTTACTTAAACAGAAGGCAGATCAAGAATCCGGAGGCGTTTAAGGGATGGTTTTATAAGACGTTGTCCAGAAACGCCTGGAGAATCTGCCGGAAGAAGAAAAAGGAACAGCCTGTGGAGGAGGTCTATCCGGAACATGCGGCCGCGCCGGGAGAGCTTTTGGGAGACTTGCTCCAAAAAGAGGAGGAGAGGGGGCTGTATGAGGCCGTAAAGGCCCTTCCGGTGAAGCAGAGAACGGTGATTGTTCTCTATTACTATAACCAGATGACCATAAAGGAAATTGCAAAGGCATGCGGATGCCTGGAGGGAACCGTCAAATCGCGTCTGTTCAACGGGAAAGCCAGGCTGAAGGCCATCATGATGGAACAGGAAGAAAAAGGAGGAACCACATGGACGATTCTATCTTAGAAAAAAAGATCCGAGCAGCTCTGGAAAAAAAGTCAGAGGAGGCCCGTGTGGACGCTCTGACAAGCAGGAGAATCCGGGCAAATGTATATGAAAGAATTGAGGAGGAAAGAAATATGAAGCATAGAAACTGGAAAAAGACGGTAGTTGCGGCAGCGGCAATCTGTGTATTTGGTACTATTACGGCCGTGGCGATTAAGAAACCTGCCTATACCTCGTCCCACTCCAGCCTCAATGAGGTGGTGAGGGATTATGAGGCGGCGAAAAACATGGCGCATGGGTTTGACGCTTCTGTTAAAGCAGTGGAGGAATTTTCTAACGGATATAAATTCAAGGAGGCAGTTCCCAAATATGAAGCAACTCATGATGAGGAGCACAATACGCTGGAGCAGGGGACCAGCATGTCCTTTACCTATGAAAAGCAGGGGATGGAGGATGTGACCCTTTCCGGAGACCGCCTGACCGTTCCCGTCAGCAATCCTGACGCGACGCTGGTTTTAGATGACGGAACAGAGCTCAGATATCACAGATTGGCCAACAAGTTTGTGCCGCCGGACTATACGCCCACCGAAGAAGAGCTTAAACTGCAGGAGCAAGGAAAGTTAAACATCGGATATGGCGCCAGCCAGGTGGAGGAAAAGATTTCTGTCAGCGTAACCTGGGCCCAGGATGGAGTGACTTACTGCCTGTTTTCCTTTAACGGCAGCCTGACAGCTAAGGAGATGCTTGAGATGGCGAAGGAAGTGGCAGAGAGCTAGAAAGCTGATACAGGGAGGATTTTTAACCTTTGGAAACGGCGTGGCTTCGGCCATGCCGTTTCCTATATTTATAGGAACGATATTTTTGCAGGCAATGAACCAGGTGATGTGCCTGCCTGTTCACTTTGCGGTATATTCGGCCCTCATTTGGTCAACGCAGCCCGGACAGCTGTTGTTTCAGCGGCAGATGAAGAGAATCATCCGGCGAAGAATTTTGACTTTATAAAGTCCACAGGCATGTCTTTTCCGGTCCAGAGACGGAAGGCCTCCGCGCCTTGGTAGAGCAGCATGTAGGAGCCGCCGAAACAGGGGAGCCCCTTTTTTTTCGCCATGGAAAGGAGTCTGGTTTCTTTGGGATTATATATGATGTCTGAGACAATCAGGCTGTTTGCCAGATAGGAGGCGTCTGGAATAGGGGAGGCCTCTATATCCGGCGCCATTCCTATAGAGGTGGCATTGGTTAAAATGAAACTTTCGTCCAGCTCCTTTTTTAAGAGTCGGCGGTCGGAGAAATCGCAGAGCGTAATCCGGCAGGCAGTCCGGGCCATGAGGTCTTCGGCCGTTTTTTCCGCTCTTTCATAAAAGCGGCTGGAGTTTCTGACAAATACGGATATTTCAGAAACCCCGTCCAGAGCAGCCTGTACAAGAATGGCTGTGGCGGCGCCTCCAGCCCCCAAAAGAGTCATTTTTTTCCCTATAATATCATATCCGGCATCCTTTACGGACTGCATATAGCCAATACCGTCGGTGTTGTGTCCGATGAGGGTTCCGTTTTCGTTGACCACAGTGTTGACAGCGCCGATGATTTCAGCAGCCGGGGAAAGCTCATCACAGAGGGATACCATCCGGTTTTTATCGGGCATGGTCAGATTAAAGCCTCTGGCTCCCAGGGCCTTTAAGCCCAGAACCGCCGTGGGAAGGGTTTCTTCATTCACATCAAAGGCCAGATAGCGATAGTCCAGGCCAAGGGCTTCGAAGGAAGCGTTGTGCATCATTGGGGAAATGCTGTGGGAACATGGACTTCCCAGAAGACAGATGAGCCCGGTGTGTCCAGTAATCGAGTGGTTCATGGATGGATACCTCCAAATTTTTATATAAAGATACGAGTGTGCCGGTGGCATGATATCTGGAGAAACTTTGCAGGACAGTGTGCCCGGCTTTATCAGGTATATTCGTCCATCGGCAAGACGAATTTTAGACGGCTAAGCAGCGAACTACGGCTAGAAGGTCTAACACAGCAGATGGGCGAAAAACAAGAAAGTTTAGCTGAATACAGCACGGACATACGGCTTCTCTGTGATCATTATAACAGCCCGGCAGGAAGATTGCAATGTGAGAAAAATTCTGGTATAATTTCATGTAACAGTTCACGGGGCGGGGAAAAACGGATAAAAACAGGCGTCAAGCTTGCTTGTAAGACTGATTTTATCCGTTTTTCCACATCGGGTGAACGCCCGATGCTTCTTGTCCGCGATACGCGGGCAAGAAGATGCAGCAAGATACTGGAGTTCTCCTCCTTCTGAATGCTTCTTGTCTGCGATACGCGGGCAAGAAGATGCAGCAAGATACTGGAGTTCTCCTCCTTCTGAATGCTTCTTGTCTGCGATACGCAGGCAAGAAGATGCAGCAGGATATTGGACTTCTCCTCCTTCTGAATCCTTCTTGTCCGCGATACGCGGGCAAGAAGATGCCCCCTCCCGTGATATAGTAACAACAGTTCAGCCTTACGAAGATTTTGAGTGAAAAACGCGTTGAAAACTTGTTTTCATAAGCATTTTTCACTTGGGATCTTCATAAGGCAGACGCCGCATGCTTCTTGTCCGCAGTATGCGGGTAAGAAGATGCAAGGCTGAACTGTTACATTTTGTTAAAGTAAAGAAAGAAGAGCAACGAAATAGAAAGAAGAGCAAACCAACATGAAATTAAATGGACATATTTTTCTGATCGGATTCATGGGCTGCGGAAAAAGCACAAATGCGGCGAAATTGGCGGAAAAGACCGGAGTCAGGCAGATGGAGATGGACGAGGAGATCGTAAAAGATCAGCGTATGGCTGTCTCGAAAATTTTTGAGGTATACGGAGAGCCTTGTTTCCGGGACCTGGAGACAAAACTGTTGATAAAACTGCAGGATGAACCGCCTATGGTGGTATCCTGCGGAGGTGGTCTGGTACTGCGGGAAGAAAATGTACGGCTTATGAAGAAGATGGGAACCATTGTACTTCTGACAGCGAGTCCGCAAACCATATATGAACGGGTGAAGAACAGCACAAAACGCCCGATCCTGAACGGAAACATGAACCTTGCCTATATCACAGAGCTGATGGAAAAACGGCGCTCTTATTATGAGCAGGCGGCGGATACGGTGATTTCCACGGATGACAAAACGGCGGAAGCAATTTGCGGGGAGATCCTGGAAAAGGGAATATGGAAACAACAGGGAGATGTATGAAGGAGAGGACAGGCTATGGCTTATGGAAGCGTTACAGGAAACAGGATGCACAGGACAGAAAGCATCTGTGATATAAAAAGGAGGTAATTCATATGGGAAAAGAAGCGAATCCGGTTCCACAGGGAAAATATGTGCCGGCGACCAGGTCCGGCAATCTGATTTTTACTGCGGGGATGACGCCGAGAAACAATGGCGTCCTCATAAGGGAGGGAAAGGTCCGGCTTTCCGATGCCATGGAAGAGTACAGAGAAGCGGTCCGTCAGGCGGCGAAAAATGCGTTGACGGCAGCGAGGAATAAGTTAGTGAATGGAGAGCAGATTGCAGGAATTCTTTCTATTACTGTTTATGTAAATGCGGAGACGGGTTTTACCGGGCATTCGAAACTTGCGGATCTTGCATCGGAATATTTCTGCGAGGAGTTGGGAGATGCAGGTATCGGAAGCCGTGCGGCCGTGGGAGTCGCTTCGCTTCCAGGAAACGCTCCGGTGGAAATTTCCATTGTGGCGGCAGTAAAAGAAAACAAATCATAGATGTATGGAAAGCTCCCGGGGGATAAAAAGTCTTCCGGGATGCGCTGTGTTTGGGGGTTGTGCTTTTTTTGCTTCGCGAGTACAATGGGGAAGGAGGTATGGTCTATGAGCCAATGGAAGAAACTTTTGGTCGGAATATTGACAGTGACCTTAATCATATTGTCAGGAGCGGCGTGTGCGGCCCTGTTTATGGGAGGATCAGGAATGCCGGGTCCCGGATATGCCGAAACTTTAGAAAGCCGGGAAGAAGGTGAAACGGCAAGGAAAACGGAAGCAGCGGGAGAAACAGAAGCGGCGAAGAAAACGGAAGCGGCAGGAGAAACGGAAGTAGCGGGAGAAACAGAAGCGGCGAAGAAAACGAAAGCGGGAGAAGAAGCGAAAATGCCGAAAGAAGCGAAAACGGCAAAGAAGACAAAAGCTGCAGAGGAAGCGAAAACGGCAAAGAAGTCAAAAGCCGCAGAGAAAGTAGGAGCAAAAGAAGAGAGAGAAGGTCCACCGGTGAGAATTATACTGGAAACGGAAGCCGTGCGGGAAAATATGGAGGAAGAGGCCCGGAAGGCAAAGGAAAAAGAGGACTGCATTCTTCTGTTTGCCGGAGATGTGTATCTTTCCGGTCATGTACTAAATGCCTATGATAAGGCGGGAGGAATCCATGGAGTCCTGGATGAAGGAATCCGGGAGGAGATTGCGGCTTCCGATATATTTATGGTGAATCAGGAATTTCCCTTTACAGAACGGGGAACGGCGGCCGCCGATAAACAATTCACATTTAGGCTTCCGCCGGAACGGATGCAGGTAATGAACGATATGGGAATTGACATTGTAACACTGGCCAATAACCATATTTTGGATTTCGGACCGGAAGGACTTTTGGACAGTCTGGACGCCCTGGATGAAGCCGGAATTCTCCATGTGGGAGGCGGAAAGGACCTGGAGCAGGCGAAAAGGCCGGAATTTATAGAGGTTAAGGGGCGGACCATAGGATTTTTAGGAACCTCCAGAGTTTATATGGACGCAGGCTGGGCGGCCGGCCCTGACCATCCTGGCGTATTTTCCACCTATGATTCCAGGCAGGCCGTGGAGGCCATAAGGGAGGCGAGAGAGCTTTGCGATTACCTTGTGGTCTATGTGCACTGGGGTGTGGAGAGAGAAACCACGCCAAAGGAATACCAGAGGGTCATGGGACGGGAATACATTGACGCGGGGGCGGACCTTGTCATCGGAAGCCATCCTCATGTACTCCAGTCCCTGGAATATTATGAGGGGAAGCCCATTGTATACAGCCTGGGGAATTTTGTGTTCGGAAGCAGCATTCCAAACACAGAGCTTTTTAAAGTGATATTGAAGGAAGAAGGAGCGGAAATTACAGAAATTCCCTGTACCTCTTCTGCCGGGTTTACCAGTACTGCCTTGCGGAAATAACAGTGAAGGAAGTGCCAGATGTCTGCGTCATCGGCACGCCCCACTTTGCGGTATATTTGGCCCAAATTCACTTAACGTAGCCCACTA
>CAJUDN010000014.1 GCA_910585355.1 uncultured Lachnospiraceae bacterium
GTAATTGTATTATAGGGGAAGAATGTGTCTAAAGTGTGATTTAGAAATAAAAAAAAGATAAATTTACTAAAGATAAGGTGAAAAAAACGCGGCAATTATGGACTGCCTAACTTTTGCCGAATTTCTGACAGCATATTGCCTGTGTTTTGGATACCATAAAATAGTAAAATGGCAGACAGGAAGACTGCCGGATTACCGGCTGAAGAATGGAGGAACTGCATGAGAAAACGTAAAAAGATTATGACCATTATGGGAGTTTCTGCCATGGCGGCCATGATGCCTTTTTCCTCATATGCATCAGAAAAGATTGAAGATGTGACAATGGAAATTGAATCGAGGATTTTTGCGGGGGAAAGCGGGACAGATGTGGATGTGGTTGTGGACACAGAGGGCTGTTATGTGGACTCTGTCTCTGTGACCAATGAACCGGACGAGTGGGAGGAGAATGATAAGCCAAGGCTTAAGATTGTGCTGGCGGCGGAAGATGATTATACGTTTTCTTCTGGCCTGGGAAAGGATGAGGTGGCTTTGGATGAAGAGGAGGGAACCGTAACCAGCGTTTCCCGCAGCAGCCGAAGGATTACGGTTTATGTGACCCTTGAAGCCGTGGAGTATGGAGATGACTATGACAACGATGATTATGACCTGGACGTTTACGAACTGACTTGGGACCAGGGAGACGGCGGAAGAGCGTACTGGGACGGAACAGACTATGCAAAAAAATATTATGTGAGACTTTACAGAGATGGGGAGGCCGTCAGCGCGGAGTTTGCCACAGAGAATAATTACTATGACTTTTCCGCATACTTTACACAGGGAGGGGATTACACCTTCCGGGCCATGGCAGTCCGCAGCGCGGACAATACGGGAAGCTGGCGTACCTCGGAAATACGGGAGGTATCAGATGCGGAGGCGGCTGAAATCCGAAGCCGCGGCGCCAAAACCGCTGCGGGCGCAGGAGTTACAGAGGGCGCATGGCTTAAGGATGATATCGGATACTGGTGGTGCAATCCCAATAAAACGTATCCTGCCGCCACATGGAAGCTGATTAATGGGACCTGGTACTATTTTAACCAGGCCGGATACCGCCTGGAAAACCAGTGGCAGCTGACAGACGGCAAATGGTATTACTGTGGAACGGATGGGGCCATGCTTTCCAATGCAATGACCCCGGATAATTATTATGTGGGAGCGGATGGGGCCTGGGTTCATTAAAATGGACATATGACCTGGCCCCGGAACGTACTGCCTCATGACGAATCCGCAGGGTGGTTTGTCATGGCGCAAACAGCAACCTGTTCCTCTCTGTTTTTTAGGAAAATTGAAAAAAACCCTTTAAAAACGAAATATTTTTGTATATAATAATACTGATATTTTGTGCCCTGTGGAATTGTAACAGTTTAGCCCTGCCTCTTCTTGCCTGCGTACTGCGGACAAGAAGCACGCGGTGTCCGCCTTATGAAGATTCAGAGTAAAAATTTGCTGTTACGTGGAATTACAGAGGTGTCATATAGAGAACGCTTTCGTGAGAATTTGTAAAAGACAGGAGGAAAATGGCAATATGATGTCTCATGACATTGGAATTGATTTAGGTACAGCCAGTATTTTGGTATATATCAAAGGAAAAGGCGTGGTATTAAAGGAGCCGTCTGTGGTGGCTCTGGACAGAGAGACTAATAAGGTGATTACATTCGGCGAGGAGGCCCGGCTGATGATCGGGCGTACTCCTGGCAACATTGTGGCTGTGCGTCCTTTGAGAAAAGGCGTAATTTCCGACTACACGGTTACAGAGAAGATGTTAAAATATTTTATCGACAAGGCAGTGGGAAAGAGAACCTTAAGAAAACCGAGAATTGCCGTTTGCATTCCCAGCGGGGCCACAGAGGTAGAGAGAAAGGCAGTTGAAGACGCTACCTACCAGGCAGGAGCCCGTGAGGTATGTATCATTGAAGAGCCGGTAGCTGCGGCTATCGGCGCCGGAATTGATATCGCCAAGGCATGTGGAAATATGATTGTTGATATCGGCGGAGGTACTGCGGATATCGCCGTGATATCTTTGGGCGGCACCGTTGTAAGTACTTCTATTAAGACGGCCGGAGATGACTTTGACGAGTCTTTGGTCCGCTACATGAGAAAGAAGCATAATCTTTTAATTGGAGAAAGAACTGCCGAGGAGATTAAGATCAATATCGGTGCGGCATACCGCCGTCCGGAGCTGGTTACCATGGAGGTCCGCGGAAGAAACCTGGTAACAGGACTTCCCAAGACCATTGTTGTGACTTCCGATGAAACTCTGGAGGCATTAAAAGAGCCGGCAATGCAGATTGTAGATGCTGTGCATAATGTTCTGGAACGCACTCCGCCGGAGCTGGCTGCCGACATATTCGACCGCGGCATTGTTCTTACAGGAGGCGGCTCTCTTCTTTCCGGACTGGACGCCTTGATCGAGGAGAAGACAGGAATTACCACAATGATTGCGGAGGAGCCTTTGACAGCCGTGGCGATCGGTACTGGTAAATTTATCGAATTTGCTCATGGAGGAAAGAGCTCTGAAAAGTAAAGCGGCTTTTGCAAAACGAGGGACAGGCGTAAACCATGGCAGTAGTAGCAGGTTATGTTGAAAAAATAAAATACCGCAATGATGAAAATGGCTACTCGGTTTTAAGTGTCACCGATGGCAGGGAAGAATATATTCTGGTGGGGACCTTTCCGTATATTATGGAAGGAGAACGCATCGAGGCGACGGGACAGATAGTAGAACATTCGATTTATGGCGAGCAGCTTGCAGTGGAGAGCTATGAAGTAAAGGCTCCCGAAGATACGCTGGCAATAGAACGCTATCTCGGCTCCGGTGCCATTAAAGGCATCGGAGCTGCTTTAGCTAAAAGGATTGTAAAAAAATTCAAGGCGGATACCTTTCGGATTATGGAAGAAGAACCGGAAAGGCTTTCTGAGGTGAAGGGAATCAGTGAGCGAATGGCTATGGATATCTGCGCCCAGGTGGAAGAAAAAAGGGATATGCGTCAGGCTATGCTTTTTTTGCAGCAGTATGGCATTTCTATGAACCTTTCGGTAAAAATTTATCAGCATTATGGCCAGCGGATGTACTCTGTGATTCAGGAGAATCCTTACCAGCTTTCGGACGATATCCAGGGCGTGGGGTTTAAAATTGCCGATGAAATTGCCGCTAAAGTGGGAATTTTTACAGATTCTGATTATCGGATTAAGAGCGGGCTTTTTTACACGCTTTTGCAGGCAGTGGGAAACGGACACACCTATCTGCCGGAGGAGGAGCTTTTTGCCAATGCAGCAGAGCTTTTAAAGATAGAGCCAGGGGACATGGAAAAGCATCTGGTTGACCTTCAAATGGAGAGAAAACTGGTGGTGAAGGAGAAAGACAACAAACGGATCGTCTATCCGGCCCAGTTTTTCTACATGGAATTAAATACAGCAAGAATGCTTCATGATCTTAATATCCGGGACACAGTGTCAAAAGAACAGATCAAAAAGCGGATTTTGGAAATTTCCGCTGATGAACAGATGGAATTGGACGCCCTTCAGGAGCAGGCGGTAATAGAGGCAGTAAACAATGGGCTTCTTATTATTACCGGAGGGCCCGGAACCGGAAAGACCACCACGATTAATACCATCATTCGGTATTTTGAGAAGGATGAAATGGAAATTTTGCTGGCAGCCCCCACAGGACGTGCGGCAAAACGAATGACGGAAGCTACAGGATATGAGGCGCGGACCATACATCGGCTGCTGGAACTTACAGGAATCCCGGTGACGGATAACGGCAGACCGGGGGCTGGAGGACAAAATTCTGCGGAAAGCCGCCTGGAGGGGATGCACTTTGAGAAAAATGAGCAGAATCCTCTGGATGCGGACGTGATTATCATCGACGAGACGTCCATGGTGGATATCAGTTTAATGTGCTCACTTTTAAAAGCAGTCAACGTGGGAACCAGACTGATTCTTGTGGGAGATGTGAACCAGCTTCCAAGTGTGGGCCCGGGAAATGTACTTAAGGACATGATTGAGTCGGGAAAATTTCCGGTAGTGCAGCTGACACGGATTTTCCGTCAGGCGGCTCAGAGCGATATTATTGTAAACGCCCATAAAATCAATGGGGGAGAGCGGGTTTCTCTGGAAAAGCGGAGCAGAGACTTTCTGTTTATCCGGAGAGAGCATCCGTCGGATATCATTAAGGATATGATGGTTTTGGTGCGGGATAAGCTTCCGGGGTACGTGGGGGCCAGCTCTCTTGAGATTCAGATAATGACGCCCATGCGGAAGGGCGCTCTGGGGGTAGAGCAGCTTAATAAAGTACTTCAGGAAAAATTCAATCCCCCAGCTCCGGATAAGCCGGAAAAAGAATCGGGACAGATCGTGTTCCGGACAGGCGATAAGGTGATGCAAATCAGAAATAACTATCAGATTGCCTGGGAAATCCGCAATGGGCATGGGATTTTGGTGGATAAGGGCGAAGGGATTTTCAATGGGGACATGGGAATTATTCGTCAGGTCAATACTTTTGCGGAAACCCTGGAAGTGGAGTTCGATGAGGGGAAAATGGTGGAGTACAGCTTCAGAAAGCTGGAGGATCTGGAACTGGCCTATGCTATTACCATACATAAATCCCAGGGAAGCGAGTATCCGGCGGTGGTAATTCCGGTCCATTCGGGACCACGGATGCTGATGACCAGAAATCTGATTTATACGGCTGTTACAAGGGCAAAAAAATGCGTATGCCTGGTGGGCCTGCCGGAAATGTTTCAGTTTATGGTGGATAACGAACTGGAGCAGAAACGGTATTCGGGCTTAAAAGACAGGATTCTGGAAATTGATTTGTAACAGTGTAAAGAGAATTTGAACGGTTATGCCAGGAGATAACTTTGATAAAAGAAACCTTTCTTGACTTTCTTTTTCCCCGCCGCTGCCCGGTGTGCGGGGAAATCACAAGCCCGGCGGGCAGTCTGATCTGCCCGTCCTGTTTTCTGAAACTTTCGTTTGTGAAACCTCCTGTCTGCAAAAAGTGCGGGAAGGAAATTATGGATGAGACCATGGAGTACTGCAGCGACTGTATGGGACATTTCCATGCCTTTGAATCGGGAGTGGCGCTTTTAAACTATGATGAAACAGCCAGGACGGTTATGGCGCAAATCAAATATAAAAACAAGAGAGAATATCTGGACTTTTTCGGAGCGGCCATGGCAAAGAGGTATGGAATGGCTGTGGCGCGGATGGCCGTGGAAGCCATCGTCCCCGTCCCGGTCCATCTTTCGAGGAGAAGGGCCAGGGGCTTTAACCAGGCGGAGGTGCTGGCTGGGATTCTGGGGGAGAAACTTAAAATTCCGGTTGCTCCCAAGATGCTCATACGCAGGAAAAGGACACGGCCGCAAAAGGAGCTGTCAGCTTCGGAGCGGCTTAAGAATCTGTCAGGGGCATTTGCGGCCGGAGAGGGAAGCGGGGGAATAAAACGCGTTCTTCTGGTTGACGATATTTATACCACCGGAAGCACCGTAGAAGCCTGTGCCAGGGTATTGCAAAACGCCGGAGTGGAAAAGGTATATTTTGCCGTGATCTGTATGACCGGGGGGAGATAAAAAAGGATTCTTGCAAGCGGATGGCCGCGGTGTTATAATGGGCATATCTCAATTCTGGGGGGATTGATATGATTATACGGACAGCGGCGGAATACGATATGGAGGCATTATTGTCCATTTATAATTACGAAGTGCTGAATGGCGTGGCGACTTTTGATCTGGAACCCAAATCCATAGAGGAGCGGATGAAATGGTTTCGGGCCCACAATGTGGATAATCATCCTCTTCTTGCAGCGGAGATTGACGGGCGGGCCGTAGGGTATGCCAGCCTTTCAGAGTACCGGGAAAAGGAAGCGTACAAAAGAACCGTGGAGCTCTCCATTTATGTGGATCCCGGATACCGCCGTATGGGTGTGGCCAGAGCGCTGATGGAAGCAATTCTTGAGGAGGCCAGAAGCCGGGACGATATTCATACGGTGATTTCTGTCATCACCGGAGGGAATGAGGCCAGCATCAGACTTCACGAGGAGTTTGGATTTATTCACTGCGGTACCATGAAAGAGGTGGGAGAGAAGTTTGGAAAGCCTCTGGATATCGACAATTTCCAGCTGATGGTGTAAAGGGGGCTGCGTAGTTTAAAAACAGTCCAGCTTTGCATCTTCTTGCTTTCAGCACATTTTTACTGGGGCTCTCCACAAGACTGAACCGTTATGCAGTTTAAAGAATCTTCACGGAAACCGCTTGACGCTGTAATGTTTCTATGGTACAATAAGCGGGCGAATGGAAGAACATAGGTCTTTTTTTTATGCTTAAAAATACGATAGCAGGGCAGAAAAGAAGGGCCGCCTTACAAAGAATTTAAACGGAGGTGGAAGTCGTGCGCACAAAGATTACACTGGCATGTACAGAATGCAAACAGCGCAATTATAACATGACGAAGGATAAGAAAACTCATCCGGACCGCATGGAAACAAAGAAGTACTGCAGATTCTGCAAGAGACACACAATGCACAAAGAAACTAAGTAATCCGGTTTGTAAAAGGATGTGAATTTATGGGAGAAACAGTAAGTAATGAGAAGGCCCCCAAAAAGGACTTTATCAAAGGCTTAAAAGCTGAGTTCAACAAAATCATCTGGCCGGATAAGGAAACTTTGACAAAACAGTCGATTGTGGTCGTCGTTTCAACGATTGCTTTGGGAATCGTGATCGCAGTCCTTGATCTGATTATTAAATTCGGTTTGAATATCGTTATTGGTTAAGGATGAGGTGAGCGTATGTCAGAAGCACAATGGTATGTTGTACACACCTATTCCGGATATGAGAATAAGGTGAAAGTTGACATTGAGAAGACAATCGAAAACAGAGGACTCCAGGACCAGATTTTAGAGGTTTCTGTCCCGCTGGAAGAAGTCATTGAGCTGAAAAACGGCGCCCAGAAGCAGGTTGAGCGCAAGATGTTCCCAGGCTATGTACTGATTCACATGGTCATGAATGATGATACCTGGTATGTAGTCAGAAACACCCGGGGCGTAACCGGATTTGTTGGACCGGGTTCCAAGCCGGTGCCGCTTACAGAAGAAGAGATGAGAAATCTCGGTTTTAAGACAACCGGAGTCGTCGTTGATTTTGCAGTAGGAGATACTGTAGTGGTTGTGGCCGGTGCATGGAAAGATACTGTGGGCATTATTAAGACTGTCAACGAGCCCAAACAGACCATCACAATCAACGTCGAAATGTTCGGCCGTGAAACACCGGTGGAACTGAATTTTTCTGAAGTTAAGAAAATGTGACCGACCGGAAGCAGCTAAACGAGCATGCCGGCTTTCACTGGTCGCGTGGGAGGGAAATCCCCGACATTACCACATGATTTTAGGAGGTGCCTAATTATGGCAAAGAAAGTTACAGGATATATTAAATTACAGATTCCGGCAGGAAAGGCAACACCAGCACCGCCGGTTGGTCCGGCGCTTGGACAGCATGGTGTTAATATTGTACAGTTTACAAAAGAGTTTAATGCGAGAACTGCCGACCAGGGTGACATGGTTATTCCGGTTGTTATTACTGTTTACGCTGACAGAAGTTTCAGCTTCATCACTAAGACTCCGCCGGCTGCTGTATTATTGAAGAAGGCTGCCAAGATTAAATCCGGTTCTGCGACCCCGAACAAGACAAAGGTAGCGACTCTTACAAGAGCGGAAGTTCAGAAGATTGCTGAATTAAAGATGCCCGATCTTAACGCCGCAAGCATTGAAGCTGCAACAAGTATGATTGCAGGCACTGCCCGTTCCATGGGTATCACAGTGGTGGATTAATCCCTCGCTGCTAGCCGCTGTTATAATACAGTGTAACTGTTCAGCAGGTCTGTGTAGAGCCCTGCTCCAGCGAAGAGGGGGGGATTTAAGCGCTGACCGTATGAAAACCTGAGCCAGGAAGCAAAAATCCCATCGGCGGTGCCGGTTTTAGATGGATTTTTGTCTGTAATTGTGAAGATACTGAACAGTTGCAATACAGTAACAAATACGTGGGAGGGAGCACTCCCGACAATACCACAGGAGGTTTATTTAGAATGAAAAGAGGAAAAAGATACGTAGAGGCGGCAAAAGCTATCGACCGCACTACTCTTTATGATACAGCAGACGCTATTGCATTGGTAAAAAAGGCTGCTGTTGCAAAATTTGATGAAACTATCGAGGCTCACTTGAGAACAGGCTGCGACGGCCGTCATGCCGACCAGCAGATCCGTGGTGCAGTAGTTCTGCCGCATGGAACAGGTAAAACCGTTCGAATCCTCGTATTCGCTAAGGGACCGAAGGCGGATGAAGCTCAGGCCGCAGGCGCTGATTACGTTGGAGCAGAGGAATTGATCCCGAAGATTCAGAACGAAGGCTGGCTGGATTTTGATGTGGTTGTTGCCACCCCGGATATGATGGGCGTTGTTGGACGCCTGGGCCGCGTACTTGGACCGAAGGGCTTAATGCCAAACCCGAAGGCCGGTACCGTAACCATGGATGTTACCAAGGCTATCAATGAGATCAAAGCCGGTAAAATTGAGTACAGGCTCGATAAGACAAATATTATCCACGTGCCAGTAGGTAAGGCTTCTTTCACAGAAGAACAGTTAGCGGACAACTTCCAGACGCTTATGGATGCAATCATCAAGGCCAAACCCAGCACAGTTAAGGGCGCTTACTTAAAGAGCGTAACTCTTGCTTCCACAATGGGACCCGGCGTAAAGTTAAATGTAGCCAAGTTGGTGAACTAATTTTGTTACTGTTCACTCTCCGGTCAATCACTCCGCTGATTGACCGGGAGCCAGTATCCTAATGAGGCCAAAGCATATTCCCCGTTGCCGCAGGCAATCTTAAAGGGGCATATGCAGTTACGTTCACAGGATATCTGCGGACAGTAACCTGATTTTAGTGATGATTCGGCTCGGTTATTAAAAAAATGATTGACAATCCGAATATATTATGATAAAGTATCCGAGTATTGAATGCCGAAGACAGCAGGTGCCGTATGGCGTAAGATAAAACACCTGCCGAGGAACATACAAAACTCACAAGACGAATTTTGTAAACCTCTTTGTCCCTATGGCGGAGAGGTTTTTCCTTGTTTTAACGGCACTTACGCGCAAAATAAAACAGGAGGTAAACCATTCATGGCAAAAGTTGAATTAAAGCAGCCAGTAGTTGCTGAGATTGCTGAACTTTTGGACGGAGCTCAGGCCGCAGTAGTCGTCGACTACCGTGGATTAACTGTTGAGCAGGATACTGCACTTCGTAAACAGTTAAGAGAAGCCGATGTTACTTACAAGGTATATAAAAATACCATGATTCGCTTTGCGGCAAAAGGAACGCCGTTTGAGGCGCTTGAGCCGCATCTTGAAGGGCCCACTGCCCTGGCAGTATCCAAGACAGATGCGACAGCCCCGGCAAGAATTTTAGCAAACTTCGCTAAGACGGCTGATAAGCTGGAATTAAAAGGCGGCGTAGTAGAAGGAACCTATTACGACCAGAAGGGAATTAATGTTGTTGCTACCATCCCGTCCAGAGAAGAACTTCTTGGAAAATTGCTTGGAAGCATCCAGTCCCCGATTACAAATCTTGTACGTGTGCTCAATCAGATTGCGGAGCAGCAAGGAGGCGGTTCTGCAGAGGCTTAAGGTGGTCGTCTAACAGAACAGCTGTATTATTTGTACAAACAAATGTGAATATAAAATTTAATGGAGGTAAACAGTAATGGCAAAGTTAACAACAGCTGAATTTATTGAAGCTATCAAGGAATTATCCGTATTAGAATTAAACGAGTTAGTAAAAGCATGTGAAGAAGAGTTTGGTGTTTCCGCGGCAGCAGGCGTTGTTGTAGCGGCAGCAGGCGCAGCTCCGGCTGAGGAAGAGAAGACAGAGTTCGATGTTGAGCTTACAGAAGTAGGCCCGAATAAGGTTAAAGTCATTAAGGTTGTCCGTGAAGTTACAGGTCTTGGATTGAAGGAAGCTAAGGACGTTGTAGACGGCGCTCCGAAGGTTGTTAAGGCTGGCGCTTCCAAGGAAGAGGCTAACGAAATCAAGACAAAACTTGAGGCTGAAGGCGCTAAGGTTTCCCTTAAATAATTCAGAATTACAATACAAAAAGAGATCCGCAGGAAGGGGAACCTACCTGCGGTTTTTCATTACACAGGAAGTCTCCATGCCCCGCATGAAGTACCATCATGAATGGAAGCGGCTTCCTGTGAGCTCTCCGCGGATGCACATAGAGTGCAAAAAAACGCATTTTGCCACATCGTGCGGTCAGTGCAGCAAATCCAGGGGCATGGAGCGGCCGTTTTTCGTGCATGGTGACATCACTTTGGAGGAAAAAATATGAATTATCATTTGCTGGCAGGACCGGTGATTGGAGCGGCGATTGGATATTTTACTAATTATATCGCAGTAAAAATGATGTTTCGTCCTCTGCATCCTGTAAAAATCGGTTCCCGGACGCTCCCCTTTACTCCCGGAATTATTCCGCGCGGGAAAAGCCGTCTGGCAAAAGCCATTGGAGAGGCAGTGGGAGAAAATCTTCTGACAGAGGAGTCTTTTGCAGAAACTCTTCTTTCTCCTGCCATTGAAAAACATTTAAAAGAAAAAATACGCTTATTCCTTTATGAAAATAGAAAAAATGAGAAAACTTTAAAAGAATGGATTTTGGAATACCTGGACAAGTCTGCATATGAGGCAGCCTTTGATTATGTAACAAATATTGCAGCAGACCAGCTTGTGAAAAAGATGCTGGAAATGGAGCTGGGTGATATCATTGCAAATGAAGCGGCCAGGGCGGTTCGGGAGCGGATACGCGGCGGTATCATGTCCTTTATGGTGACAGACGGACTTGTGGATTCTCTTCGCGTATCCATCAGCCAGGGAGTACAGGTATACCTGGAGGAGCACGCGGAGGAGCTTCTGACCCCCAAAGTGGAGGAGGAGTGCAGGGCAGCCATGGACACTGCAGTGGGTACGCTGGTTGGACGCATTGACGACTGCGGCCTGCCGTTGGATGAGATTTTGTGGAACGCTTATGAAACCCTGGTGCGGAAAAAACTGGAAGCTGCCCTGCGGCGTCTGGATATCAGCAAAATGGTGGAGAAAAAGATTAACGAAATGGATGTGGAGGAAGTGGAAACTTTGGTGCTTTCAGTGATGCAGAAGGAGCTGAACGCCATCGTGAGCCTGGGGGCTGTCATTGGTTTTTTCCTGGGCCTTTTGAATCTTTTCCTGTGATAGAGGTCGGGAATCGGAGGAAAACCAATAAGAAAGAAGAAAAGCATGTGGAAAGAAAGAGGCAGATGTGTTAAAATGAATAGCAACAGGAAAGGGAGTGGAACCGAATGCTGGATGAATTGATGAGACGTTATCCGGCGCTTGAGTCTGTGAAGGACAGCATTCAGGCGGCATATAAGATACTGGAGACATGCTATGAGGATGGAGGAAAGCTCCTGATTGCAGGGAACGGGGGAAGCGCCGCCGACTCAGAGCATATTGTGGGGGAGTTGATGAAGGGGTTCGTGAAACGCCGCCCTCTGACAGAGGAAATGAAAAGGGCGCTAATGGCGGCGGATCCCAAACGTGGCGCATGGCTGGCAGAACGGCTTCAGGGGGGGCTTCCGGCGATTGCACTGTCCGGTCATGCCGCTTTGTCCTCTGCCTTTGCCAACGATGTGGACGGGACTCTTTCCTATGCCCAGCAGGTAAACGGGTATGGGGAGCCGAAGGATGTGTTTCTTGGAATCAGCACTTCGGGAAACGCGGAAAATGTGATGTATGCGGCGGTGACTGCGAAAGCCAGGGGGATGAAGGTCCTTGGACTTACAGGAAAGGATGGAGGAAAATTGGCGAAAATCGCAGATGCGGCCATTATCGTGCCGGAGAGGGAGACCTACAAAATTCAGGAGCTCCATCTTCCGATTTATCATGCTCTGTGCCTGATGCTGGAGGACAGGTTTTACGAAAAGTAAGAAAGGCGCATCCAGTGTACTGACACTGTCTGGATGGAGCACTAGTGCTCCATCCGGCCAGTAATCGCACTGCCAGGAAAGCAGACCGGCGACACGTATAGTTATTTAAGGTGGGTTATACTGGGACATTAAGAAGCCAACCGACAGGAGAAAACAAAGAAGTCAGGAAAACATCCGGAGAAACCGTTATGAGGGGAAATACCAATGGAGTTACGAGACAGAGTTGCAGAAGAATTTGACAAAAGAAAAGAAGGCCTTTTGATTTTTGCCTTTCTGCTGGGCTTTGGCTTTTTTATCAACCAGGGAGTGGAGATTAAGGGACTTTATATGGACGATCTGTACCTGTGGTCCTGTTATGGGGAGCAGTCTTTCCGGGAATTCGTGTTTCCCATGGGGAGCAGCAGATTTCGTTTTATTTTTTACCTGGCTTCGTGGCTGGAGCTTTTTTTTCTGGAAAATCATGTAACGTGGATTGTGCCTTTTAATATCGTCCTCAACAGCCTTATTTCCTTTTCTGTCTATTGCATTGCAGTTCGGATGAGCAAAAGAAAGCTGGTGAGCCTTGCGGCGGCAGTGGCCTATCTGCTTTCACGGATGAGCTATTACCAGATCGGACAGCTGTATGGGCTCATGGAGAGCCTGGGGCTTTGGGCCGCTTTGGGCATTCTTTATTTTCTGTACCGGTATGTGAATGGAAAGAACACCAGAGCCTTTTTGATGGCCAATCTTCTGTATTTTCTGGCCAGTTTTATTCATGAGCGGTACATGGCGCTGTTCCCGGCGCTTGTTTTGGGCCTGTTATTTGGTGAAAGAGAAAGATTTCCTGTGGAGACGGATGAAGAGCTTAAGGAAGAGCGGGAACGGACGGAATTCAAAGGAGGAAGGCGTGTTGGAAAGAGCCGCAGGAGAGACCGGACAGATCATGCGGTTTCCAAGTGGACGCTGTTTTTCCTGAGCGCAGGTCTTTTTGGCCTGATTCAGGCGATCCGCTTGTTTACCATTGGAACTTTATCTCCGGCCGGAACAGGGGGAACCGATGTGGCGGACACCTTTAAGCTGACGGATGCTGTCGGCCAGGCATGGGAGCAGGTGGCTTTCGTGTTCGGGAGAAACAGCGGTCCGGACTATCTTTGTATTCAAACTTATGGAGAGTCTCCATGGAATATCCGCATGCTGATTCTGGGGACCAATGTGGTTCTGGCGGCGGCTGTGCTGGTCTTTCTGGTCCGAATGTTTTGCGACAGGGGAATGGTTTTGGCCCGCCTTAAGACGGCGGTGCTGTTTGTGGCATTTATTGCCCTGTGTATCGGTTCCTCCAGCGTGACGATCCGCATTGAGATGAGATGGGTCTATGTGGCATATGGAGCCGCCCTTCTGCTGCTTTCTTATATGTCTTCCATCATGGGGAAGGCTGGAATTCTGGTATTTCTTTATGTGGGACTTTTATTCCCGGTTGAGACCTATTACAGAAGTTGTTGGGACAATCTGTATTTATGGCCCAGTCAGATGCGGTATAACTCTCTGGCGGAAGAGACTTATGAGAAGTATAGAGAGGAAATTTTTGATAAGCAGGTTTATATTATTGGGAATACTTACGATATGAGTGAGTTTACTGCAGAGACATTTTTAAAGGTCTATGATAAGAAGAAGGGAAGAAACACGAAAATCCAGTTCATTGACAGTGATTTCGACATGAAGGAAATTGATGATGGAATGGTCATCCTGAGCGAAGACCCGGACCACAACGCGTTTCAGGATGTGACAGGGTTTTTGAGAAAGCAGAGAATCAACCGGGCATATGGAAGTTATGATGATAACTGGATTGATGAACATGCGAAAATCGTCTTTATGAACGGGGACAGAGATACAGTAATTCTGGGCTGCTATTATCCCGGGACGATTACAGGGGACCAGGTGTGTCAGATTCGGGTCAATGGAAAGCGGATGCCTGATCTGGTGTTTACAGATAATTATATGGTTTATGAGATTCCGTCAGCGCCGTATCAGATGGTATCCCTGGAATTCTCCTGTAATTTTTATGTGGCGAACGCCCAGGAGAAGAGAGGCGAGGAAAACCTCGCGATGGTTGTGACAATTAAAGAAGAATAAGTGAGGAGAAAGTAAATGGATGGACAATTGAATATAGTCCTCTGGTTTGCGGCAGGAGCCATTTGTATGGCGCTTCTGGCGGCAGCTTTGCATTATATCAGGCGGACAGCCTATTTAAGTCCCGTCAAACGGGAGCTTAAAAAAGAAAAGCAATGGCTGCGCCGCGGAGAATATAATGCGGCGATGGTGAAAGGGCGCCAGAATCTGGAGCTGCTTTTTAAACTGGTTGCGGAAAATAACGGAATTCACCTGGACAATACGGCACAGGCGGTGGCAAATGCAAAAAACGGTCAGGAGAGAGGAAATGGACGCCAGAGAAAACAGAGAAGAAACAAGGTTCTGACCCATCAGCAGTTTACCTGGTGGCTGGATGAGAACGGGTATCTGGACAGGGTGGCAAAATGGGAGATCAATGAGGTGAGACTCATTGGAAACAAGGCCGTGCATGAGAATTTTACGTCTAAGGAGGATGCGTGGAACCAGTATAATTACCTGGAAGATATTTTGAAAATTGTTTCAGAAAAGTCCCCGGTTCATCTGCGAAGACAGAACCAGAAGAGGGATAATATTAAGGAGAATGAGAGGGACAGCGGGAGGCCGAAGGAGAATCAGAAGGAAAGGAAGGGGCAGAATTCCGGAAAACAAGGCGATAAAAAGGACATGGCTGAGGGAAACAAAAAAGGAGCGCAGAAGGAAAAACCTCCGCAGAGTGTAAAGCGCGGCGCGGCAGCTCAGAGTACAAAAAAGAAAGAGACATCTCAGACCGGAGAAAGCAGGAAAAACGGGAAAAAGGAAACAAAGCAGGATGCTTCCAAAGAAAGGGACGAAAAGAAGAATGGAGCCGGAGACAGCGGGGAGCCCGGTAAAAGGCAGAGAAATAAAAAGAACCCCAAAAGCACTGCAGGCGCAGAGAATCAGACCAGGGAAAGAAAACAAAACGGTTCAGGAAAACAGCCCCACACAGAAAAGAATACCGCCAAACAGCCAGGAACCAGAAAAGAAGACGGCAATATCCGAAAAGCGCCCCGCCGGCCGACAGAGACGCCGAAACCACCCGTACGGGAAAACTCAGAGACCGTTGAGGAAAAACATCCCCGTAAACGCCGCCCGAGGCGCAGACGGCAATCCGGCCAGATAAAGCCGGTGCAAGGGGCAGCAGCAGTGACAGAGGCTGCAAAAGGGTAGAAAAAGCAGGCGGGATCTGTTATACTGACTGAAAATACTGTTGTCCTGGAGGGAACTGATGAAAGAGCACAAAAAGTACTGTTATATGGCGCTGCCTGTTCTTGGCGTCCTGTTTTATCTGATATATATTCACAAGGCCGCAATTGACCTGGTTTATTCCGATTACATCCGCCTGATTAATTCCTATCTTCCGGATGTATGGAATCCGCAGACGTTTTTTGTTCCGGACCTTCTGACAAGGATCCCGCTCAATTATGTGAGCCGGATTATTAACGTGAAGCTGTTTGGATACAGTGTGACCTATGACCGCGTTATGGGTATTTTAAGCTTTGGCCTTTCGGCCATGTGCATTGCCTCATACAGTTATAAGAAACAGATCGGGCTGGGGTGGTATGCCGCCATGATGGTAGTGATGTTCAGCCTTAATAAATGGGAGATGCTTTATAACGGCACCGGCTGGATTCACTTTTTTGCATTTGCCTGCTTCTTCTATAACTATCTGATTGTGGACCGGATTTATTATGAAAAATCGAGGGCAGCGAAAAGCAGACGGGAGATATGGATTTTATGTGTTCTTCCGGCTCTTATTACCATCGGCGTTGCAGGCCCTTATTGCGCTATCTACACCATGACGTTGGTTTTGGCCTACCTGTTTATCCATATCAGAAATAGAATTATAATAAGACAGGACAAAAAGAAGCTGAATATGGATGAAAAATCAGGCGCTGTGGGAATCATGGACAAACGGCTTTCCCGTCTTTCAGGGAAACAGACTGCCCTTCTCTTGTGTATGACGGTCTGGCCCCTGCTGGTTTATATATGGAGCAATTCTAAGGCGGAATACGAATATGCGGGAGCCGTGCAGGAACCTTTGGTTTCCAGCCTGCTTTCGGCTCCGAAATTCTTTGTGAAATTTTTCCTTAAGTCCTTTGCGTCCATGGTGTTCGGGGTTGAGATGATTAACCGGCGCATGGGAGATTTTCAGGGAAAAGTCTGGTGTCTGGTGGGTTTTCTGGTGATCTTGTCTTATCTGCTGGCTGTATGGCTGAATTTTTACTATAGAATTGCAGAGGAAACTCTTCTTCCGCTGATGCTTTTGGCAGGCGGAGGTATGAACCATATGATTGTGCTGCTGAACAGATGGATTTTCATGAATGATACTTATGGGATGAGCTCCCGCTATGCGCTCCAATACCAGGTGGGAATCATCGGGATTTTTCTTACCTTTGCCCTTGCCGCCAAGGCAAAAAAGAAGGAAAAAACATCTGAAACAAAGTGGGAAAAGAGAATGCATATTCTCATGGTTGCGGTGGCTTTTGTATTTGTGGCGGGAAATGCCGCCACCACGATTGAGGAGCTGGATTTCTGCCACCACCGTAAATACAGCAATGAGCTGAAGGTGCCAATTCTTTTAAACTACGAGGATGTGACAGAGGACGAACTAAAATTTCTTCTGGAGTACCAGAATGACGGCATTAAGGAAGCGCTGACCATATTAAAAGAAAATCATTGGAACATTTTCGGTCCCAACAGCGCCTCAGAGGCACTCATGCAATAGAGAAAGGAAAGAAAATGATGAAAGTAGTAATTCTGGCGGGCGGATTCGGTACGAGAATCAGTGAGGAGAGCCATTTAAAGCCGAAGCCCATGGTGGAAATCGGTGAAAAGCCAATTTTGTGGCATATTATGAAATATTATTCCCAGTTCGGCTATAATGAATTTATTATCTGTCTGGGTTATAAACAGTATGTGGTGAAGGAATTTTTTGCGGATTATTTTCTCCATACTTCGGATGTGACCTTTGACTTATCCAACAACAGTATGAAGGTACACAACAATTATTCGGAGCCATGGAAGGTGACTTTAATTGATACCGGGCTTTATACCATGACCGGAGGCCGTGTAAAGCGGATTCAGGAGTACGTTGGGGACGAGCCCTTTATGCTGACATACGGAGACGGCCTTGCAAACATTGACTTAAAAGCACTGGAAGAGTTCCATAAGTCCCATGGAAAAATTGCCACCATCACAGCCGTGAACATCGGCCAGAGGTTCGGTGTGCTGGATTTGGATGATAATGGAAAAATAAACGCTTTCAGGGAAAAAAATGATGATGACGGGAGTCTGATCAACGGCGGATTTATGGTGATGAATCCGGGGGTCTTTGATTATATCGAAGAAGATACTACGGTTTTTGAACAGGCGCCTTTGAGAGGCCTGGCAAGGGACGGAGAGCTGATGGCATACCGCCACGAGGGCTTCTGGAAATGTATGGATACTCAGAGGGAACGGCAGCAGCTTGAAGAACTGTGGCAGTCCAGCCATGCTCCATGGAAGATTTGGAAATAGAAGGGCTTCATAAGCCCGGGAGTAAAGACATGAATTTAAAAGAGGTTTTTGAGTTTTACAGAGGAAAGAGCGTGTTCGTAACAGGACATACAGGGTTCAAGGGCGCATGGCTCTGTCGGATTCTGGTGAATGCCGGAGCCCGGGTGACAGGATATTCTCTGATGCCGCCCACAGACCCAGCGCTGTTTTGGATGGCAGGCCTTGAGGGAAAAATTCATTCTGAAATCGGGGATATCAGAGATCTGCCGCATTTGCGGAGCGCCGTGGAGGCATCCCGGGCAGAAGTCATCCTACATTTGGCTGCTCAGCCTATTGTGCGGGATTCCTATAAAGATCCTGTTTATACCTATGAGACAAATGTCATGGGCACGGTAAATATTCTGGAGTGCGCCAGAGTCTGCCCCTTTGTCAGGTCATTTCTCAATGTGACCACGGACAAGGTATATGAAAATATGGAGTGGGAATACGGGTATCGGGAAACGGACCGTCTGGACGGTTATGATCCTTATTCCAACAGCAAATCCTGCTCTGAGCTGGTGACCCACAGCTATAAAAAGGCGTTCTTTTCAGATGGGCGCTGCGCTGTTTCCACCTGCCGCGCCGGAAATGTGATTGGAGGCGGAGACTTCGCCAATGACAGAATTGTGCCGGACAGCGTCAGGGCAGCTATGGAGGGCCGGCCCCTCGTAGTGCGGAATCCCCGCTCCACAAGGCCATATCAGCATGTGCTGGAGCCGTTAGCCGTGTATCTCATGGTGGCGAAAGCTCAGTATGAGGATAGGTCTTTTTCCGGTTATTATAATGTGGGACCTGACGATAAGGACTGTGTAACCACGGGAAGGCTGGTGGACATGTTCTGTGAATCCTGGGGGAATGGGCTCACCTGGATAAATCAGAGTGACGGAGGTCCCCATGAGGCTAATTTCCTGAAGCTGGACTGTTCGAAATTAAAAAGTGTCTTTGACTGGAGCCCGCGCTGGTGTGTCAGGGAAGCGATTGACATGACTGTTGAATGGTGCAGGGCCTATAAAGCGGGAGAAGATGTGACGGCTGTCATGGACAGACAGATCAGCGAAATATTTCGATAAGCCGGCCCGGAGGGAAAAATCCCGTTGCGGCTGACGGCTTTTTAGAGTGTGTTTGAAAATTGCTTTCCGGCAGCTATGCGGGTATGGAACAGTTACGAATCAAGAAAATTGGAGGACGGATAGAAATGTTTGAAAATAAGACGGAGGCACAGGCGAGAGAAGAAATTCTTGCCATGGTGGCCGAATATGCAGACCGGTTCCACAACCAGAAAAAGGAATTCAAAGAGGGAGACAGAATCCCCTATGCATCCCGTGTGTATGACAAAAACGAGATGATGAATCTGGTGGACAGTTCCCTGGAATTCTGGCTCACATCCGGGCGCTATACGGAGGAGTTCGAAAAGAAGTTTGGAGAATATCTGCAGGTGAAATACTGCTCCCTGGTAAATTCCGGCTCATCGGCCAATCTGCTCGCTTTCATGGCTCTGACTTCGCCGCTTCTTGGAGAGAGACGCATAAAGCGCGGCGATGAGATTATCACCGTGGCGGCGGGTTTCCCTACTACAGTAACTCCGGCGATCCAGTACGGAGCCGTTCCGGTCTTTGTGGATGTGACCATTCCCCAGTACAACATTGATGTGACCATGCTGGAGCAGGCTCTTTCTGAAAAAACAAAGGCAGTGATGTTAGCGCACACCCTGGGAAATCCCTTTGATCTTCAGGCAGTCATGGATTTTTGCAGAAAACATGATCTGTGGCTGGTGGAGGATAACTGTGATGCCCTTGGAACAAAATATTTGATTGACGGCCGGGAAAAGTTCACAGGGACCATCGGTGATATCGGAACTTCCAGCTTCTATCCGCCGCACCATATGACCATGGGCGAGGGGGGAGCCGTGTATACGGATAACCCGCTTCTCAATAAGATTATCCGCTCCTTCCGCGACTGGGGGCGTGACTGTGTATGCCCGTCGGGATGCGACAATCTGTGCGGCCACAGGTTTGACCGCCAGTACGGCGAGCTGCCTCTGGGCTATGACCATAAATATGTGTACTCTCATTTTGGATATAATTTAAAGGCAACGGACATGCAGGCGGCTGTGGGCTGCGCCCAGCTTGAGAAGTTTCCCTCCTTTGTGGAAAGGAGACGCCATAATTTTGAACGCCTGCGTGCGGCGCTTTCCGACTGCGAAGATAAGTTAATTCTTCCTGAGGCGGCCCCCGGCTCTGCTCCGAGCTGGTTTGGTTTCCTGATTACCTGTAAAGAGGGGGTGAACCGGAACCGGCTCGTCCGGCATGTGGAAGAAAAGGGGATTCAGACCAGAATGCTGTTTGCCGGAAATTTAACCAGACACCCCTGCTTTGATGAAATGCGGAAGGAAAAGAAAGGTTACCGGGTGGTGGGAACGCTTGAAAATACAGACCGGATTATGGCGGACACATTCTGGGTGGGCGTATATCCGGGAATGACAGATGAAAAAATTGACTATATGGCAAAAGTGATTAAAGAGGGACTGATACTGTGAGCACAGAAAAATCATTTGATCTGACCAGAGTCCATGAGACCAACCTTAAGATGCTTAAGGAAATTGACAGGATCTGCCGGAAATATAAAATAAAATATGCCCTGGATGCAGGGACGCTTCTGGGGGCCGTCCGCCATCAGGGCTTTATCCCCTGGGACGACGATGTGGACGTGGTGTTCACAAGGGCAAATTACGAGATGTTTGCCAAAGTGGTCAGACGGGAACTGCCGGAGACCATGTCTTTTGTAGAGCCCAATGAATACCATGGCGGAAAGGCATTTTTTGATTTTGTACCCCGCATCATTTATGAAAAGAGCCAGAAGTTTGAGGATTCCGGGAAAACGGCCTTTTACGATGATAAAATCAGCCGTCTCTGGGTGGATTTGTTCATTGCGGACGATTTGCCGGAGGGTAAGGCAGCCAAAAGCTTTTCAAAGCTTATCCGCTGTGTGGTGTATGGTCTGGCCCTGGGACACCGTTGGAAAATCCAGTATTCCGACTATAAGGGAATCATGAAGCTGTTTGTGTGGGTTTTGTCAAACCTTGGAAAACTGGTGCCTTTCCCGGTAACCTATAAGCTCTGGAGACTCCTTGATCAAAAAAAGAAAAGCAAAAATTCCAATCTCTGCTTTTACAGCAACTACGCGCCGGACTACTATTATGTGGAGGTCGAAAAGAAGTGGGTGGATCAGGTGAAAGAGGTTCCCTTTGAGGATACGAAGCTTTTTATTCCGGCCGGCTGGGAACCGTATTTAAAGCAGGTGTATGGAAATTATATGAAGCTTCCGCCTAGGGAAAAACAGGTTCCGGAGCACTCAGACATGGAGATAAAAATATATGGATAAGCTGCTTTCGGTTGTGGTGTCCGTCTATAATGAGGAGCTGGCTTTAAGAGAATTTTATCTGGAAGCCGGCAGGATTTTAAATACTCTGCCGGCTCCCTGGACGTATGAGCTTTTATTTATCAATGATGGAAGCACAGACGGCTCACTTAAGATTCTGCGTGAGTTTGCAAAGGAGAATCCGAGGGTAAAGATCGTTAATTTCTCAAGGAATTTTGGCCATGAAGCAGCTATGATAGCCGGAATTGACCATGCACGGGGGGACGGCGTCATCTGTATGGATGCGGACCTTCAGCATCCGCCGGAATGTATCCTCAGGATTTTGAAAAAGTTTGATGAGGGGCATGAGGTCATCAGCATGGTACGGACCAGAAATAAAACGGCTGGGGCCGTCAAAAATTTTACTTCGGCCGCCTTTTACAAGCTGATCAACCGATTGTCTGATGTGAAGTTTGAGGCAAACGCTTCGGATTTTTTTGCCATGAACAGGGCAGCGGCTGATGTCCTTCGGAACAATTACCGGGAGAAAGTGCGCTTTCTAAGAGGATATGTTCAGAGCGTGGGTTTTGGGAAGACTGTCCTTGAATACGAGGCAAGACCCAGGTTTGCGGGGGAGAGCAAATATAGTTTAAGGAGCCTGTTCCGTTTTTCCATCAATACCATTCTCTGCTTTTCGGATTTGCCCCTTAAGCTGGGAATTTACTCCGGATGCGCGGTGGCGCTGTTTGGTCTTCTGGTGATGGTTTATACCATTTATACCTGGGCTAAGTTTGGCGCTCCCAGCGGGTATGCCACCATTGTGGTGCTGATTTCCTTTATGTTTGCCATGTTGTTTATTATCGTGGGAATCATAGGGGAATATATTGCGATTTTATTTGCAGAGTTAAAGGACCGTCCGATTTATATTGTAAAAGATACGGAAAATCTGGAAAACAACAATAAGCTGTGATTTTATATAAGGCATGGGAAAATGCAGCCGTTCGGATATCTCCTGAACGTTTATGGGAAAATGTTACATTTTCATGAATTATTTGTGATTATTTAAAAAAAGGGCTACAAAAATCCGGAGGAATCGTTTATAATACGTGAGTGTGCGAAGATGGCAACAGCTCAGAGGTAATCTGAAGTGATGCAGAAGTTGGCATATATATGACAGGAGGATATTGTTATGAAATTATTAAAAAAAATGGCCGTACTTGGCTTAGTGGTACTGGCGCTTGCAGGATGTACGAAAAGCAGCTTGGATGACAGCGCGGATCCTATGGGACAGGAAGAAATGGATCCGGATAAGTTAGCGGCTCTGGAGGACGATGAAGAGACGCTTCCCAGAGAAGAAAACTTTCTGGTATTTGACGATGACGAACTGGAGAAGCAGAGCCTTTATGAATGGGATCAGGTAAGAGATGATGCGGCCAGCTTGTTTTCTGATGCGGAGAGATTCCCGCAGGGCGTAAAGATGGACTTTACGGCCAATGAGGACAATATGGCCATCACATTAAGCTGGGTGCTGAAAAACGACACCACAGAGCAGCAGGCCATGGATTATGCGGCGACTCTGGTTCAGGAGTTCAATGATATCGTCGCCGTTCAGAGTGTGGATATGTTAAACTCCAATGATACCTCTTTCGGCGGACTCTGGAATGAGTTTTCTCTGGACCTCACAATCAGCAAGGAGGACGGAACCGAGATGTTAAAGAAGAGCTACAAAGCCGGAGATAAGATTGATTTGGTGATTCCAAAGACCTCCGAGGAAGAGGGACCAGAAGAAGTGGAAGAGGACGTTCCGAAAAAAGTGTAACGATAACATGCATTGAAACAGCGTGCAGTGTAAAGAAAGTATCATGTAGTTGAAAAAGAATGTAAAAAAGTGGCCGGCGTCTTTATGACGCCGGCTCATTTTTTGTCCTTTTACTTTTTGCACTGGTTCACGAAATACTGAAAGATGGGAAAGGAATCCACACAGTTTTCAGGGTTGGTAGCTGAACCTGTCATACGCTCCGGATGCCACTGGACAGACCAGATCGGGAGAGATTCATGCTCGATGGCTTCCACAATGGCGCGGCCGCCGGCATCGGACCAGGCAGTCGCCACAAGGCCATTTCCAAGTGTGTCAAGAGCCTGGTGGTGGTAGCTGTTGATCTCCATGGACTCTCCGAAAAGGCGGCCCAAAATGGAATCATTTTTTAAGGTGACAGGATGGCAGATGCCTCTTGCATGATCGCCGCCGAGCTGATCGGGGATATCCTGATACAGGGTTCCGCCAAAGTATACGTTTAATACCTGAACGCCGCGGCAAATCCCGAAAATTGGTTTCTTACGGTCCGCGAAAGCTTTGATTAATTTCCATTCCAGATCATCGCGCTGAGGATCCGTGATGACGAAGGAATATTTCTGTTCCTGATGATAAAGTTCTGTGGCGACATCTTTACCGCCGCTTAAAAGCAGCCCATCCGCCAGGTCGGCGTATTCTTCCGCGCAATCGTTATTTACCGCGAGGATCGGAAGACCTCCTGCACGCCTGATGTTTTCCGCGTAATTCTGGTTTAATGCCCAGGTGGGCGTGCCGTTGGCGGCTGCACCGGTTCCGCCAGTCAGTAAAATTAATGGTTTCATTTGAGTTCTCCTTTTCCTGTTTCAATCTTTTTTAATATTTCCCTGCGTCCAAACCGCTATGGTAAGAATAATTTCCCAGTTCCCCGAGGAACGGTTCCCAGTTCTGCTCATGAAGCGGGGCTTCGCTGACCAGCAGTACGTTTAAGTGATAGTAGATTATATTGCATTTTTTTAAGGTTTGTTTGTACAGCTCCAAAAATGAAGCCGCGGAGGCCATGCTTTTATCCCATGGATTGGTCCAGACCTCATGGTCCATATTGAGGGTTTTTCGGACTCCTCTCGGAGTTTCATCCGTGACCAGCTTTTTTGAGGCAATGGGATGTCTTAAAAAAATGGATTCAAAAAAGCGGATGGTATTTCGTTTGTGCCCGGCCGGATCGGAAAGAATACGGCCGCCGAAACGGATGGCATAAATGGAACGGCGTACCATTCCCTCCGTAACCTGAAAGTTGTTGTACTCTGTAATCGGATAATAGGTATTATTGACGCAGCGGCTTAAAAAGGAAGAAATGAATTGAATTTCCTGGCCGTTTAAGCAGATCGTAGCGGCCTGATTAAATTCGGAAGGTTTTTTATGCTTGAATTTCCTTAAAAGCAGGGCGTCAATATCGTTTTCCAGTTCCGCGTGGAGACCATGAAACTGGGAACGCTTTCCCTCTGTCTCATACTGAATCCGTCCATAGACATAGGGGTGACAGATGGAGTCGGCGATATAATGGCAGAGATAACCGGCGAAATAGGAAGCGGCCTGCTCCCGCTGCTGTCGGGAAGAGATTTTGGAAAGCTCCTCCAAATAGTTCCGGAAGAAGAGGTTTACATGACTTTCGTGCATGTGGGAACCCACATTCCGGTAGTCACGGTGCCTTAGTATGGGCAGGTTATAGAAAAAAATATCCGGTCCCTGAAGGCCAAGCTGATAAAGCCAACGATATTTGGAGATTACGTGTTTTAAATAAGTATTCGGCAGGTCATTGTAGGCTTTTACACCAAACAGGTAGTGGGTTGTAAATCCTGGCAGAGGTATCAGCTCCTTTACTATGAAAGTTCAGCGTTCCGGCGCTGAACGTGCGAAAACGGAGCCGCGAAACGGCATCTTCCACTCCCGTTTTCTGCACATCCGCCGGAGGCTCATAGGAAACCCTTTCATTCATGGTGGTGCCTGATGGCAGGCATGGGGGTTTACAATGAAATCAGTTTTTAATGTCTTTGACATTATAGCATATCTTACAGGGAAATGGAATAAAACATAGAAAGAAAATATTGGGGAGCGTCATGATTTCAGTCATTCATGAATGGATTTGGGGGCCGGGAATGCTGGCTCTTTTTCTGGCGGCGGGAGTTCTTTACAGTGTGCGGCTCAAGGGGTACGCGATCCTGGGATTTTCCAAATGGTGGAGGGCGACTGTGGGGAGCCTTTGGAAGGGAAAGGAACAGAAAAGCGGAGAGGGAATTTCTCAGTTTCAGTCTGCCTGTACTGCTCTGGCGGCTACCATCGGAACCGGCAATATTGCAGGAGTGGCGACAGCGCTTCTGGCAGGAGGCCCCGGGGCTGTTTTCTGGATGTGGGTGTCGGCGTTTCTTGGAATGGCGACAGCGTACGGGGAGACGGAGCTGGGTATCCGCTACCGGAGTAAGGACAGGGAGGGGAACTGGCTTTCCGGCCCTATGATGTATCTGGAACGGGGGCTTTCATGCAGATGGGCGGGAATCCTGTATGCAGGTTTCTGCGTGGTTGCGTCTTTCGGAATGGGGAGCATGGTGCAGGCCAATGCCATCTCGGAAACCTTTGAATTTGCCTTTTCTCTTCCGCCATTTCTTATCGGAATCGGTCTTACTGTCCTGGCCGGGCGGATTATAGCAGGAGGAGTGAGGACCATTGCGAGAACAGCGGAGAAGATGGTGCCGCTGTCTGCAGGAATCTATATGGCCGCGTCCCTGGCGGTGATAGCTGTGTTTCAGGAACATGTTTTGGCGGCTTTTGCCATGATTTTTAAGGATGCTTTTTCCTTTTCAAGCGTGTCCGGGGGAATTGCGGGTTTTGGCGTCAGTAAATGTGTGAGATTCGGAATTGCCCGGGGCGTATTCTCCAATGAAGCCGGCCTTGGCAGCATGGCCATGTTAAACGGGGGAGCGGCTCAGGCAGAAAAGGGCGTCCAGGGGCAGTGGGCCATGTTTGAGGTATTTTTTGACACCATTGTCAGCTGCACCCTGACGGCAGTGGTGATTCTCTGCGCCATGGGGGAGGAAATTTATTCTTTTTCCGGGAACGGAGCGGAACTTACGAGTCTGTGCTTTACAAAGGGTCTGGGGAATCTGGGCGGATATACGGTATCCATATGCGTGGCGCTTTTTGCTTTTGCCACAATCATTGCATGGTATTATATGGGAAAACAGGCGGTCGCGTACCTGAGAGAGGCCGCTGGAATTGACATATCCGCCCTTTATATGGCCGGATATCTGACAGCCGTATTTTTAGGGTGCCTGGGGCCCATGGAAAAGGTGTGGGAGATATCAGATATTTTTAATGGATTTATGGCGCTTCCCAATCTGGCCGCACTGATTCTTCTGGTCAGAAAGGTGGAGCGCCCATGAAAAAAGCACCCCGCCGGGTGCTCTTTTCAACAAAATGATTATTTGAAAAAGGGAGGAGAGCTGATAAATACTTATCAGCCCGAGTATTATGAAAAAAATCTTATAAGCAGCATCGCATCGGATGTTTCTCTGTTTATGTTTATATGATAAAAGGTAAAGATGAAGAAATCATGTGGATTGTGTAAAAGAATTTTGAAAAGACTTTGAACAAATTATGAACGCAGGTCTTAAAAATTCGGTTAAGAAAATGTAAGAGAAAAGTATAAGGGAAGAAAGGATTCTCTGTTACAATGATAGCAAAAAATGGTAATCCAGTTTGAGGAGGAGAAAAGGATGAAAAAAAGAGTCAGTTTTATAGCGCTTGGATGTATTGTGGCAGGCAGTCTGGTTCTGTCAGGCTGTTCAACGAAAGCTGCCGTCACATCCATGCCGGATGTGATACAGGTAAAGAATGTGTCTGATGAACCTAAAGTTTCTCTCAGCGCTTCGGAAACGGTGGAGGTGGTTCCGGACATGGCAGAGATCGTATATGGAATTACCACAGAGAATACGGATGCCGTGCGGTGCCAGCAGGAGAATACGGAAAACTTAAACCGGCTTTTGGAATATTTAAAAGCTCAGGGATTTGAGGACAAGTCCATCCGGACATCCGGCTTTTCACTGGACCCGAGATATGACTGGAGCGGAAACAGACAGACACTGATTGGCTATGAGATGCGGACGCAGGTAACTGTGACGGATATTCCCATGGACCAGGTGGGAGCCATGCTGACCAAAGGGGTAGAATCCGGAGCCAATGAAATCTATTCGGTTTCCTATTTCTCCAGTCAGTATGATGAAGCTTATGGAGAGGCCCTTGCAAAAGCGATGGAATCGGCAAGAGGAAAAGCTGAGGCTCTGACGGCCGCCAGCGGAAAGAAGCTGGGGGACGTGATCAATATTGAAGAATACAATGACAGCCAGTATGGAAGATACGTTTCCGCAGAGATGGGGAACATCAGAAAAATGGCCGCGACGGAGGACGCAGCCGCGGGTATGGACATGGGTGTGATGCCCGGCCAGCTGCAGGTAACAGCTGCCATAAATGTGGAATTCGCACTGGTTTCCGCGGAGTAACAACATAAGGCGGACGCTGCGAAGAAAGGGGGTGGACATCTCCTGACGGGTCCTGTATAATTGAGAATAGAAAAGCAAAGGAGATTCCTGAAATGAAAAATCCAGAAATTACAATTGAGATGGCAAGCGGAGATTTGATAAAGGCGGAGCTTTATCCGGAGGTGGCTCCAAATACGGTCAATAACTTTTTGAGTCTGGTAAACAAGGGGTTTTATGACGGATTAATTTTCCACCGTGTGATTAAGGGATTCATGATCCAGGGAGGATGCCCGGATGGAAACGGCATGGGCGGCCCGGGTTATTGCATTAAGGGCGAATTTTCCCACAATGGATTCCAAAACGGCCTGGCGCATACTCCCGGGGTTCTTTCCATGGCCCGCGCCATGAGTCCCAATTCCGCCGGTTCCCAGTTCTTTATCATGCATGAGTCCGCACCGTATTTAAACGGAGAATATGCGGCTTTCGGACAGGTCGTTGAGGGTATGGACGTGGTAAATAAAATTGCTGAGGTCCGCACCGATTACAGCGACCGTCCGATGAAGGAACAGAAAATTAAAACCATCACGGCGGAGACCTTCGGGGAAGTGTATCCGGAGCCGGAAAAATGCTAAAAAATCCGGACCGGAAATCAAAAACGGGAGAGGCATATGAAGGAAACCAGAATGGTTACTATAAATAACAGAGAAATCCCTATACTGATTTCGGATGAGAGAGAGGCTCTTCTGGCTGCGAAAGCGGCCGGAGGGGCCATTGTAGGTTTATGGAGACCCGGAATGAATATGGAGGAGCTTTCCGGGGCCGGATACGCCGTGGAGGATCCCAAAGATCTGACAAAGGAATATCTGGAGCGGGTGGCAAGACGTCATCTTGGGCTTCCCTGGAAGATTTGTGAAACCAGGCGTCTTCTGATACGGGAGTTGTTCGGGGATGATTTTGATAAGCTTTGGGGACACAGGATCGGCCGGGGATTTCAGACTGTGGAAGAGCTCTATGCCTATACTAAGAACCAGTATACTTTTTACGAGTTTGGATTTTGGGCTGTGGTGGAAAAGAGAACGGGAATCTTGGCCGGGGTGGCCGGACTTACGATTCCAGGCGAAGACGGAGGCGGGGATTCTGAAACAGAAACACTTTTCCTGCCGGCAGAGGAGGAAAACCAGGGGGAGACGGAAACTCTGGAGCTGGGGTATCATATATTTCCGGACTTTAGAAGAAAGGGATATGGAAGGGAAAGCTGCGAGGCGATTTTACGGTATGGGAGGGGAGAGCTTCTGGCCGGGGATTTCCTGGTACGGATCCGCAAAGGGAATGAGGCGTCGAAAAGGCTTGCGGAGGGCTTAGGTTTTCATATTTAGTTTTTTTTGGCAAAAGGTCACAGGGTGTGGTTGGACTGTTGCACTTTTTTGCGGAAAGTGCTTGTCAAATGATATCTTTATCCGGTATACTGGTTATTGTATACAAGAATAACAGTCCAGGCGGAATTGGACTGTTATATACAGGAAACAAAAAGATACAGGCGGGTGGAGAATATGACAGACCATTTAGAGTTGAAGGCCTATGGAAAAATCAATCTTGGGCTGGATGTGGTGAGAAAGAGGGAGGACGGCTACCATGAGGTCCGTATGATTATGCAGACCGTGAACCTGTATGATAAAATAGTGATGGATAAAAGCGGCAGGCAGGGAGTACAGACGGAAACCAGTCTGCCATATGTGCCGGATGGCGAGGGGAATCTGGCTTATCGGGCGGCAAAGCTTTTGCTAGATGAATTTCAGATTTCTGAGGGAGTGAAAATAAAGATTAAAAAATGTATCCCTGTGGCCGCGGGAATGGCCGGCGGAAGTACGGATGCCGCCGCTGTTCTGGTAGGCATAAACAGGATGTTTGATCTGGGTCTGACAAAGCGTGAGCTGATGGTCAGAGGATTAAAACTGGGAGCTGATGTGCCCTACTGTATCCTACGGGGGACGGCCCTTTCCGAGGGGATCGGTGAGGTACTCACAGAGCTTCCTGCGGCTCCCGGGTGTCATGTGGTTTTGGCGAAACCGCAGATTTCCGTGTCCACAAAGGCGGTTTATGGGAAGCTTAGGGTAGCAGAGCTTAAAAAAGAGGAGCATCCGGATATTGACGGTATGGCAGAGGCCATCCAAAAAAAGGACCTGGACGGTGTGACAGCCCGCCTGGGAAATGTACTGGAAACCATAACAATTCCGGAACATCCGGAAATTGGAACAATAAAGAAAATTTTACTGGACCACGGCGCCGAGGGAGCATTGATGAGCGGAAGCGGCCCCACAGTATTTGGAATTTTTAAGTCCCGGGAATCGGCGGCGGAGGCCTGCGGATATCTTAAGGAGGCAGAAAACGGACGGTTGACTCGTCAGGTCTATTTGACCAGCTTTTTTAACAGAAAATCAGCCAGATAGAAGGAGAAGACCAATGACAAGCAATTTTCAAGTGAATATGGATGAATATCTGCCTCTCAGAGATGTGGTCTTTAAGACTTTGCGTCAGGCGATTTTAAAGGGCGAGCTGGAGCCTGGGGAACGGCTTATGGAAATTCAGCTTGCCGAGCGGCTGGGCGTCAGCCGCACGCCAATTCGCGAGGCCATAAGAAAGCTGGAACTGGAGGGCCTGGTGCTCATGATTCCCAGAAAAGGCGCGGAGGTCGCAAAGATTTCTGAAAATAACTTAAGAGATGTACTGGAAGTGCGCCGCTCCCTGGAGGAACTGGCCATTGACCTGGCCTGTCAGAGAATGACGCCGGAAGAGCTTCTGGAGCTTACAAAAACCGAGGAGCTTTTTTCTCAGGCCATCAGGGAAGGCGATGCCATGCGGATCGCCCAGACGGACGAACGTTACCATGAAATCATATACAACAGCACAAAGAATGATAAACTGGTGCAGATTTTGAACAATCTGCGGGAGCAGATGTACCGTTACCGCCTGGAATACATCAAGGATGAGAATAAGCGTCAGATTCTTCTGGTGGAGCATGACCAGATCATTAAGGCCCTGGCCCTCAGACATGTTCACGAGGCCAAAATCGCCATACGGGAGCATATTGACAACCAGGAAATCACAATCCTTAAAAATTTGAAGGAGCAGGAAAATGACGTTCAAAGAAAAATATCTGGCCGGAGAGGTTCCGTTTGAAGAAATAGACGATTATATTGAAATCTGGAACAACAGTAACGATACATGTACACTGGCGCAGTTCCTGGGGCTCAGTGCAGACGAGGAAGATATCTGGATTGAGGACAGCGATGAGGCGCTTATGGAATTACTGGATAAAGAAAGGAGAAAAGGAAAATGACAACGGTAACGCTGGGAAGAACCGGAATTACAGTCAACAAAAACGGATTTGGGGCACTGCCGATTCAGAGGATCACAAAGGATGAGGCGGCAGGGCTTTTGAGAAAGGCCTATGACGGAGGTATTACGCTGTTTGATACGGCCAGGGCATATTCTGACAGTGAGGAGAAGATAGGATATGCCATGAGCGATATCCGAAACCATATTTACATTACCACCAAGACAGCGGCCCAGAATGCCGATGCCTTCTGGAAGGATTTGGAAACCAGCCTGACGCTGCTAAAAACAGACCATGTGGATGTGTACCAGTTCCATAACCCGTCCTTTTGTCCGAAGCCGGGCGATGAGAGCGGTCTTTATGACGCGGCGCTAAAGGCCAGAGAGCAGGGAAAAATCCGGTTTATCGGAATTACCAACCACCGCCTGTCTGTGGCCAATGAGGCAGTGGAAAGCGGTCTTTATGATACGCTCCAGTTCCCCTTCTGCTACCTTTGCAGCGACAAGGACGTGGAGCTGGTTGAGGCCTGTAAGAAGAGCAATGTGGGATTCATTGCCATGAAGGCTTTGTCCGGCGGCCTGATTACCAATTCCGCGGCCGCTTACGCTTTTGAGGCTCAGTATGATAATGTGCTTCCCATATGGGGTGTTCAAAGAGAGCATGAGCTGGACGAATTCTTAAGTTACATAACAAATCCTCCGGTGATGACAGAGGAAATCAAAGCCCTCATTGAGTCAGACAGAAAGCAGCTTTACGGCAGTTTCTGCCGCGGCTGCGGATACTGTATGCCATGCCCGGCGGGAATCGAAATCAATAACTGCGCGAGAATGTCCCTGTTACTCCGCCGCTCTCCGTCCGCCGGACATTTATCTGAGGCCGGACAGGCAAAGATGATGAAGATTAAGGACTGCCTTCACTGCAACGCATGCATGAGCAAATGTCCTTACGGACTTAATACGCCGGAGCTCCTCCAGAGAAACTTAAAGGACTATGAGGAGGTTCTTGCGGGAAAGATTATGACCCCAACAAATTTTTAAGCAGGAGGAAACCAATATGATTATTATGGTAGGAAACCATATCTGCAAAGACTGCGTGGCTGCAATGGAAGTGATTAACAGAGAGCGTCTTCCCATTGAATTTCATGATATGGAAAAGGCTCTGGATTATGTGAAGGAATTTTTGAGCATTCGCGAGGGAAATCCGGATCTGTTTGAGGAGTGCAGAAGGGAAAACCAGATTGGAATTCCTGTGTTTGTTCTGGAGGACGGCAGGGTGACGAAGAACTGTGAGGAAGCTTTTGAGGCGGCCAGAAAGAAAAAGAAACCGGCTGTGACCATGATAGGAACCTATCTCTGCAAAGCCTGCCGCGCCAAGTTAGAAATTATCCGGGAAGAGGGACTTTCGGTGGAATTCCATGATATCGTTGAGAACCTGAACGATATGCGGGCATATCTGAAAATCCGGGAAGAAAATCCGCAGATTTATGACAAGATCCGTGAGGAAGGCCGGGTTGGAGTTCCGGTATTTGTCCTTCCGGACGGAACCGTCACTGCAGATTCCGCTAAGGCTCTGAACGCAGCAAGAAACCTTAAATAAAAATGTAATTATTCCGTATTTTACAGTTACGGGTAAAAATCCCTTTAGGGGCTGCCGAAAAACAGCAGATTCCTACAATATATAGTTTCAATATTTTTATATATTGGAAATATATTGTAGAATTCCTGATTTTTTCGGCAGTCCCTTTTTTACTATGAAAGTCCCAGACGGCAGCCATGGGACGGTCATGCTTGCATGAACCGACACATGGATATCGGATGGGCAAGCCAGTATGAGTAAGTAGGCCGACAGGCCGGATTGCGAATACCGGCGGCGATTGCGGGAGGGCAAAGCCCGGAGCAATCGACTTTCATAGGGTGGCTGGTGCAACGTCAAAGATTGCATGAGGGTTCATAGGAAAGACCTTGTTAAGATTACTTTCATATTTCTTAAATCTGTATAAATTTCCCCATGGATATTGACAGAGTGACAGTGTGTCACTATAATAACGATAAATTATTACCTTTACATGCACCCGGCCGCGGGCGCGTCGCTAAACATGAAAACCCGGCGGTCGAAGGCGGCATCCCTGAAGTCATGCCGCTTTGCGGGTCTTTCATAAATAGTTAAGAAGAAAAGAGGAGGCAGAATGCCAACAGAACGGTTTAGACGATTACCAAAGGAAAAAGTGGAAGCAATACGTATGGCGGCTGTGCGAGAATTTATGCGTGTGTCTCCCGATGAAGCATCCATAAACCGGATCGCCCGGGACGCGGAAATATCCCGCGGCAGCTTTTATACATATTTTGCAGATAAAATGGAGCTGTTAAAATGGATTATCGGCGACAAAATCCGTGAATGTCAGCTATCGTATCTGATGCATATGGAGGAAGTAAACGGGGATATCTGGGATACATTGGAATGGGAGTTCCGATACAGCCTGGAGCGTATCTTTAACGACGGTTTCGTGGATATTATGGGAAATTTGGTGGAGTGCAGCGCTTTTCACAAATTTTTAAAGCAAGGGATGAACGAGGAAAACGCGGCCAATAAGGATATAATGAACTACTTTGAAAAACTGTATCAGAGTTTGGATAAGGGGCGTTTCCCCATAGAACGACAGATGTTTTATGATCTGATGGAGACCCACTCGATGATTTTTATGATGGCGTTGAGGAGGTTTCATGTTGACAAGATGCCGTTGGAACAGGTGGAAGAATATTATATACGTCACATAAGGATGCTGCGCTACGGAGTTTGTCCGGCAGCAGAACATGGAAACAAGGAGAGGCAGAAGGAGAAGAAAGAAGTATGAATAAATTTGGAAAATTCGCAGTTGGAATGATCGCCGCAGGCGCGCTTGGCACTGTGGTATTCATGAGAATCAATAAGAAAGAAGAGCCTATGGAGGCTGTGCCGAACCCGACGGTTCAGGTGGAGAATCCCCGCATGGATACCATTGTCCTTACCACGGATTTAACAGGCACTGTGGAGCCTTCGGATGTGGTTTATGTGATCTCTCAGGGAGCCGGAGAGGTTCTGGAGGTCTTCGTAAAGCAGGGGGATACCGTTGAAAAGGACCAGAAATTGTTCCGGATTGACAATAAGCAGCTGGAAGCTGCTAAAATTCAGATGAATACGGCGAAGGTATCCCTGGATGACGCCCAGACAAACCTAAACCGGATGAAAGTCCTTTATGAGAGCGGGGACATTTCCGCCCAGTCCTATGAGCAGGTGGTAAATGGTGTTTCCATGGCAAGGCTCCAGTATGATGCCGCCAAATTAAGTTATGATATACAGGCGGAGAACAGCGTGGTAACAGCGCCCATAAGCGGTCTTCTGGAGAGCTTCGATGTGGAGGTTCATGATATGATGGGAAGTGGCAGCATGGCGGCCATTATTTCCGGGGGAGGCAGCAAGTCCATCTCCTTTGCCGTCAGCGAACGGGTGATGAAGGGGCTTCACGTCGGGGATCCGCTGACTGTGGAGAAGAACGGAACGAAGTATACGGGAATCATTACCGAGATTGGGTCCATGGTGGATCAGCAGAGCGGTCTCTTTAAAGTAAAAGCGTCCCTGGACGAGGCAGATGCCCTGGCGAACGGAACCATGGTAAAGCTTTATGTGGAATCCCAGAAGGCGGAAGATGTCATGACGGTTCCCACCGATTGTGTGTCATACAGCAATGGAGACGCTTATGTGTTCACATATGACGCCGAGGCGGGCGTTGCCCATAAAATACGGATTGAAAACGGCTTAATCAGCTCAGAGGTTATGGAGGTAAAAGCTGGTTTGAGCTATGATGACCAGGTGATCACAACATGGTCCAATGAGCTTTATGAGGGTGCGCCGGTGAATCTGGCGGGAGCAGAAGCAGACAGCGAAGTTCATGCACCAGCGGAAGAAACCACTGCGAACCAGTAAGGAGGCACATTCATGGGTTTGACAAAAAAGGTCCTGAAAAGGCCGGTTACAACGATTTTAGTTGTGCTGTGCCTGATTGTTTTTGGCTTATCTTCGGTCTTTTCCTCAAGGCTTGAGCTGACGCCGGAGATGGAAATGCCGATGCTTGTTGTAAATGCAATTTATCCGGGAGCCAGCCCCGATGACGTGGAAGAACTGGTGACGAAACTTATCGAAGATGAAGTAGGGACTCTGTCCGGCGTAGACAGCGTGACCAGTATGTCCGCGGAAAACTATGCGATTGTCCTCATGCAGTATGATTATGGCCAGGATATGGATAAGGCCTATGACGATCTGAAGAAAAAGCTGGATGGCCTTGCCAACGACTTTCCGGCGGATGTACAGACGCCCACCATTATTGAGATGGATATTAACGACACCCCGTCCATGGTGCTGGCAGTCAATAACGATCATGCTGATAATCTGTATGATTATGTGAATGATTCTGTGGTTCCGGAGCTGGAAAAGCTGACTTCAGTGGCAAGCGTGGATGTGAGCGGAGGCCGGGAGGCGTACATTAAGGTGGAGCTGATTCCGGAAAAATTATCCCAGTACCACCTGAACATGAATTCTATCGCAGGCGTTGTGGGCTCCGCGGACTTTTCCATGCCGGTCGGAAGCACCATTGTGGGTGGAAAAGAACTTTCTGTCACATCCGGCGTGGATTTTGATACCGTAGAGCTTTTAAAGAAAATTCCCATTACCCTGGGGAACGGCAATATCATCTATCTGGAGGATGTGGCCAATGTATATAATACCCTGGAAAAGAGAGACAGCATCGGGCGGTATAACGGAAAGGATACCATGGCTCTCTCAGTCAAGAAAAACCAGGATAGCAGTGATATGGAGGTCAGCAGAGATGTCACAAAGGTGCTGGATGGCTTAAAAACCAGGGATGCGAATCTGGAAGTGGTTGTGGTAAACGATTACAGCGACACCATCTCCAGCTCCTTAAGGAGCGTGTTCCAGACCATGATTATGGCAGTGATTGTGGCCATGTTTATTATCTGGCTGTTTTTTGGAGACATTAAAGCATCCCTGATTGTGGGAACATCCATTCCCGTTTCCATTCTGGCGGCGCTGATTCTGATGAGAGCCATGGGCTTTTCTCTGAACGTAGTTACCATGTCAAGTCTGGTTCTGGGCGTTGGTATGATGGTGGATAACTCCATCGTGGTGCTGGAAAGCTGTTTCAGAAAAGGAGAGGGCGGCGGATTTGTAGAAGCGAGAAACGCGGCCGTGGAGGGAACCGGAACGGTTCTGGAATCCATTATAGGCGGTACGGCGACCACCTGCGTGGTTTTCCTTCCGCTTGCGATGATTGAGGGTATGAGCGGACAGATGTTTAAACCTCTGGGCTTTACGATTGTTTTCTGTATGGTGGCATCCCTGATTTCAGCCATGACGCTGGTTCCGCTGTGCTATGTATATTACCGCCCCATTGAAAAAACGGAGAATCCCGCGTCAAGGCTTCTTGCGGCCATACAGAATGGCTACCGGGGACTGATCAGAAAGCTCTTAAAAAGAAAAATTCTTGTTATGCTTACATCCGTTGTGCTGCTGGCGCTGTCTTTTATGATGGCCGCTGAACTCAAGATGGAGCTTATGGTGGCCGATGATCCCGGCATCATTGCCATAAGCATTGAGACCCAGCCAGGCCTTACTGCTGATAAGGTGGATGAGATTCTTACGAAGGTGGAGAGTTTTGTGACACAGGATGAAGACCTGGAATCCTATATGCTTTCCTATGGAAGCAGCGGACTTTCCATGAGCATGGGAAGCGGAGCGACCCTGACGGCTTATCTTAAGGACGATAAGTCCAGAGAAACAGACGAGGTGTTAAAAGCGTGGAAGCGGGAGCTCCAGGGATGGCCGGACTGTGCCATTTCCCTGGAAAAGCAGAGCTCTCTGGGAGCGACCATGTCTATGGGAGCCGAAGATGAAGCCAGCTATGTTCTGGTCAGCACGCAGTATGAGGAACTGAAGGCGGCGTCCGACGCTGTTGTGGAGGAGCTCCAGGCACGGCCGGAGATTACCCGCGTACACTCTTCCCTTGAAAATGATGCGCCGCTGGTGAAGATCTCTGTGGATCCGGTAAAGGCATCGGCGGAGGGACTTTCCCCGGTTCAGGTAGCATCCCAGGTGTACGCCATGTTAAGCGGCGTAGAGGCCACTACTTTAAACGTCGACGGGAATGATGTGAGCGTCATGGTGGAATTTGCCGATGATGCCTATGATACTATTGATAAAATGCAGGGAATCATCCTTCCCACAGCCACAGGAAGCTCTGTTACTCTCATGGATATTGCGGATATCGGCTTCAAGGACAGCCCCCAGAGTATTCTAAAGAGCGACAAGCAATACCAGGTCACCATAAGCGGGCAGCTTACGGACATGGCGGACAGCACTACAAAGGCTGCGCTCCAAAAGGAGGTTGTGGATACATATCTGAATGCCACGGTATCGCTTCAGGAAAACACGATGGATGAAATGATGAATGAAGAGTTTTCCAGCCTTGGAACAGCCATTGCAACAGCCGTATTCCTGGTGTTTGTGGTAATGGCGGCCCAGTTTGAGTCGCCGAAATTCTCCCTGATGGTTATGACTACGATTCCGTTCTCCCTGATTGGCTCTTTCGGACTTCTCTGGCTGGCAGACAGCCCCATCAGCATGGTAAGCCTTCTGGGCTTTTTGATGCTGGTGGGAACCGTTGTAAATAATGGTATTCTTTATGTGGATACGGCCAACCAGTACCGGAATGAGATGGATATTGATACGGCCCTCATCGAGGCAGGGGCTACCAGGCTTCGCCCGATGCTTATGACCACGCTGACCACAGTCGTTGCCATGATTCCTATGGCCTGCGCGTATGGAGATTCCGGCGAGATGATGCAGGGCCTGGCGCTGGTTGACGTGGGAGGTCTCATTGCATCCACAGTCCTTGCTCTTCTCATGCTGCCGATCTATTATAAGGTGATGAATGGCAGGAAAAAGGCGGAGTTGGATTATGATTGAAAGAAATCGTAAGAGAATTGTTATTGTCTTTAAAAGCTGAAAATAGTATCCTTATAAATGGAGGAAAAGCCAATGAGACAGTATAAGAAATGGAAAAGAACAGGAATCCTGTTTTTGTCGGCAGCTATGGTGGCAGGAAATGTCCCGGGGCTTTCCGAAGGCGGGCTTCTTACGGCGCAGGCGGCCCGGGCGGCCTCGCCTGTGACGGAATATGATGTGGAAACGCTTGATAAGTTCAGGGATAATGTACTGGAATACTGGGAAATCCCCGGACTGGTCGAGCAGTACAACACCACGTTCCGGAATCAGCTGGAACAGTACTATTACAACCCGGGAAGTTCCACCGGACTTACCAGGCAGCAGCTTTTGGATTTGGCGGATGAACTACGGAATGAGGCAAAGATTCTGGAAGATTCCGCTGAAGAGGACAAAAGTGAGTTAACCAGGTGGCAGTATGAGGATTACCGAAGCAATATCCGGGTGCTAAAGGCGAGGGCCAAGGATCTGGAGGATGCCGCAGAAGGAAAATCCGCAGCCGGTTCCTCTGCAATCCGCGCTCTGCGTATCACCAGAGACAAAAAAACCAAGGAGGCCAGAGCCCTGATGCGGGATTATGAGACTCTGGCGGCCCAGAGCGAGATTGCCGATAAGAATCTGGAGATTGCGGAGCTCTCCTATGAAACGGCGAAACGGCAGATGGAGCTGGGACTTTATTCGGCAGAAGACGTGCTGAGCGCAGAGGAGGCGTTAAACGCCGCCAGGGCGAAGGCGGCTTCAGCAAAAACCGCTTATGTGAGCGGGAAACAGGAACTAATTAAGATGTTAGGCTGGAGCTATGACGGAAATCCGGAGATTCGAAAGATTCCGGAGCCTGATCTGGAGGCTATTTCTGGGTATGATCCCTCAAGAGATGAGGTGAAAGCCATAGAGAACAACATCACACTGTTTGAGACCAGAATGAGCAGCTCCAAAAGTCAGGGCGGCGCCAATAAAAAGGCGAGAAATATTCAGGAGCAGGAGAATTCTGTCCGAAGCAGCCTGGACCTTTTATACCGGGATGTGATGCAGAAGAAGGCGGCTTATGAGGCGGCGGCGCTTCAGTATACGGCGGCTCAGGCGGATAAGGCGGCGGCGGACAGAAGACACGGTTTAGGGATGGTAAGCAGTCAGCAGTATCTGACGGCGGAGAATACCTGGCTTTCGGAGAAAGCAGCCTATGAGGCGGCGGGACTTTCTTTGACGGCGGCCATGGAAGAATATGAGTGGGCTGTGAAGGGACTTTTAGAGCTTTCCGCCGATTCGTCAGGGTCATAAGGACAGGAGGAAAATCAATGAAAAAATTAATGAAGCGGGTGGTCCCGACGGCTCTGGCACTTTCTCTGACAGCGGCTCCTGTCATGGCCTATGCCGACGATTTTATTCCGGGGCCGGGGCAGAGGTATGACGATGCCACCCTGGAAACTCTTAAGGATAATGTGCTTGAATACGATGAGATCGAGATGCTTGTTGACGAGTACAACGCCACTCTGAAAAATCTCAGGGAGACCTACTCAGATACGCGGAACGACTATAAAGATGTTGTAAAACTGAAAAGTCAGATCCATTCCTCGGCGGGGGCCATATCTGAGGCGGCCGGTGAAATGAGCAGTATGGCTTCCATGTTCAAGGATTCTCTGGGTTATCAGAGCATGCTGACTCCGGGAGCCTATGCGGAAATGCTGTATGCTTCTGAGATGATGAATGTGCAGTCGGAGCAAGTACTTTTACAGGCGGATACAGTCACTGTCGTGACGCCGGAAATGTTAAAGCTCAAGATGATCGACGGTACCCGCGCCATGCTGATTTCGGGCGCCCAGAGCGCGGTGATCGGATATGAGCAGCTTCTCCTGGGGAAGGAGACTCTTACAGATGCCATTGAGCTTTTAAAGGAAGTTTACAAATCCACAGAAGCTCAGGCATCTTTGGGAATGGCGACCAGCACGGCGGTTCTTACTGCAAGACAGAACCTGGAATCAGCCGAGGCAAGTATGATCGAACTGGATGCCAAAGAGGTACAGATTCGTTCCACTCTCTGCAAGATGTTAGGGTGGGAGTATAATGCCTCTCCGGAAATCCGGAAGGCGCCAGGCGCAGATCTAAGCCGCATTGACAGGATGAACCCCGAAAATGATAGACAGACGGCCATTGCCAATAATTTTACTCTGAGGTATAATCAGTTGAACCTTGAAGAGCTCACCGACGGTTCTGTGGACAGGGAAAACATGGAGCGGACCATCAGAGAGCAGACGGCGGAAATTTCCGCTTCTTTGGTGAACCTTTATAATGATGTGATTCAGAAGCGCAATGAATACCAGACGTCCATCGCGGCTTTCGAACTGGAAAAGACCAAGATGGAAGCGGCTGAGAGAAAGCTTTCTGTGGGAAGCATTGGGAGGCTGGAATACCTCCAGCAGGAAAATGCGTATAAAACAAAAGAGATTGCGGTGAGAACGGCGGAACTTAATCTGTTCCAGGCCATGGAAACCTATGACTGGGCATTGAAAGGAAACTTGAATCTTTCCTGACGTTTTCAACAAAACGCCCCCGCGGGCAAAGTAGAAGCTGCGGGGGCGTTTCAACGTTCCGCCTGGGAGCGCACTGCGGCGGAAAGGAAGATGATGTTTTTTACTTCATTTTCAGGCAGTCGGCCAGTTTAAAACGGATTTTCACGGAGCGGGCATTCAAGAGCGCCTGAAAATCGTCTTCTGACAAAAGGGCGGAAAGCTGGCTCTTGGAGCTGTCCGGAACAACGGCGTAGGTGCTGTCCAGGTAGCAGAGAGAGGGATATAAAACACACCAGAAGTTTTTTCCCTTCCCCTGGCCGATGAGGACGCGGACCGCGTCGTATGTTCCGGCCGGGAAGGTCATATCCCCATAGGTTTTTTCCGGAAACAGACATTGTTCCAGCTCGACGCGCACTTCGTAATCAAATCCCCGTTCTTTTATATAACGTTCCGCGGCCGTTTCCAAAGCCGCTTTGTGAGTTGTGACATAGCGGGATACGGCTTCTTTGGAGGCCGCTTCTTCCTCTGTCAGGCCTGCCCGCAGCTTTTCCAGGATAAAGTCCTTTACCTCTAATTTCAACGCCTGATCCGAGGAAGAATCGCTGTTTGCCAGCACATGGAACCGGAGGATCTCCGGGGCGATTCTGGAAGCCAGGGCTTCCTCCTTCCTTCTGAGGCCGGACATGGTCAGCAAAAATATGAGAAGTCCCAGTGTCAGGGACAGGCAGAATTGATATTTCTTTTTCATGGAATCCCCTTCTTTTTTATGATAATTGCTATTTGTAATTATTGCCAGTTGTGCTATAATCTAAACGGTTACCATTTGACTATTTAAAGAGAGGTAAAACTATGAGCAGAAAAAATGTGGTGGCGCTGTTCGGCGGACAGTCCTCGGAGCATGTGGTTTCCTGCATGTCCGTCCAGAATGTGGTTGCCAATATTGATAAAGAAGCTTACAATGTGATTCTTGTGGGAATCACAGAAGACGGTCACTGGCTAAAGGTCGATTCCATGGAAGAGATTAAAAATGATACCTGGAGGGACGGTAAAAAAGCGGCTGTGCTTTCTCCGGATGCCAGAGACAAGGCGCTTCTGGTGCTGAAGGGAGACCAGGTGGAAAGAATTCACGTAGATGTGGTTTTTCCGGTGCTTCACGGACTTTATGGTGAGGACGGAACGGTTCAGGGGCTTCTGGAGCTGGCAAAAATTCCTTATGTGGGATGCGGCGTCCTGTCTTCTGCCGTATCTATGGATAAACTGACCACGAAAATTCTTGTGGACCGCCTGGGAATCCGGCAGGCGGCGTACGTTCCGGTTATGAGGGAGGAGCTGTGTGAGCTGGATCAGGTAATTTCCAGAGTGGAAAAGGCGCTCCCCTATCCGGTGTTCATTAAGCCCTCCAACGCAGGCTCCTCCAAAGGGGTGTCCAGAGCCGACGGACGGGAAGGATTAAAGGAAGGGCTCTTGGAAGCGGCGCGCCATGATCGCCGGATCCTGGTGGAAGAGGCTATTGTGGGCCATGAAGTGGAGTGCGCTGTCTTTGGAGGCGGTAAAGAGGAGGCGCAGGCTTCCGGAGTGGGTGAAATTCTGGCCGCCGCGGAATTTTATGATTTTGATGCAAAATATTATAGTGAGGCTTCCAAAACAGTTGTGGATCCGCGCCTTCCGGGAAATTCTACAGAGATAATCCGAAAAGAAGCAGTGGAGATCTTTAAGGCTGTGGATGGATATGGGCTTTCCCGTGTCGACTTTTTCGTCACAGAGGATGGGGAGGTAGTCTTTAATGAAATCAACACCATGCCCGGCTTTACCTCCATCAGCATGTACCCCATGCTCTGGGAGGCCAGAGGGAAAAAGAGTCTGATTAATGATCTCATCGCCCATGCAGAAAAAAGGTATGAAAGGTAAGGGAGTATGGATAAAAATGCACCAATCGGAGTGTTTGATTCCGGTGTGGGCGGCCTAACGGTTGCCCGGGAGATTATGCGCCAGCTTCCTGAGGAGCGGCTGATTTATTTTGGAGATACGGCCAGGCTCCCCTATGGAAATAAATCGAAAAAAACCATCATCCGCTATTCAGAGCAGATCATCCGTTTCCTGCGGACCAAAGAGGTAAAGGCCATTGTGGTGGCCTGTAATACGGCTTCTTCCTATGCGCTGGATGAGGTGAGGAAGATGGTGGATGTACCTATCATCGGCGTCATCAACGCCGGGGCCAGGGCCGCTGTGTCGGCGACAAAAAATGGGAAAATCGGGGTGATCGGAACTGAAGGCACCATAAACAGCGGCACTTATGCAGAGGTTTTAAAGGAAATGAAACCAGGGACGGAGGTTTTTGGAAGGGCCTGTCCGCTGTTTGTTCCCCTGGTGGAGGAGGGACTTTTGCATGACACGGTCACTGATGAAATTGCATCCCGGTATCTTTCCGTATTAAAGGAAAAGTATATTGACACATTGGTTCTTGGCTGTACCCATTATCCTCTTTTGCGGTCCACAATCGCAAGGATCATGGGGGATGGTGTAACCTTGATCAATCCGGCCTATGAAACGGCCGTTCAGCTGAAAACGCTTCTCAAATCCATGGAGATGAACTGTGACGGGGAAAAGGAGGCCATGCCAGGGGAAAAGTATCAGTTTTTTGTCAGTGATATGGCGGAAAAATTTTGCGCTTTTGCCACTTCCATTCTGCCGGACGAGGTGAAGGAAACCATACAGATTGATATAGAGACCTGTTGATAAGGGATGATAAAGGAGCCAGAGGAATGACAAAAGAGGTTCTCGTGAGCATCAAGGGAACGCAGCTGATGGGAGAAGAAAATGATACCATTGAAATCATTACTTCAGGAACTCGTTATGAAAAGAATGGAAAGCAGTACATTCTTTTTGAAGAGGCCATCGGAGACGCCGGGGATGTGACCCGAAATACGGTGAAAATTGAGCCGGACAAAGTGGAGGTTACGAAGCGCGGGCTGGTGGAGAGCCATATGACCTTCGAATGCGGAAAAAAGAATATGGCAAATTATGTGACTCCGGTGGGGCTGATTATCCTGGGGCTTACCACAGCTTCTCTCACTGTGACAGAGAATGAAAAGGAGATTCATATTGGGATTAACTATTCTCTGGAGATGAATGGAGAGTATATTTCAGACTGTTCCCTGGAGATTCTGGCGAAGGCCAGGGAGAAGGGGGGATTGCATTTAACGTAAGAAAAGAGGTAACTGTGCGGATACTGAACGGCCACGAAATGAGAAAGGAAAAGTAAGATATGGAAAGTTTTCTTGTAGCGATTAATGCGGTGATTCCGTTTCTCTGTTATATCTCCTTTGGATATGCGATGAAAGTAAAGGGAGTGGTGAAGGAGGAGTTTCTTCAGCAGCTGAATAAGATGGTGTTTAAGGTCATGTATCCGTTTATGACCTTTTATAACATCTACAAAGCGGATGCCAGTTCTTTGCCGCGGCCCATTATGCTGATTTTCAGTGGTGTCAGCATTTTGGCGCTGGAAGTGATCCTGGTTTTCATTGTGCCGAAAATCGTAAAGGAAAATCCGAAACGGGGCGTAATCATTCAGGCTGTTTACCGGAGTAATTTTGTATTATTTGGGCTTCCGCTGACGATCTCTGTATTCGGAGACACAGCCTCTTCGGTGGCTGCCATGGTGGTGACTGTGGTGGTTACCATTTATAACACCACCTCTGTAGTAATCCTGGAAATGTTCAATTCGGAGGGAAAAACCACTGCAAGGTCCCTGTTGTTGAATGTGGCGAAGAACCCGCTGCTCCAGGGAGCCGTGGTGGGACTGGCTTTCTTTTTCCTGGGGATTAAGGTTCCAAAGAGTCTTCTGACTCCCATTGCCGCTTTTGCAGATATGACATCACCTCTGGCCCTGTTCGTGTTGGGAGGAAGCTTGCACTTTAATGCGATTCGGGGAAACTTAAAGTATCTTGTGCCAACGCTGTCCTTCAAGTTACTTGCTCTTCCGGCCCTTATGCTGGCCATTGCGTACCAGTTTGGCCTGCGGGAGCTGGAGCTGTTTTTGCTGCTTGCCATTTACGGGACGCCTGTGGCGGCCGCATCTTACCCCATGGCTCAGAACATGGGGGGAGACGGAGAACTGGCCGGGCAGTTCGTGGTGATCAGTACGGTGGTTTCTGTGGTAACGTTGTTTGTGTGGATTTTCTTCTTAAAGAGTATGGGACTGATTTAGAAAAAAGAAAAAGAGCATCGTCTGACCTCCGGCGGGAGGAGAAGTGATGCTCTTTTTATTTACGCGAGCAACGAGCCAGAGTCCGTGCTTGCACGAGACCTTGGCGACTGCCGCGATAATTTGAGAAACTCGCAAAGAGTGTTTCTCATAGTTGGTTCTCCAGAAACGACATTCCATCCACCAGGAATTCCATAAATTTTGTTTCAAGCCTTCCAGACGGTTTGCCTTTTCGGCGGATGCAGCTAAATTCCATGAGAAATTTTTGATTTCGCACCGGAGGGTCAGAAAATAGTATCAGCTGACCGTTCCGTTGGCATGCGTTATTTTGCTTTTGCGGATTTGTCTTTATTCTTTCGGAACCGGTCGAAGAACTTTTTCTTTTCCGGCAGGGGCGGGATACCGCCGCGGACACTCTTGATTTCCGTTATGTAGAGGCCGCTGATAACAACCTTGGCTTCTGTTTTTAAGGGAAGCTGTAAGAATACTTTTTCATCGGCGATCATGGTCATGATCCTCGGGCCAATTTTTGCTTTCACTACCGGAATCTTTGCACGTTTTGCGTACCAGGGAGTCTGCTCATAGACCATTGCAGGCAGACCCGCATCTTTTAATTTCAGTTTCTTTTTATCAATGGCCATCAGGGTAACGACCTGTTTCGCGGCGTCAATGGCGGATTGCTGTTCTACCTGGCGTTTTTCCATTTTCCTTCCCAGATAGTAGAGAATACCAAGAATGGCTATGAGAATGACGAGAATCACAAGCACGACATTCATTACAATGTTCCAGTTCATGAACTTACCTCCAAATAATCTTCGCGTTTTCCCTGTAAGAAAGAACAGGGAATTACGAAAAAGATTATAGCATCCATTATCTGAAAGCGCAAGCAAAAATCCGGTATTGAAACAGGAAAAGTTGCCTGGAGGCGGAAACGGGGGATGCGGGGGAGGGGCGGCAATTTTATTGACAGCAGGAAATGAAGAAGGTAGAATGATACTAGAGTAACCCGGTTTAAATGCCTTTACGTTTCACTGGTCCGCTTTCCCGATGGAGCAAAAGAAAGATGCATAACGCAGTGCCGCAGTGTGTCCGCCTTTTCCTTTGCATTCTCGAAAAAGCATCCCCACCGGAACAGAAGGGTATTTAAACAGCTGTGATTTATAAATAATAAAGAAAGGTGAGAAAGAGATGGGAAAACAGACGGCATGGGAAGAGATTGACAAAAAGGCAGCCGAAATTTTAGAGGCCAGCGACGAGATCTGGGGCTGTGCAGAGACTGCGTTTACAGAGGAAAAATCCATGAAGGTGCTCTGCGGACTGCTTGAACAGGAAGGATTTGAGGTGGAGATGAACCTGGCGGGAGTGGCAACGGCCTTTAAGGGAACCTTTGGGTCGGGAAAACCGGTGATTGGATTCCTCGGGGAGTTTGACGCTTTATCCGGCCTGGATCAGGAGGCGGGCGCCGCAGAGAAAAAGCAGGTGCACGCAGGCGCTCCGGGACATGGCTGCGGCCACAACATGCTTGGAACGGCTTCTCTTTCTGCGGCCATTGGAGTAAAAAGGTATCTGGAAGAAACCAAAAAGCCCGGCACGGTTGTTTACTTTGGGTGTCCCGGGGAGGAGGGAGGCTCCGGGAAAGCCTTCATGGCGAAGGACGGCGTGTTTTCCGGTCTGGATGCCGCAATTACCTGGCATCCCGGCGATCTCACCAGAGCCGATACGGGAAGTTCTCTGGCCAATTACCAGGTGGCGTATAAATTCTATGGCACCAGCGCTCATGCGGGCGGGGCCCCTCATCTTGGAAGAAGCGCTCTGGATGCCTGCGAACTCATGAACATGGGCGTTCAGTTCCTCAGGGAGCACGTGATTCCTGAGGCCAGAATCCACTATGCCATTACCAATACCGGAGGTTATTCTCCCAATGTAGTTCAGCCATATGCAGAAGTGCTTTACCTGATCCGTGCGCCGAAAAACAGACAGGTGGAGGAAATTTACCAACGGGTCAATAAGATAGCGGAAGGGGCCGCCCATATGACAGAGACAAGAGTGGAAATTGACTTTGTAAAGGGATGCTCCAATCTGATCAGCAATAAGGTGATTGCGAAGAAGCTGTGGGAGAATCTTACAGAGCTTGGGGCGCCGGAGTACACGGAGGATGAGATGGCTCTCGCGAAGGCAATCCATGAGAGCGTTGGTGAGAGCTGCTATGAATCCCTGGAGAAGGTGGCAAAATCCTGTGACAAGGCAGTAAAAAAAGAGGTTCTGGCTCATAAGGGAGAGGTAATGTACCGGTTTGTGGCCCCCTTTGATCCGGTGGGAATTATGTCCTTCGGTTCCACAGACGTGGGTGATGTGAGCTGGAACTGTCCCACAGCCCAGGCCTATGTGGCCACATGGGCGGCCGGAACTCCGGGACATTCCTGGCAGGTGGTGACTCAGGGAAAGAGCGGCCTGGCCCATAAAGGACTGATTTACGCGGCAAAGGCCATGGCAGGCGCTGCCGTTGACATGTATGAGGATCCGGCTGTGATCGAAGAAGCGAGGGCAGAGATGGAAGAGACGCTGGAGGGTGATACTTATCTGTGTCCGATTCCGGACGGCTGCAGGCCGAGAGCTCTCGGAATGACAAAATAAACAAGAAAAAACGGAAATTCCCGGGCTGTGGAATGCAGCCGTTCCGCCCTGCATCTTTTTGCCGCTTATGGCGGGCAGGAAGCACACGGCGGAGCGGTTACTGCGTAATATCAGTCCGGGAATTCTATGAATAGAGGGCCGAAAAGGCGGGTGGCTCTGGCGGCGGAGAAATTATAACGGCGCAAGGAGAGAGAAAGGGACCGTTCCGGCTGATGATTTATAAAAGACTGCAGATACTGTTTCCGGCTGCCCCATGGCTTGAAACAGGATTCGTCCGTGGGGAGATACTCTAGGAGTGCAGGCGCCGCGTCTACGGACAGGGACTGCAGGTAATGCAGATCGCTGTGGGAGATACTTTCGTGGGTGAGATTATAGCGGGCAATGACTGCATCCGGCCTGGCAAAAGCCAGCGCCACGTAGAAAACGGATATCACCACCAGTCCATAACGAAACAGAGGAAAGCCGTCCCTAAAAATCAGCCGGAAAATCCCTGCCATGAGAACTGTGACCATCGCCAGGAACCAGAGGACCAGAAGTCTTAAAAGAGTAAGGTGGTAGCTGGCCACGTAAAGTACCATGCGGTATGCGGCGGAGAAGGTCATGATTACAGTGCATATACTGAGGAAAGCCAGAGTGAGCCTCAAAAGCAGGGTGGGGCGGATATACTTTAAAAATCCAAGTACCAGGGCCAGGTTAATAAAAATGACAAACACAAGCTGGTAGAAGCCCTGATGGGCGTACTGGGCGTAGGTCATGGATTCCGGAAGCGAGCCCTGGCGTAAAAACAGACAGTAAATCTGGATGGCGCAGAAGGCCCCGTAAAAGAGGACGATGGCGCCTAAAAAGCTGACGGCAGCTAAGGGATTTCCCTTTTTGCAGCATACTTCCGCCCGGACCTTTGGCGGCGCGAATCGGGTGCAGAGAATACTGTAAAAAACGACGGCGGCGAAAAGAGAGCCGGCGCTCATGGAAATCAGGGTTCCCAGGCGGAAAAAGTCATGAAACAGCCGGGATATGAGGTTTGAAAACACGGCGTCCGCACTGCCGAGAAGCCAGACCAGCAGGACTGTTAAGGGGATGGACGCGCAGATGCCGGAAAGAACCAGGAGAACATTTTTGCTTTTGGCTGCTTTTCCGGATTTGGCATACACCACCGCATGGCGGAATGGAACCGGGAAAAGGCCAATAAGGGAGACGCCATATTTCAGAATGGCGATAAGCCAGGTTCCCGTCTGCCAGGCGCGGTCCTCGTAAAGCTGATGGTTCAGGAAAACAGCCAAAAGCAGAAGCAGAGCCAGGCGGCTGCAGGCGTGAAGGAAGGGACTGCCGGTCAGACACATGGAAAGGCTCACAAGGAACGAGGTTCCAATAAGAAACCAGGAGTCCTTTTTTATAGTGAGGCCCAGCCGTTTAAAAAGCATGCATAAAACCAGATATCCCACAGCCGAAAATAAGGGCCAGGTGATGGAACTGGGATTTTTATAAAAGCAGAAAGTATAAAAGAATCCCATGGCCAGACAGACGGGCCCGTAAGTTCCAAATGATTCCGCAAGCGGGGCGGCAGGGAGGGGCCGGGGCGCGGGAGGGGCCGGGGGCTTGGCATACGGGTAGGGCGAGGCCCATGTCCCTGGGGAAAAGGGAGCCTGGGTCATGGGGGAAGAACCAGCAGCGGAAGTGCGGGCCTGGACCTCGGGAGGAACCGCGGCGGCAGTGTGGGCCTGAGCCGTGGGGGAACCTGCGGCAGCAGTGTGAACCTGGGTCTCGATGGAAGCGGCGGTAACGTGAGCCCGGGCCTCGGGAGAAGCCGTGACGGCAGTATGGGCCTGGACCTCGGGAGAAGTCAGGGCCGCAGCCTGGGCCGGCGCCGGGGCAGCGTTTGGTGTGTGTGTTTCATGAAAATCAGTCATAAAAAATTTCCTCCTTTTCGGAAAATTCCAGAATATCTCCCGGCTGGCAGCGCAGCTCCCGGCAGATGGCTTCCAGTGTGGAAAAACGGACGGCTTTTGCTTTGTTGTTTTTTAAAACAGACAGGTTGGCGGGAGTAATGCCGACGCGTTCGGACAATTCCCCGGCGGAAATTTTCCGTTTCGCCATCATGACATCCAGATTTACAATAATCGGCATGGAAAATCTCCTTTCTATATGGTGAAATCATTCTCGTCTTTCAGTTCCTTGGCACGCTCAAATACATTTTTGATGACGCGGATTAAAAGACACATGAGAATCATACAACAGCCCGGAATTCCCCATGGCAGATAGTAGGGCATGGAGAAAAAGCAGAAGAGTCCGGTTAAGCCGCACATCCAGGAGATCACGCGAAGTCTTCGTATATTGGACGCCGTAAAAATATCTTCGTTTCCTATGGCGCTTATAAGTTGATTCAGATGGAAGAGAATCACACCCACCGGGACCGCGCAGGAATAAAACGTAGTTATAAATAAAAAGGACTGCTTTTCGCAGGCGGAATGGGAGTAACATATGAAACTTTTTACTAAAAAGGGGCAGGAAGCCAGGACCAACAGGTATCCGGCCATAAAAAGCCAGATGCAGATCCTGGTTAAAAAAATGGAGCGCTTATGGGACCAGTTCATGTAATTCCTCCTGTTTTGGTAAATCGTAACGGTTCTATACCCTCACAGTTACGATCAAATCTTTCATTTCTGGAATGTATCATAGCACAGGATAATCAGAAAATCAATATATTTTTATTGATAAACGATAAAAACATATTGAAAAAGGGAATTGAAGGACTGAAACGGTTATGTTATAGTACCTGACTTCTGTCGCTTCTTTCAAAATGAGAGAAAGAAGCCATTGACTGTTTCATCACACTAGGCTTAGGGAATCTGTAGCGCAGATGGAAGCTACAGGTGGAACGGTGTATGAGGTGGACTTTGATGATTAAAGTATGGTCAGACGCGGCGTGGGAGGATTTTGAATACTGGACCAAACAGGATAAAAAACATTAAAACGTATTCTTCAATTACTGAAGGATACTGACCGGAATGGATATGAAGGAATAGGAAAGCCGGAAAGATTAAGCAGTGATCTGGCGTCCTATTGGAGTCGGAGAATAGACGATGCAAATCCTATTGTTTATCGTATAGAAGATAATATAATAAAGGTTGTTCAATATGGTTCTCATTCTAAAGATGTTGTCAAGGGGAAATGTAAGATTTCGGCCGGGGATATTCATGTTTGATTAAAAATTGCTATTGGAATAAAATCTCTATTGGGGTTTCACAAGCATCTCAATCTGTACAAGAGCGTCCTCAGCCCGATCAATCACATTTTCATTGATAATAACTTCATAAGAGAACCCCGATAATGTAAGGCCATGTTCTTCGACATAATCAAATATCCTTTGGTAGCAAAGCACAGGGCTTTCTGTTGTATCCCTATAAAATGCCCGTACATAATCCCCGGCAGGTTGTATGTGCAATCCATCTTTCTTTATGGGGAACGGAATTTCAATAAAAAGTTTGGAGTAATCCTCGAAGTCCCCTTTTCGCAGACTATCTACTGCGATCATCGTACCATAAGAGGCATCATGCAGACGGCGAAGCTGATATTTTTTCGTTTCCGCAGTAATCATCTCCACTTGCTTATCAAACGTACTGTCCCGATTGATGTCTACGGTAACTAAACTGCGCTCCTTCTTCTGCACAATGGTGATTTCTGATAAGTCCATCGTCAATAATGTCTGCATATTTTGGCGGTGGTAGGACAGCGTTCTCCGAACTGCCCTCAGATGTGCCATATTGCGGTCTAAATCTTCAATTTTTTCCTTTAAGACCTGTTCCATGCCGGCAGCGGAGCGGTTTTTCATAAATACCTGGATTTCTTCAATCGGCACATCTAACTCCCGCAACAACAGGATTGTTTCCAGAATGGCGCTCTGATAGTAGCTGTAATATCTGTATCCATTTTCTGGATGGATAAATGATGGATGAAAAAGACCAATTTCATCGTACCACATCAGAGTTTTCTTATTGATGCCATGCAGAGCCGCAAACTGACCGATTGTGAGCAATTTACTTTTTTTCTCCATTTATTAAAATACCTCTTGACTGTACAGTTACTGTACGGATTATGATAGCACATATACCGGAGAAAAACAAGGAGACAAGGAGAACGATGATGGAGAATCAAAATGCTTACGACAAGCCGGTCACATTGAGGAACATCCTCAAATTCGCAGTCCCTACCATTGCAATGTCTGTCTTTATGTCTTTTTACACGATGGTTGACGGTTTGTTCGTGTCAAACCTGATTGGTACGAGTGCGCTGTCTGCAATCAATCTGACTGCCCCGGTGATTCAAGTGGTGACCGCCATTTCTACTATGCTGGCAACTGG